>DAIDJG010000284.1 GCA_027451445.1 Singulisphaera sp.
GCCGGGTCCGCCAACTGCGTGCACTTCGACCCGTCGCCTCTCGATAGCCGCGAGCAGGTAAAGCGCATACGCCAGGCAGTGCACCGTCTCCTGATACTGAATGGTGACCATCGGCTTGAAGTTCCGCGCAATGGCCGGGTCCTCGCGATCCTTGGAGCGCTGCAGGAACATCCCGGTGATCGCAACCTCACGAAACGCCGAGAGCACGCCGAGCACTTCCTGTGTGAGGGGGTCGAACAGCTCGGGAAAGTCATAAAAAACAACCGCAGGCGACGCATCCACAGCCTCGACGATCTGCGGGCAGTCGCGCGGCCGCCCGGGGAGTGCCATTGGCTTCTCGTTGAGGATCAGCAACGGCTCGTTGCGAGCAAGCAAAAGATCAAGCCGTCGATGCTCAGGATGGACGCCGAGGTGGAACAACTCGGCCGGGAGCGTGTGGAACTCTGCCTCGGTCTCCACCCGGACGATTCGGGCCAGGTCGACGTCCGCGGGAGGTGGGGCGGGATCGAACACATACGGGGTCACGCCATGAGCAACCGCAGCATCGAGAAACTTGCGCCCGATGTAGCCCCATGCGCCGGCGATCGCGATCGACTGAGGGAACGGCTCGATCCGGCTCACAGGGGAGCCCCGTGGCCGTTCCGGCCATTGTGGTGTGTCGGGGGATCGAGGAAGCCGGCTCCGTCGCCCGTGTCGCAAACCACAGCCGACGCGAACTCCGCGAGGTCGGGATAGCGGCGCACATGTTCGAAGGCGACGTGCTCGGCCGCATCCGCGGCGGCGTCGGGATCGACGAGCGCCACGCAGCAGCCGCGGAACCCGGCACCGCTGAACCGAGCACCGTAAACGCCATCCGTCTCGACGAGGCTCTGGAACAGGTCGATCAGCGGCGGGTTGCCGCATTCGTAGTTACGGATCGAGCTTTCGCCGGAGGCGGTCACCAGGTGGCCGAACCCGGCGAGGTCCCCGTTGCGCCAGGACGAGACCCCTCGGCGAACACGGTCGACCTCGGAAAAGAAGTGGGCCGCACGACGCGCCGGGGCGCCTCGGAGGAGGTGCCGGAACGTCTCGTACTCCGCGGTCGACAACTCGCCGAGGACCGGCCTGGCGACGGTTCGGCCCACTGCGGCGAGGAGCACGCTGGCGGCCTCGGCGCATTCGGCGACCCGACGATTGTAGTCGGTCCCGACCAGCGGACGCGTCAATCCCGAAAAGACGAGCAGGATCTTGAAGGGTGGGGATGAAGGGGCCGGGCTGATCCGTTCGTGTTGTGACGTCCGGCAGTCGGTCAACGTGAGCCGCCCGCGCCTCGAGACCACGACGGCCGCCTGGTCGAGGATGCCGTTACTCAGGCCAAGGTACTCATTCTCAACCTGCCGCCCCAGCTCGATCGTCGCGTCGGGCCCGAGCGACAGCCCGTTGACCTCTTGCAGGGCGAGCGAAATCGTGACGCCCACGGCCGCGGAGGAGCTGACGCCACCCCCATGAAGCTTTCCTGTGACTAGACCGACAAGCCCCCGGTCAAGCCGTCCCCGGCCGCCAAGCGCCACGGCGACGCCTCGGGGAATATCACCCCAGTCGCCCGCACGATGAGGCACATCATCGAGCCGGAACCGAACGGGACCGTCGAATTCGAGGCTCTCGACGCGGATCTCGCGCGTCGGCGACGGAGCATACGCCAGCAGCACACCCCGGTCGAGCGCCATCGAGGTCACCGGGCCGAGTTGGTGGTCGATGTGCGCCCCGAGCGGGCACACCCGGTACGGTGAGCGCACGACCCGTACGCTGCCGGGCGCAACGCCGAACCGCAGCTCCGCCTCGCGGCGGAGTAAATCGGCCTTGTCGCGTGGGTCGACCGCCGTCTGGACCATCGCTACACCGTGCCCTCATGAAACTTGGCATCACACAGGACGAAGCTCGTCATTGATTGCCCCCACTTCCGGGCTCGCCGGCCGCCGCCGGCTCCGGATGGGCGTTCTTCCAGTCCGCGTAGCGATCGGCAACGCGACTTCCCCAGCGACCATACCAAGCATAGCCGTTGCGGCGCTCGTGGCCGATCTCATCGAGCCGGTACTTCTTAACCCCATCACGGTCGCAAAAGAACGGACGGTTCGTGCCGATTTCGTAGAACCGCGCCCAGAGCGGCGGTGCACCCGCGTCCTCGACGACCTTTCGATCGCCGCCAACCGTTTCCACCCGGAGACCCGGGAGCTTCACCGCATCGAACCAGCGAACGCCGGCGTGGACCGCGCGAACGGCCTCGGGAGTGGGCTCTTCCAGACTCATCAGCATCAGCAAAACCCCCGCGCTTTCCATGCCGCTGAGCGAGGCCAATTCAAAAGTTCTTGCCCCGCACGGTTCCAAAGTCTGGTCGTCATGCTGGGCGCACCAGGCCGTCAGCCGGCCGTCTACCTTGACCTGACAGCGGAGCAGGCAGTCGATACCGCGCTCGAACGCCCGCGCACCGATGCTGCGGCGTTTCGGGTCGAGGAAAGCGAAATCGTCCGAACGCGACGCATCGCGCACCAGCGCCAGCAGGTTAACCATCGTATCGTCGTTCAGGGTAACATACCTTGGGTACCCCTTGCCTGGGGGCGACGTCTGGGGCCAGCCTCCCGACTCGTATTGCGCCTCGAAGACGTGGTCGAGCGCCTTGATGACGGCCGCACGATACGGCTCTCGTTGCGTCACCCGATAAGCCCGGGCGAGGAACCGGACCTCACCCACGGTGGCCCCGTTATCGAACGTCCCCTTGATGGCCTTGGGGTCACCCTCGTAAGGCGCCCGCGAGGTATCAAAGTTCTTCGGCCAATCGCCGAGCGCCGCTTGATGAGACAGGACGTTTTCAGCCACCTGACGAGCTTCGTCACTTCGGAACCACGCGTCAGGCTTTCGCGCGTGGTCTCCCCATCGGAAGCCCGCCGCACCCGCGGGAGCGGCTGCGGCGAGTACGACCACGATTGTCAGGAGCTGGACGATTCTCATCCTCTCTCCACCCTTAAGAGTACGCAGTCCGGACGAGGCCCTCGCCGGTAATAGGCGTCGGAACAGCACACGGCGTCCCTGACTCCGACGATTGCCGTGGCTTATCGACACACGATGATCGAGGTCAGAGGCTGTCCGCGCTGAACACCTCACCCCCTGACTTGGTCGCGATCGCCCACCAGGTCGTTGGGTTCACCGAGTTCTTGACAAACCGGGTGGATCCGTCGAGGAATGCCACATTTACGCCACCCGAGTGGTAGGAGCTGGCGCAGACCATCGTGTAAGTCTTGCTCGCATTGGTGTTACTAAAGTAGCACGAGCGCGAGTTGGGCGGCATGACGTGGCTGTAACCACCCCCCTTGCCGCAGTTCTGGTTCAGCCAGTCGGCCCCTTTCTGCCATTGGTCCGACGCGGTGAGCGGAGTCCCCTGTGAGACGAGCGGAACCGCCTTGCAATTCGTGACGAGCTGGGTGGGCGGGATGGCGACCGAGTCCGAGTCGGTCGTATCCTTGTAAATCTGGAACGGACCGTCGGCGGCCTTGATGTTTCGGCCTCGAACGAACTCGCTGAAGATGACCGTGTTCGACGTGCCGTCGGTGACGTTCGCCATCGTCACGGTCGGGCCGAAGTTGGCCCCCATCTCGTAGGCTGGACCGTCGTATTGGTTATTGTAATTGCGGGCAAACGTTCCAATGTTATTGGGGTAACTGTGGTAACCCGGTTGACCGGTCATTCCGGCAACCGTGGTGTTGCCGTCCGGGATGTTCCCGTCCGACGGGCAGAGGAACGAGTTGATTTGGATAATGCGGACCGTGAAGTTCGGCGCCGCGTTGTAGAGATAGCTCATGTTCAGCGCGTTGTACGCGGGGGTTTGCTCGAGATAGGGGAGCATCCGCCCCTTGATCGCGAAGTCCGGAGTGCGAATTGCCGAAGAATTCAGGGCCGTGGGCGGGAAAGAACCGTTGATATCGTGATAGTTTTGCATCGCCAGGCCGAGCTGCTTCAGGTTGTTCACGCACTGGGCGCGACGCGCGGCCTCGCGTGCTGCTTGCACGGCGGGCAACAACAGGGCGATCAGCACAGCGATGATCGCAATGACGACTAAGAGCTCGATCAGCGTGAAACCGCGGCGACGGGACTTCATCGTGTGACCCTCACCAGACGACGCATGATGTGATGAAACCGGACGGCTGCCGGCGCGCGGAACGACCCCACGTTACCGGGACCTTGTATGTCCCAGGACGCCTCGGCGGAGCCATCAGGCTGACAGTGGTATGTTTTGAACTCTACCGACGCGCCCACACCCCATCCATGGAATCTCGCGACATTCCTTTCTACTTTCGCGACAGTTCTTGGCGCCAATAGGATTGGGGTTGGAAGATGGGCCGCTCGATCGCTGCGTATCAATCGCTTCTACTTTTCCGACCCCTTGAGACGCCGCCGTCCGGGAGGGCCCGATGGCGACCGTACCGCACGTTGCGCTGATCGTTGAGACGGCCAAGCAATACGACCGTGGCTTGCTGGCGGGGATCGGCCGGTACATCCGGAAGCATGGTCCGTGGTCGGTCTACCTCGAGGAGCGAGGGCCGGGAGACCCCACGCCCTCGTGGCTGAAGACATGGAAGGGGGATGGCATCATCGCCCGGATCAGGGACGAGGCCATGGCGCTGGCATTGATCGCGACGGGTGCACCCGTCGTCGAGCTGAGGCGCCAGGTGACGAGCCACGGGCTCCCTGCGATCCACTGCGACGACGCGGCGATTAGTACTCTGGCGGTGGGCCATTTCCGCGAGCGCGGATTTCGCCAGTTCGCGTTCTGCGGCCGGCCGGGTGCGCGCTGGAGCGACCTCCGCGAGAATGCGTACCAGCAACGCCTGGCAGACGCAGGACACACCTGCCATGCTTACCGGCCCTCGCGACGCGCCAGGGCGATGAGCTGGGAGCAAGAGCAGGACGACGTCGCCCGCTGGATTCAGACGCTCCCCAAGCCGATCGCCGTGCTGGCCTGTAACGACATCCGCGGCCTTCAGGTGCTGGACGCCTGCCGGCGCAACAACCTTGCCGTGCCCGAAGGGGTCGCCGTGCTGGGCGTCGACAACGACGTCGTATTGTGCGAGCTGGCCGACCCACCGCTATCGAGCATCGACCAGGACCTCGAACGCATCGGCTACGAGGCCGCCGCCCTGCTCGACCGCTTGATGGGGAGCGAGCCCGCGCCCCCGGAGCCAATCCTCATCAAGCCCACGGGCATCGTCGCGCGGCGCTCGACCGATTCCGTCGCGATCGACGACCCAGCCGTCGCCACGGCCCTCCGCTTGATCCGCCAGCACGCCTGCGACGACAAAGGCGTGGCCTGGATCGCCGACCGGTCCGGCGTCTCCCTGCGCAGCCTTCAGCGCCGGTTCAAGGCGCTGACGGGCCGCACGCTCCAGGACGAAATCCTCGACGTCCAGCTTGCTCGGGTTCGCCGCCTGCTCGCCGAGACCGACCTGAAGCTCGATGCAATCGCCCGCAAGACCGCGTTCCATTACATCGGCTACATGGGCTCGCTCTTCAAGCGGCGGACCGGGATGACGCCCGGCGAGTACCGCCGGCTTCACCAGCGGTCGTTGCAGGGTGAGCCCTGACCGCGCGATGGCATGGTCAAGCCGGAGCTGTACGACCGTTCGTCCCGAGAACACCAGCCACGAGATAGATGGGATAGGCCACACCAAAACTGAGTCCCCGCACCGTCGCGCAACCCGCGCGCGCGAAGGCGCCGGACCAGCCGTGGTGGGACGGGATATGAGCGGCGGCCGGAGCCGGTTGGATCATGTCGACCTTACCGTTGTCGCGCAGCCAGCGCTCCTGAAAGAGGTGCCGGGCGGTCAAGTCGGTCCGGTGCGCCACGGTCAGGTTCAGCAGCGCACCCGTCGCCGCGCCAAAAACGGGGATGTCCTCGAACACTTCGATCTGGGTTAACAGGGACGCAATCTCTTCGACGACGACTTGCTCCTGCGTCTCCTCGAGCATCAAATCCTCGATCTCGCGCAGCCTCACCGTCAACTCGTGCCGTTTCTCCAGGGTGCCCGAAAGCGCCACGGCAAACGCGCCCAAGACCCAGGCCTTGTCCGTTGGTTGATCGAGCCGGTAGCCATAGCAATGACCGACTTGAATGATGGTGCGCAGACTCAGGGTGAAGAGCAAAGGCACGTCCAGCAGCGTGGTCCAGATGCCCCCGGCTCCTGTCAGCGCACCCTCGAGTGTCGCAACACCCTGAGCGAACGTACCCACCCTTCTTGACAGCCGGTCACAGAGCTCCAACGGCTTATGCCGGAGCTCGGTAATGTCCGACACGCCGGCCTGGAGACGCATCGCCCGGAGCGTCGCTGTTCGATCGGTGGCCTTGTAAGCCATCTCAATCGCTTGGAGGGCCACCTGGTCGGGGATGATCGCCTCAACCACGTTGGCAATCGGCTGCGCGGCACGCCGAAACAACTCCGCGAATGGGTTGGGATGGGACGACTTCCACGCGGCGATCTTCTCGACCTGCCGTGTCTCATACTCCGTAAGCTGTCGCTCTTGCCGCGGCTTGTTTCCCATGGGTGCCTTTCCACCGAGACACATTCATCGCGAACATGAGATCAAGCATAGGTCATCGGTACTATCAGTCGCAAGTCTCGTGCCGTCGAGTCCCGAACGACGAGCGATCCCAAGGTGGACGCCTTCGCGGTCCTGGTTAGCGGCGTTGCGGTGCGGAGCGGCATAATTCGGACAGAGATCTCCAGAGCGAGTGCGCCGAGTTGAAGCGATCGGCCGAGCGTTTCCGACGAATCCCTAAGCAACGAGAAAGGTACGACGTCATGCCCTCGCCCTTTCCGGGGATGGACCCATATCTGGAAGGCTCTGCGTGGATGAGCTTTCATACCCAGCTTGCGGCTCAGATCGCGCGGCAATTGACGCCGAAGCTTCGGCCACGGTGTTCTGGCCGGTTCTTCCGGCTCGAGCGCGCGCCGGAAGAACCAAGCGTCGATTCTGCCGGCAGCGTTCGGTAGAGAGGATCGGTTCCGTCCATCCAGTTGATAGGATCGCGCGTCACCTCGGTCGAGTCGATATTCCCCTGCATAACTTGCTCCCAATGAGGGGTTAGGGACCGGATGTGTCCCGTCTGAGCGACGCTACTCGTACAATGTCCTCCACGATTTCGCATGCTCAAAGCAAAAGCTGATGGCTCTGGGCGCTCCGAATGGCTTCCGCCGCATGTTACGTTGGATATCCTGTCGTTCCTACGTCAGTGTCGTCCCAAGGCGGAGGATGCCATGTCGTTGACCGAGCCGAAGGGACGCGCGACATCAGCTTCGGCGAACAAGCGATCCGCGACCGCTGAGTTGTGGCAATGGGCTCTGCTGCTGCCGTTGCTCACTTTCGTTTCCGAGAGCATGTGCGTCTGGCCGGCTCCCCGATTTCTTGGGGGTCTGGCCGAAATGCTGGTATTCGTCTCCGCGTTCACCGTCTTTGGCATCCTCGCGGCCGTGCCCGCCTCGGTGGGATTCGCCATTCGAGGCCTCGTCTACTGGAAGCGGGACGGCGAGTTCGTGCGAAACACATCCCGATCATTGGCCTGTGTTGTCTTCGTGGTGTTGTGGCTCGTGGCGTGGTCGAGCGCCGCCAGTATCAGGCACCGCGCATTCGTTCGGGCGTCCTTGATCGGCGATCATATCGTTCAGGCGCTCGCCGATTATCGGCGCATACACGGCCAGTATCCCGACACCCTGGACCGGATCGTTCCCGAACACCTGGACCGAATACCGTATACCGGGATGATCGGATATCAGGTTTGGCGATACACCAAGGATCGCAACGACCTGGATGCCAAACCCGACAGCTATGAGTTGCGGATCGACTGTCCGTCGGGTGGCCTGAACTTCGACCGATTCATTTACTGGCCCTCGGAGCGGTATCCTCGCCGGATTCAGGGCAACGGCGTTGAGGAAATCCGCAGTTGGGCTTACGTGCACGAGTGATCGAGCCCGAGTCCTGCGAGCGGCATGCTCACGTGACCGCCGAGACCGGTCAACTCGAGAACACGACCGTGCCACGATCGGTCAGCGCGATAGAGTGAGCGCCGTTGCGCCTCACCGGCGTTTCGCTTAGCCCCGCCGCATCCACGCCTCAGGGATCTGACTAGGGTGATAGGGATTCTTCAAGGATTCCCTCTATCGTCCGAATCAGATCCCGATCCTCCCGACTCCAGCCCCTCGTTGTACATCCCCCGGGCGAGCTGCCGCATGACCAGGCAAGCGGACTCAACGCCGTCCCAGGCCGCGTCGAAGTCCATCCGCGAGGCGTCATCGGTGGGCTGGTGCCAGTGTGGTAGTCGGCCGTCCGGCTGGGAGCCGACGAGCGTCACGCCGGAAAGTCCGCGTGCGAGTAGCGCGAGGCCGTCGGTGAAACCGGCGACCGTGAGTGGCTTCGGCAGCTTGTGCCCGCCCTCCGCCGCAGCCGCCACGCAATGCGCGACGAGCCGCGCCGGGTAGCGCACGGGCAGTCCGGCGAACGGGACCTCGCACCCGAGAAGGTGCGGGGGCCCAAA
>DAIDJG010000285.1 GCA_027451445.1 Singulisphaera sp.
CGCGTCTCCTGGTCGAACCACCTGAGTCCCGGTGCCTCGCGGATCCAACTCGAAATGGAAAAGGAAGCCCGCGCTGGCGATCCCCCGACGAAACGCCTCACGCTGGAATTCCGGGAGCGGATGGAAGACATCGTCTGGGCCCTCGTGAACACGCCGGAGTTTGTCTACGTTCCATGAACGCGACCAATCCCACGCTTACGACGCACGACCTCACGCGCCGGGAGTTTCTCAAGGCCGGCGTGTCCGGAGCGGTTACGGCCGCGCTCGCGGGATCCGCGACTGCCGCATCGCCCCGAGGGCGGGCCGAGGCCTGCATCTTCCTCTGGCTGGGAGGCGGTGCCGCGCAGATCGACACGTTCGACCCCAAGCGGCGCGGCGATGGCAAGAAGAGGGCCGGGTGCTACTACGATTCGATCCCCTCGGCGATCCCCGGAGTTTCGCTCTGCGAACACCTGCCCAAACTGGCGCGTCGGCTCGATCGTTGCGCCCTGATCCGTTCATTGAATCATAAGATCATCGACGAACACGCCGCGGCCACCAACCTGCTGCACACCGGCCGGCCCGTGAGCGGAACCGTCACCTATCCGTCAATCGGCTCGATCGTTGCCCACGAGCGTAAGGCAGAGGCCGACGGTGTGCCCGCCTACGTCGTCATCGGCTACCCGAACGTAACGCGCGGGCCCGGGTTCCTTGGTTCGAAATATGGATACATCTACCTGATCGGCACGGAAGCCGGGCCGACCGGACTCACCCCGCCGTCCGACGTTAGCGCCGATCGCCGTGAACGGCGCGAGGGGTTGCTCGAAGCGCTCCGCTCCGATTTCCAGGCGAGTCACGCGGACGATCCGGCGATCGCTGATTACGTGGCCGCCAGTCGCGAGGCCGCTCGGCTTTCGGGGCCGGCGTTCGCGCGCGTGTTCCAGCTTAAAGACGAGTCGCCGGCAGTGCGGGCAGCGTACGGCGGGGAGTTCGGCCAGCGTTGCCTCGTCGCACGCCGATTGGTCGAATCGGGGGTCCGGTTCGTCGAGGTGGCGCATAACCTCAACTTCCTCAACGGCACTGGCTGGGACACTCATAATCAGGGCCAGCTCCATCAGCATGAGCTCATCGCTGAGCTCGACTCCGCGCTCTCGGGGTTGATCGACGACCTCGAACGCGTGGGCCGGCTGGATCGGACGCTGGTGGTCGTCGCCACGGAATTCGGCCGGCCCGCCGAATTCGACGCCGGCGGAGGCCGGGGGCACCAGTCAACAGCCTTCAGTGCCTTGCTCGCAGGAGGCGGCCTACGGACGGGTCAAGTCATCGGCGTGACCGATGATCTGGCGAAAACCATCGTCGAGCGACCCGTATCCGTTCCGGACTTCCACGCGACGATCCACTGTGCCCTGGGTATCGACCCCGCGAAGGAGCTCGACGCCGCCGGCCGGCCTGTTCCGATCACCGACCACGGGAAAGCCATTGCTTCCCTTTTTGCCTGATGACGAAGTGAGGACGCCTTGCCGCCGCTCGTCGAGTGCGTGATCGGGACGCGACCGGAAGCGGTCAAGATGGCTCCGCTCATCCTTCGCCTCAGACGCAAGGGGTTTGGACTGAACGTTCGCGTCGTCACGACCGGCCAACACCGCGGCTTGCTTGACCAGGCCCTCGTCGACTTCGGTCTCGAAGCCGACCTCGACCTCGACCTGATGCGGCCGAACCAGGGGCTCGCCGACCTGACGGCCAGGGCCCTCACCGCCCTTGCGGAGGAGTTCGCCGCAGCAAAACCCGACCTCGTCCTCGCTCAGGGGGACACGACGACGGTCTTCGCCTCAGCCGTTGCATGCTACTACCAGCGCATCGCCTTCGGGCACGTCGAAGCGGGTCTGCGGACCCACGACCCCTACCAGCCGTTTCCTGAGGAGAAGAACCGCGAGCTGGCCGACCACCTGGCCGAGCTCCACTTTGCGCCCACAGCGAGCTCTCGGCTCAACCTGCTGCGCGAGGGTCTTCCCGATGCGGGCATCTTCGTGACGGGGAACACCGTGATCGATGCATTGAAGTGGATGGCCACCCGTCCTGTCGTCCTGCCGCTTCAGCCCGCGACTCCTCGTTTCCTGCTGGTGACTGCACATCGGCGCGAGAGCTTTGGCGCGCCGCTGAAACGTGTGGCCTCCGCGCTCGGCGAGCTGGCCGACAGGCACGAAGACCTCAGCATCGTGTTTCCGGTCCATCCCAATCCCAACGTCCGTGACGCCGTCGGCGTGCTCGCCGGTCATCCTCGGGTTCATTTGATCGACGCTGTGCCGTACCGGGAATTCGTATCGCTCATGAACGCGTCCTTTGCGATCCTGACGGATTCCGGAGGGGTTCAGGAAGAGGCCCCTTCGCTCGGCAAGCCGGTCCTCGTCCTCCGCGACACGACGGAGCGACCTGAGGCCGTCGAAGCCGGGACGGTTCGGCTGGTCGGTACCGATCCGTCGACGATCGTTGCTGCGGTCGAGGAGTTATTGGACAATCCAGATCGTTTGGAGCAAGCCCGAAGGGTTGTGAATCCCTATGGCGACGGCTGGGCCTCGGAGCGGATCGCCCGCGTCCTCGCCGCTCGGTTCGGACTCGACGCGGGTCCCGATCCCGAAGGGTTTACGCTTCAGTGGCCTTGACGCGAATACACGGATTTAGGTGTTTCATGCATGCCCTTGAACTGCTGAAAAAGCCCGGATCGCTGCCGGTCAAGCCCGTTTACGCCGTCTTCGGCGACGATCCCTTTTTGCGGCGGGAGGCATTGCTGGCGATCGAAAAGGCCGTCTTGCCGGACGAGGATCGCGAGCTATCGATCGTCCGGTTTGCCGGGGATCGTGCGACGCTTGCGGATGTGGTCGACGAGCTCCGCACTTTGCCGTTCTTCTCGAAGCGTCGGCTGGTGATCGTGGACGGGGCGGACCCGTTCGTGACAGCGCACCGCAAGGATCTCGAGGACTACGTCCAGCACCCGCCGTCGTCGGGTTTTCTCATACTTTCCGTCAAGACGTGGACAGCGAGCACGAACCTGGCAAAGCTCGTCGAGCAGGTGGGCATTTCGCTCGATTGCAAGGCGCCGCAGGAAAAGTCGCTGGTCGCGTGGCTCGTCCAGTTCGCAAAGTCGCGGCACCACACGCAGCTCGACACCGAAGCGGCGAAACTCCTGTTGGAGCTGGTCGGGCCTGAAGTGGGGCTCCTCGCGAGTGAGCTGGAGAAGCTCTCCGTGTACGTGGGTGAGCGTGCAATGATTGAGACGGATGACGTGGTCCTGATGGTTGGCGCCGGCCGGATTGGGACGATCTGGAAAGCGCTCGACGCCGCGACGAGCGGGAGGCCTCAGGTCGCCCTGGAACTTCTCGACAAGCTGCTTGCGGCCGGCGAGCAACCGGTCATGATGGTCGCGGCGATGGCGAGCTCCTTGCTGAAAACCCACCACGCCGGATATCTCCGGCGGACGAAGTTGAGCCTCGCGGAAGCGTGCGAACAGGCGGGTGCGCAGTCGTGGCAGATCAGCTCCATTGGGCAGCAACACACCCACCTTGGTCCGACGCGCGTGGACCAACTGCCCGCGCTCTTATCGCACGCCGACCTGGATATTAAAGGTTCGTCGTCGCTCACGCCGCGTGCGATCCTCGAAAAGCTGTTCATTACCCTCGCGCAACCGCGCAAAGATTAACATGTTATGGTTTACATATGTTCGTAGGACTCCGAGAGCTTTGGAGTGCGGTCGCTTGCTATCGCGTTCGCGCAACCCCAACCGGCTTCGAACGCGGTAGTACGCCGTTTGGGCTTGAAGAACCGAAAACGAAACGGCGGTCGGCCAACCCTCCCTTATCACCCAAAATGCGATAAACTGGAGTGCTTGCCCGAAATCCCACCCTCATTCGGAACCTCCGCCGTGGTTACGAAGTGTTTCCCCATCGTGGCGCTCCTTTTAACCGGCATGATTGCGCATCCCGCGTTCGCCGACGACGCGAACCCGCACCGCGCAAAAGTTCCCGTCGCCCTGGTGTGGGCTCCAGGAGACCGCGTTCTCGTCGCACTTCGAGACACGCAGCAGGTCATAGCAGTGAAGATACCCGCAGGCAACATCGAAGCCGAATGGAGGCTTCCCTGTCGGCCCCACTCGCTGTCGCTGGCCCCCGACGGCACAATGCTGCTTATCGGCGGTGGTGACGGCGAACTGCTTATCTTCGACACGACCTCGGGTCACGTCCAAAGCGAGATGAAGCTCGGTCGTGGCCCGACGCGGGTGCTGGCGCTGCCGGATGGGAAAGCTGTCGCGGCCGGACTCTGGGACGAGGCCGTCCGTTACGTCGACTGGAAACAGCGCCGCGTTCTCGCCGACCATCCGCTCCCGTTCGCGCCCGGCGCCCTGGTCGCACGTCCGGACGGACGGGTGATCGTGGCGGACGCGTTTGGCGGAGGGATGGCGCAAGTGACCCCCGGCCTGGCGGCAAGCGAGACTGTCCGTCAGCTCGATGCGGTGAACCTGCACGCGCTCGCGCTATCGCCAGACGGGAAAGAGCTTCTCATCGGGCACATGGCTCAGTTCAATACCGTTCCGATCACGATCGCGAACATCGATTGGGGACTCGTCCTGACGAGCCGTCTGAGCGCGGTGCGGCTCTCCGAATTCGACGGTGCGAGCCAGGCCTCCTCGCCTGTCAAACGCCGCCGGCTCGCGCTCGACGGTGCCGTGCACGGTGCGGCCGACCCGTCGGCACTCGCGATCACGCCCGACGGTCACAAAGTCATCATCGCGCTGTCCGGATCCCATCAGCTTCTGCTCAACGACCGCCGCACCGGTTCGGTTTCGAGTGAGTCGCTCGACCTCCTGCCGCTCGGACACAATCAAAAGCTGGAAGTTGTTGAGGTCGGCCGGAGTCCCGCGGGCCTGGTAACCGACCCTTCGGGGACGCTCGCTGTCACTGCGGACTCGATGGCCGACTCGCTCTCGGTCGTTCCGCTCGACCATTTCACGAGCGTGACGACG
>DAIDJG010000286.1 GCA_027451445.1 Singulisphaera sp.
TGGCGGCGCTGCGCAATGCCGCCATAGGGCTATTGCGTGTGACGGGGGCAATGAACATCGCTGCAGCGCTGCGTCGCAATGGCTCACGGGTTGGCGAACTCTTCACCAAGCTGGGCATCTTGAAACAGTGAATGACCCTGCGGTTCCCACCTCGTCTTGAACTAGGCGAGCCAGCGCCTGTCGAAAAAGACTCGACTGGGATTTCAGGTAACGCCGGGTAATCTCCTCGCGTTCCGGGTGGTCGGCGAGCCAGCCCTCGCCCTTGGCGAGCAGCTTCTCCATCTCGTCCCGTCCGACAAAGTAGTGCTTCTGTTTGTCGAACACGGGGACGAGGACGTAGAGGTGAGTCAACAGATCGGAGAGCGGGCTCGCTTTGCGGAGCGTGACTGCGTAGTATGGACTCTCGCCCCAGTCGGGGAACCGTTCGTCGAGCGCGCAGCGAGTGGCTTCGAGCTCGTATCCCAGTGGTTCGAACACTCGGCGCAAAAAGTCCTCGCCGCCGCGAACGGGAAGCACGTCGAGCCGCGCTGAAAACGCGTGCGACTGGCTCGCGAGTTCCGGGCGGTCCTTGCAGCGCCCCTGAAGAGCGGAGCCGAGAACCTGAGCGATAGCCACGCTGAGGAAGGAACTCGCCGTGTACGGTCGGTCGTTGACATACTGGGAAATCAGCCCGTCTGCCGCACCTTTTCCCCGAACAACCTCCACCGGATCCACGTCCAGAAGCAAGCACGCCGCACATTCCTCGTCGCGCACTATCGGGAAGAACACGTGGGCCTGCCCGAAGCTGAGTTCGAAGGAATTCACGCGGCCTGGATGCTTGTGCAACAGGTAGCCGAGGTCGGCGGCTGACGGGCCGGTCATTGTGATCGTGAGCAACATGGAATTTGCCCCATTCCCCAGCGGAAAACGACCTTGGGGATCGTAGGATTCCCGCTCAGACACGTCGATGATCACGCTGGTTCACAGCTCTGCCCGTAGAGTGTGCATCCATGCTCTCGCGGTGGTTTCGCGCGACGCCTGGGCGTTTTGTTCGGTGATTGCTCGGTCTTTGGGGACTTACGATAAACGCGGTTGGGAAATGTTTTTACGTTCGGCCTCGGTTGGCAGCTTCGAATCCTAGAATAGGGGTAAGCAAGCGAAGGCGAAGGTTGCCTACCGACAAGTTGCGGCGTGGACGAGCGAGCCAGGTTGGCACAAGCTCAAAGGCCGGATGACCTTCGGATTGATTTCAGGAAGTGGACCCGAAGCTCTTTGAGCCTTCGACGGGGCCTCCTTGCTTTTCGTGACCCCAGGGAACTCGTACGAGCGGAGCCGGCTCAATTATGGCCGTTTACATTCGAGTCCAATGTCCGAAATGCAAACGGAAGCTGGAACTCAGGGCTGAGTACAACAATCAAAAAGTCGCCTGCAATCACTGCGAACACTCCTTCTTGTGTCAGGCGAAGATCCGCATCCCTGAGAATGCTTCCCCGGAACTTCTTGCCTTCCTTCAAAAGCATGACCGGAAGGCGGCTGGCGAATCGGCTGGTTCGGGTTCGTCACTAGGGTTTTCGGACTCCGGCGAGTTCGCGGGGCTCGGGTCGTCGGAAAACATCGCGGCCGTCGTCGACTCTCCCGAGCGAGTGGGGTTAAGTGGATCCATCTCGCGGAGCGGGGAGTTCGCCGCCGCGAACGCGCCCAGTATCTCCTCGTTCGCTCCGTATCCGCCCGCAGCCGCAAGGGCGGGATCCAACGGTGCGGGTCACGACTCGTCAGGCGCGATCGGCGACGCCGACGACGTGCTGAACGAGATCAAGGAACAGCGGGCGGAGCTCGAAGTCCTCCTCAAGCGCATGGAAGCGGAACGCAAATACGTGGGCGATGCCGCGCGGTTGCAGGCGGCCCTCAAGACGCGGCGCGAGGCCGTTGAGCAGCTTCAGGGAACGGTGAAGGAGCTCAAGACGGAGCTGAAGCAACGCAATAAGGATGTCGAGCGCCTCAGTGCGGAGATGAAAGCACTCGCGGACCTCCGCGACGAGCGCGACCGGCTCGCCAGCGAACAACAGGCCCGGGCGGTTTATATCGACAATTTGGTTCGAAAAACCGGAGAGCTTGAACGCAGGCTCAACGAGCAGACGGCCCGCGCCGGCGAAGCGCAATCGGAAACGACTCGCGAGCACGAAATCGAACGAGAGCAATGGGCCGAGGAGCGTAAAGCCCTACTCGACAACCTCGCGCACGAGCGTGAGTCGCTCACACAGACGTCACAGAGGGCTCTCGAGGCGCAGAAGGCGGAGTACGAGGCCCAACTCCAGCAGTCGCGCACGGAGTTCGAGAGTCTCACGGAGCGGCTACGACAGGAAGCCGAATCTCGAGGGAGCCACGCGGCCGACCTCGATCGGCAATTGGAACTGCTTCGCGCCGAGCGCGACCAGGCTCAGCACGCGGCCAACTCGGCCCGGACCGAGCTCGACAAGCTCGTCGTGCGGCTCGCCGGAGCGGAGGCGTCGCTTGAGCAGAACCCGCACCGCTTCGAAATCGAGGAGCTTCGAGCCCGGTTCGAAGCGCTTCAGTCCGAGCGCGACACGGCCCAGCTCCGTGCGGAACAGCTCTGCGCCGAGCGCGACCAGTTGGTGGCCGACAAGCAGCATGCCACGCTCGAGACGGACGATCTCCACCAGCAGCTTGCTGACCTGGAACGGGTGCTCACCGCGAGTACGAACCGGTTTCAAACCGCACTTCAGGAACGGCAACGCGACAAGGAACGTGCAGCGGCGGAGCAAAAGGATCTCCTGGCGCGCATGGAGCTGGAGCGCCAGACGCTTTCTCGCGAGCACGCACGGGCGCGTGATGAAGATCGCAGGAAGCTCGAAGCCGAACATTCACAAGTCCGGACGGAGCTGGAGAAATCGATCCAACAGCTTCGGGAAGAGAACGAAAACCGAAGCGTTCAGATCGCGGACCTCGGGCGCCAGCTCGAACAGATTCAGGCGGAACGCGATCGCAGCCGCGATGAGGTCAACACGACCCGGAACGAGCGCGATGCTCTCAATGCTCAACTTGTCGACACTCAGGCGCGGTTCGACCAGGCGACGCAACAGCAGCAAAACGAAATCAACGAGCTCTGGGCTCTGAATGAGACCGTCACAGAGGAAAAAAACCAGCTTGGGCAGCTCAAGGCGGAACTTCAGGGGCAATACGATCAGGCCTTGGCCCAGCTTGAAGAGCGTCGACAGCAGCTCGATCAAACGTCGGCCAAGCTTGCCCAGATCGAGACCGCGCTGAACGAGGAACGCGAAGGACGCCGCGCCGAGGTCGAGACGCTCCGCGCGGAGCACGAGAAGCTCTCCAACGCGCACCAGGAAACGCTCCAGCACGCCGAACACCTCCGCGGTGAACTCCGTAGCGTTACCGAGCGTCTGGAGGCCGTGAGTGGGGAGCGCGACTCGACGCTCTCACAGCTCAAATCGACCGAGGACACGCTGGCCGAGGAGCGTGAGGCACACCGAAACGAGACGGAATCGCTTCGAGGCGAACTCAGCGGCGTTAGCCAGCGTCTCGAGGTGGTCAGCGGCGAGCGCGACTCCACGCTCATCCAGCTCAAATCGACCGAGGGCACGCTGGCCCAGGAGCGCGAAGAGCGGCGGAACGAGACCGACGGCCTTCGCACCGAGCTGGATGCCACGCGCAACGATCGCAACGCCGCGCACCAGCTCGTGGAGTCCGTTCGCAACGAGCTGCAAAACACCGTTGGGCAGCTCGAAGCGGCCCGACACGAGGGGCAAAAAACGGGCGAGCGTCTCGCGCAGACAGAGTCCGCGCTGACTGCGGAAAAGGCAGCGAGGGACTCTGAGCGAAAGGACTCGGAGGCACAAATCGGTGCGCTCCGTGCCAAGCACGAAGAAGCCGTCAGCCGCGGACAGCAGCTCGAAACCGAAAAACAAGCCGTCAAGCAGCAGCTCGAGACGGCGCAGGAGGAGCATCATCAGACCAGCACCCGTCTCTTCGAGACCGAAAAGGCCTTTGCGAAAGAGAAGAAGGTGCGCGATGCCGAGCTCAAATCCCTTCAGTCCGAGACGGCGAAGCTGCGGTCGGAGCGGCAAGAGACGCTGACGAGCCTGGAAAACCTTCGAGGCGAACATACGACCCTGCTGGGTCAGCTCGAGGCCGCCGGCCAGGAACGGAATCAGCTCCTCGGACGGATCGAGGAAACCACCACCTCTCTCGCCAAGACCGAGAAGACCCTCGACGACACCAGGCGAGCTCACGACGAACAGGTCAAGGGGTTCCAGGCCGAGGCGGCTTCGCTCAAGGCCGAACAGCAGGCGACGCTCCAAAGCCTCGAGAGCCTTCGGTCCGAACACACTGGCTTGCTCGGCGAGTTCGAGACTGTGAGCCGGGAACGGACCCAGTTGCTTGCACAGGTCGAGGAAGCCTGTGCGTTGGTCACCGAGATGGAGCAGGCGCTCGCCAACGAGAAACAAGCTCGTAGCGCTGAGGTACAGACCCTCCAGGGCGAAGCAGCCGCGCTGCGGTCCGACCTGGAAGGGAAGCATCTCGAACTCGAGAACCTTCAAGCCGAGCACGATCGCCTGCGTGGTGAGCTCGATGCGGCGAATGAAGAACGGGCCCGGTTGCTCGCACGCGTCGACGAACTCAGCGCTGTCCTCGCAACGACCGAGAAGTCGTTGGCCGATGAGCAGCAGGCCCGGAGCGCAGAGGTCGTGGCGTTGCGAGCCGATGCATCAACGCTGACCTCGGAGTTGGAGGGGGCGCTCGCTGCCCTCGTAAAACTTCAGGCGGAGCATACCGGTTTGCTCGGTCAACTCGACACGACAGGCCAGCAACGGGACCAGTTGCTCGTTCGCGTCGAGGAACTCAACGCGGCCCTTTCCCAGGAGCAGGGCGAGCGGCGTGCCGAGAACGAAGAGGCGAGGTCGGAGAGCGAAAAACTGCGGGCGGAAATCGCCGACGCGGTTCGAAGTACCCAGCAACTCCGCGCTGAGAACGACACCGTCCGCAGCCAGTTCGACAAGCTCCGCGCCGACGCGAAGGCGAGTACTGACCGCGCCACGAAGGCGGAAACCACACTCGCGCAGGAGCAGCGGAACCGACGGACGGAGGTCAAGGGTCTTCAGATCCAGATCAACAAGCTGCGTGCAGAACGCGAGGAAGCACTTCTCGGCACGGAACAGCTCGAAGCTCAGCACAACGACCGGTTGGCAGAACTCGACCAGGCCCACTCCGAAAGCACCGCACGCTACCTCGCCGAAATTGAAGCCCTCAACAAGGAGCTCGCCGAGGAGCGTGAGCGGTTCCAGGCTCAGAGCAAGAAGGGTGGGGCGGCCGAGCCTCGGGCCGCGGAACTCGAGCGGCAGGTGGCGCAGCTTCGTTCCGAGCGCGATCGCGCCCGGCAGGAGGCACTCGGCATTCGCTCTGAGGTCGACAAGCTCACCGGGCAGCTCGCGCAGGCGCAATCGGCCCCGACAACCGACGTACTCGGTTCTGAGCTCGACGCACTCCGTGCCCAGAACGAAACGCTCCAGTCCGAGCTGGAGGCCGCCGTTCTCCTCGCCGAGCAAATGCGCGACGAGCACGAAACCGTGTTGACCCAGGCCGAACGAGCCCGCGACGAGAACGAGCTGCTCGCGATTCGCCTCGCCGAGGCTGAGTCGGAACTTGCTAACGCTCAGCAAGGTGCCGAGGGCGCGGAAGCGGCCCGTTCCAGTTCTGACGCACTTCGCAAGGAACGCGACGAAGCCATGAGGAAGGCTCAAGCGGTCGCTCAGGAGCTGGACGCAACGCGTCAAGAGAACGCGCAGCTCGTGGACGAGCTGGAACAGGCGATGCAGTTCGCCACGAACGCGAGCAGCAACAGCGATCACGATATCGCCCGGCTGATTCCGCAGGCGCTCGCCGAGCTGGAGCTTATCCGAAAGGCGAAAGAGGAAGAAGTGCTGCTGCGACGGAACGGTTCTTCCGGGGTGAGTTCCTCAGGATCCCTGGCGCTCGACGTCGACCTGTCCCTGGCCACCGAGGCCTATGAGCTCTGGTCCGAAACCGCCAACGGCCATGCCTATGACGAGTCTGACCACTCCGACGATCTGAATGCGATCGCGGCTCAGAACGGACTCGCGGCAACGGCCGAGCTTGTGAATGCCCTCGAAGCTCGAGACGGAGCGGCGCCACGCGGTCCGAACGATCTCGAAGCGATCGACGAGCTCTTCGTGGGTTTGCGGTCTCATCTGAAGGAAGTGTACGACAGTCGGGAAGCGAAAATGCACCGCCGGCTGCTCTCGAAACTGTCGAAGCCTTTCCGGCACACGCCGAAATGAGCCCGAGGTAAGGTCCAGCTCCGGCTGGACCTGATCTACTCTCGCAGTTCCTGACGTTGCGGGAGCACGTGTGCAGGCACGCTGGTCCCTTCCAATTTGACCCATTCGACGTTGAAGCTGCCGCGGTATCCGAACAGGCGGCCCCACGTCCGATTCCGGACATCGACTGCGATTCGAAAACACCCCGCGCTGTCGTCGAACCATTCACGAACTTCGGCGATGCCAGAGAAGAGCATGGGAAAGTTAAACGCCATCGGGCCTTCGTAGAATCGCTGCTCACCCGAGCGCAGGCACAGACCGCCTTCCTCGTCGACGTGCAATGCGATGTCGACCGCGAGATGCTGGTGGGACCCGAGGTAATCGACAATGCAAGCGCGTTGTTGGCTATACACCATGTAGGCATCGAACCGCCTGCGGCGTCTTGAGTCGAAGGTTCGGACCCAGGTCACGGTCTCGCGGCCGAACTGATCCACGAACGCGTAATTTTCGATGATAAAGGGGATGTTGCTTCCCACTTCCGGGAACATGATCCGCCGCCACGCTCCGAGGTACAGGAAGGGCACGGTATAGATCGGTCCGCGCCAGATCTCGTCCATGACGCCTCGGCCAATCGCGGCGATCCCATCGGCGCTGGTGAATCCGAATCGGCGTTGGATCCCCGGATGCAGCCGGTTGAAATCCGAACCGAGGACCTGTTGATAGATCGAGATCATGACGTTGTCGCCCTTGACGAGCGGCGGCAACGCGCCGCGGAGGGTGCATCGGCGAGGTTCACGATGTCCACGAGGCTGAGCGCCGCGACGCTCAGGTTGAGCGTCAACGGATTGAAGGCCGCGCTAAGATATTGCGGCGCTGACGTTGCGATCGCCGCAGTAGCAGCCACCATGAGCACCAGGCACGCAAGCGGCGGCCAGCGCCTGCGCCAGAACAATAACAGGACGATCGCGAAGACAAGCTCCGCGACACCGAGCGACTCGAGCACTGGCAGCAACCAGCGCGACGACACACCGGCCTGCCGGAGCAGCGCGAGTTCGTCAGCGTCATGCATGAGGAGCTTGGGTACGAGTCCGTGGTACGCGAAGACAACGGCCAGCGTCGATCGCGCACACGCATGCGTCGCAAAATGGCGGAGCGACGCTCCAGGCGAAGCGCCCTCTTCGAGCCAGAGTCGAAGACGGTCGAAACTCCACGCCGTGGCCCAGGCCAGCAAAGGACGAAAGACCAGATTGTCGAGCAACGCGCCGATCCGGCCGAAGCGGGTGCGGTAGTCGTACCATGTGAGGAATCGGACGCCGTTGGCAGTCGGAACGTACTTCCAGTACCCGCTTCCCTCGCGAATGACCGACCACGGCTGGTCGGAGCCGAACTTCAGCGAAGAAACGCGGCATCCTCCTGGGAGGTCGCGTTGAGCCGTGCTTTCCCCTTCGCCCGAGACCTGGAGCCCGAAGCCGATGCGCGTCGTGTAGAGGAACCGTTGGGGGCCTCCTTCAACACGGGGGAGGTACTCAATCGTCGAGAAACGAAGGTCCCAGCGCTCGTGCAATGACGGATCTTGGGTATGGGACCAGATTGCATCGATCGGGGCGCGGATCAGGATTTCGACGTAGATGCCCATGGCATTCCCGACACGGCCGAGGGAAGTTAAGTGCGTTACCTCCGATACCGGTGCGCACCGGCGAAGGTTAACCGGGTCGATCCCGATTTGGTGATTTTCGTTGATGTCGAACGATCGGTGCGCCAGGACTCGGCAGGTTCCTCGGCTCATTGTAGAATCGTAATGACGACGAGTCCTTCGATTGGGACGACGGCTGGATTGCGGACGATCGGGATTTGCACGTTGAAGAAGGGTGATTCGATGGCCACCGTCGAAGCTCTCATCACTGCCGAGGAATTTGGCCGGCGGCCTGACCCCGGGTGTCCCGAGGAGTTGGTACGGGGAAGGATCGTTACCATGCCGCCACCGGATCGAATGCACGGTTTCGTTTGCAACAAGGCTGGTCGAATCCTTGGCAATTTCGTCGAAGAGCGCAACCTCGGCCGAGTGATGAGCAACGATTCCGGGGTGATTACCGAGCGCGATCCTGATACCGTTCGAGGTGCCGACGTCGCTTATTACAGTTTTGCCCGGCTGCCCAAGGGACCGTTGCCGCCGGGATATGGTCCGGAAGTCCCGGAATTGGTGATCGAGGTTCGCTCAGCGGGCGATCGTTGGCCGGAAATCCACGAAAAAGTCGCCGAGTATCTTAACGGCGGCGTACTGGTGGTCGTCGTACTCGATCCCAAGCGGCAAAACGCCTACGTCTTTGGGGCGGATGAGCCGCCGAGGACGTTGGAGTCGGATAACGATCTGCTCATGCCCGGCATTCTGGAAGGATTCCGAGTCCGAGTTGGCCGGTTCTTCGAATAGGGAAAACCGCCGGGACAGCATGTCGAGATCCGTCGTCCTCGACGGCTCACGCCTCATTCACTCCCGGCGGTTCCGCGAGACGGCGGAGTTTGCGACTTGGCCGAAGCCGGCTTGCGCGGCAGTTTTTCGTCGCGCATCGCGGTGTTGTAAATGAATGCAGCCATGATCACCGAAGCCTGCTTCAGATCGTCGGCCTGGGCACGATCGTAGAGGTCCTGGTTCGAGTGGTGCGTGCGCGTGTTGTACTCGACGCCGTCCTGGATGAACTGGAACCCTGGGAGTCCAATCGCATCGAACGAGAGGTGATCGGTGCCGCCGGTGTTCGTGATCGAAAGCGTGGTCGCGCCCATGTCCCGGAACGGTGCGAGCCAGGTGCGGAAGATCGGCCTCACGCTCTCGTTGCCTTGCAAGTAGACGCCGCGAACCTTACCGGTTCCGTTATCGATATTGAAGTATGCAGAGAACTTCTCGCGCGCGGTTTGCTTGTCCTTGTCGGCGACCGACTCGGTCGTCTCCTTGCCGAAATGCTCCGCGACGTACGCCTTCGAGCCAAGCAGTCCTTGCTCCTCGCCGGTCCAGAAGCCGACGCGAATCGTGCGCTTGGGCTGGAGCTTGAGGGCCTGGAGAATCCGCATGGACTCCATGCAAACGGCGACGCCGGCGGCGTTGTCCGTTGCGCCGGTGCCACTGTGCCAGGAGTCGAGATGGGCACCGAGCATGACGACCTCGGATTGCAAATCCGTACCGGGGATCTCGGCCACAGTGTTGTAACCCATGACATCTTCTTCATGGAATCGGACGGCGAGATCGACGGCCAACTTCAGCGTCTGGCCTTGTTCCAGCATGCGCAGCAACCGGTTGTAGTGTTCCTTCGAGACGACGATCTGAGGAATCGTTTTGGGTGCATCCTTGGACCAGGCCGAGATGCGAGGCACGCTCCCCGGTGTGGGGCGTTGGGGTTCTCCAGGGACGCTCGCACCACCCACAAAGAGAGTCCCGCCGTCACCCAGTCGACTGCCTTCGACCAGCAGCGCGGCCCCTTCGTCGAGCAGGAACTGCAACATCTTTTGGGCGAGCGAACGCTCCGCGCGTTGGTTGGAGGAGGAAGGACTTCCGCTGGGAGCGGACCCGGTCGAGCCTGTGGTCTGACCTCGGCGCGTGTTGGGCTCCGACGCGTCCGCGAGCTTGAGGAGCTCGCTGTCGGTCAGCCGCGTGGCCAACGGTTCGAAGCGCGCCGCGACTTCGCGTGCGGGGCTGATCAGCACAGCTTTCCCTTTGACCTTGCCCTTGTAATTCATCAAGTCCGCCTCCGCCTTTACGTCGAGACCGACGATCTCGGCTGTCAGAGGCGCGTCGAAACCGGGCGACCATGCCTTCGGATATGCGATTAACGGAATGCACTGGGGCTCGACGACCTGGGCGGAGAACCGCTCGAGGCTCCAACCTCTTCCAAAGGGACCCCACGACTCGAGGTGAGCGTCCTTGAGCCCCCATCCGGCCATCGTGTCACGCGTCCATTCGTTCGCTCGCTTCATCGCGGGCGACGCGGTCAGTCGCGGCCCGATGACGTCGGTGAGATGGCTCAAGATCTTCATCACCTGCGAACGATTCATGCCCTCGTCCTTGATGCGCTCGATCGAGTCTTTCGGGGCCTTGGGCGTCTCGGCCTTCGAGACCGCTTTGACGACATCCTTGGCGGTCGGCTGGTTGGCGGGGGCCGGTTGCTGTCCTTGGAGCGAAACGTTCACCAGAAGACTCACCAGCGCCGCAAGGCAGGCGCCTCGGATGCGGTTGGACATGGCGTTGCGATCTCCCCGATCGGAAGACGAATGAGGCGGTAAAAGGCCCGTATTGTCCCCGTGGTCCAGAGTGGCGGCAAGTCTCTGATCAGGAAATGTGGGTCGTGCGGAGTTGTCGCTACCACGTCATCCCGTCGGAGGCGAGGCGACGACGAGGTGGCTACCCTGTGGTGTAAGCCGGCCACTGGCGACGAGGTCGCAGACGATCGCATCGACGCGAACGCGCATCTCTTCGCTGATACGAGGGAACCCGAGCAATCGACAGGCCGCGGAGGGGATGGCCTCGGGCTCCATGCCCAGGGCGGAGGCCGTCACGCGTTCGACGGCGAGTGCCAACTCTTCCGGCGCGACAAGGTCGAGCCGGCGCGACGCCGGGGGCAATGCACTCCGATCGCGCGCGGCCAAAGACGGGGCAGGGGACGGCCAGAGGAAATCGCCACGACGCTCCACGATTCCTTGTCGGATCGTCTGCTCGATCGCGGATTCAAGCGCAGACTGGATGCGGGTACCCAGACGTTTGATACCCGCGGCGTCCGTAACGCGGCGGCTCACCTCGTCGCGATGCACGGGCCCCTCGATGCGCACAACTCGCTCGACCCACGACGCCAAACGAGGGATTGGGATCGCATG
This sequence comes from Singulisphaera sp., assembly GCA_027451445.1. Taxonomy (GTDB): domain Bacteria; phylum Planctomycetota; class Planctomycetia; order Isosphaerales; family Isosphaeraceae; genus DAIDJG01. The sequence continues at coordinate 11,151 of DAIDJG010000286.1, forward strand.
CAAATCTTGCCCGTTCAAGTGCAGGTCGAGCGTCGCCAACGCGTAAACGGCAGCGCCCGTCTGGGGTGTAGCGGACGCCTCATCGACGGTTTCTCGGACATAACCGGCGTGTTCCGACGCCTCATCGGAGTGGCCATTGGTGGAGGGCACCGCCGTGCCAAGTGCATCGAGCAATCGATGAAGTTCGCCGTCGGGGTCTCGAAACCAGTCGGTACTCCAGACGTGGTGGAGTCGCCAGCCGAGGCCTTCGAGTACTTGGGGCCGGAGCCGATCGCGGTCGCGCGCTGATCGGGCGCTACGGTAGCTCGCACCGTCGCACTCGATGCCGAGGCGGTATCGGCTCGGTTCCGCCGGATCAACGACGGCAAGGTCCAGGGTGAACCCACTGGAGCCGACAGCCCGGCGCGTTTCCACGCCCGCAGAAGTCAGGGCGGCGTGAACGGCATCCTCGAACGGAGCCGTCGGCGCAACTCCGACTGCGGCCGCAGTGTCGAGCCGGCCGTGTTGGGCGTAGCCCAGAAACGTTTTCAGGGCCCGAACGCCACGCGCGGGCGTGCGGTCGAGATCGATGTCGTCGGCAGTTAGGTTGGAGAAGACCTCACAGCGCAATCGAGCCCGCGTGATCAAGACGTTGAGCCGTCGTTCGCCGCCATCAGCATTGAGCGGGCCGAAACTCATCGCGAGGTAACCGTCAGCGGTGCGGCCGTAGCCGATGCTGATGAAGATGACGTCGCGCTCGTCCCCCTGGACGTTCTCCAGGTTCTTGACGAAAAACGGTTCGGGCCCATCGAGCGCGAAGAACGTCTCACACGCCGAGTCCTCGCGGCGCAACAACTCTAACCGCTCTTGAATCGCCCCCATCTGGGCGCCGCTGAACGCGGCGACGCCAAGAGTGAGGCGTTCCTCCGCCGGTTGCGAAAGTTGGTCCTTCGCGAAACGCATCACGGCCTGCGCAACCGCATCCGCCTCCAGGGGATTGGTGCGCGTGCCGCCTCGGTCGTAAACAGTCTCGGGAAGGTGCCGCAAGAATAGGCCCCGGTCGTTTTGCGATGAGTCGGCGCTCGGGAAAACGACAAGCCGGTCGTCGTAATACTCGTGATTCGCCACAGCGATCAACGACTCGTGCCGGCTCCGGTAATGCCAGCGCAGCATGCGCTCGGGTGCTCCCTGCGCGACGAAGAGACTCAGCACGCTCTCGACATCGGCGGAACTCTCCTCCTCATCCGTCTCGTCCGCGGCCATAAGCCGGTCAAAGAATTGCGTGGGCGGCAACTGGCGACTATCGCCGACCACGACAGCTTGCTTCCCTCTCAGCAGCGAGCCGAGAGCGTCGATCGGCTTGACCTGACTCGCTTCGTCGAAGATGACGAGGTCGAATGTGAGGACCCCCGGTTCCAGAAAGTTGGCGACCGACAGCGGGCTCATCATGAACACCGGCTTGATCGCCTTCACCGCATTGCCGGCCTTCTTCATCAGTTGTCGGAGCGGCAAGTGTCGCGACTTCTTCTCGAACTCCCTGCGCAGCACTGCAAGCTGACCTCCGCCTTCCTGTCGCGGCATGCGCTCCCAATGCCCAAGCGCGTGCAATACGCGGTTGTGCCGAAGAACTTGCCGGTCGAGCTCGCGGAACGCCTGGATCGTATGCTCTTGCCCGCGCCCGTCGAAGGCCGCGAGTGCCTCACGCTCGCGGAAACTTTGCGTCAGCAGTTCCTCATGGAAATGGCGGAAAAACGCGAGGACCAAAAACCGGTCGGCCTCGGGCCACGATTCGGCGAGGGGCATGAGCCCCCCGAGCTCCTCTCGTCGAGCTCGCTCGGACAGATGGTTGAAGGCGACGAGTCCCTGAAGTTCGTCGGCCCGGCGCAGCCAGCTATCGAGTAGTGCCTCGACCTCCTGGAAACCCAGGTCTTCGATTTCGGTATCCGCGCCGAAGCGTGCCGACCCATCGAAATCGAGGAAGCGGGTCACCGCCTGCAACGCGTCGGCGTGCGACGTCAACGCCGCCTTCAACGCCTTCGCGCGGGGAATCAGCGTTGAGATGTCGGGATCGCCCGCGAGGAACGCGAGGATCCCTTCCGGCAGCCGCCGCTGACGGACGTGATGGTGGAGCTTGCGAACCCAATCCGCCAGTTCCGCGAATGCCTTCCAGTCTGAGCGCTCGCCCTGCCAGCGCGAACCGAAGAGGCGGGCCCCGAGCGTCTCGTGGCTGCGGACAACCTCGCGGTGCCGGCGCACGGACAGGACGGCGTCGATCAGGGCGAGCCGGTCGTCTAGCCCTTGCGGCGGCGTGTTGCGGCACAGGGTCGCCAGCCGGTGCTTCGCCCGTCGATAACGTGCTGAGAGAAAGCACCACCAGTGCCGGCCAAACGCGTTCAAATCGTGCCGAGATTCGAGCAGGTCCTGGTCCCAGGCCTCGGGCAAGAGCACATCCTGGTAGCCGCGCTTCAAGTCGGCGAGCGTATTGCCGGACTCGAAAAGCTGCTCCAGGTCGCTCCGCCGCGAGTGCCATTCGTTGCTCGGCAACGTGGCACCGGGCCAATCCGCCGCCTTCGAGGCTTGACGGACGCCGCGGAGTAGCAGCTCGCACTGGCTGCGCAGGCCTGGCACGCTCAGACCCATCGACGTCGCAAGACGCGCCGCGGCCTCCTTCAAAGAGACCGTTTCGGCCCGCGCCGTCTGGAGCAACCCGCGCAGCCGATTAATCTCCGTCGGCAGCAAGACTGCTCGGCGTGCGCCCCAGAACGGGTGGTCGTGGGGCACCCCGACATCGTGCAGGAGCCCCTCGAGCTGTTCGACGAGCGCGCGGCGCCGTTTCAGGTCGTAGCTCGACCACCCGGCCAGCCCCGCGACCTCAAAAGGGGGCGGAGTTTTCGATTCGAGTGCGGCTTGAAGCCGTAAGAGCTCGCCGTAGGCGTCGTGCGGCGTGATACCCGTCGAACCGATCGGCGTGTTGACCGCCGCACAATACGCATTGAGCCGATCGCGCAGCTCCCCCAGAATCTTGCCGTCATCGTCGGCGGAACCGAGTCGCGGCCGCCCCAGGCCGAGGGTCCTGCGCAGCTCGTCGAGAACGGACTTCTTGCGGGTTTTATGACTATGAAGCTCCAGGCAGGCGTCGCCGAGCCCGCTCGCATCGAGGCGGCGCTTGACCACTTCGAGTGCGGCCATCTTCTCGGCGACGAACAAGACGGACTTTTTCTCACCGATGGCCCACGCGATCATGTTTGTGATCGTTTGCGACTTGCCGGTTCCCGGTGGACCCTGGATTACCAGGTTGCGACCTTGCTTCACGTCGAGGATCGCCAGCGTTTGCGATGCGTCCGCATCGACCACGAGGCGCAGCTCGCTCGCGCTTTGATGCGCATCGATGTCGTCGTCTTCCCCGATCAGCGCTGCGGGCTCTCGGAAGCCCTCCTGCAACAACGCGCGCACGATGCCGTGGTCGCCCGGTCGTGCTCCTTCGGGCCATGCCGAGGGATCAAGGTCGCGGTACATGAGAAACTTGCCAAACGAGAAGAAGCCGAGCGCCACTTCTTCCCGTTGCACGCTCCAGCCGTCTCGACCGTTGATCGACTGTGCGACGGAATCGAAGTAGCTTTCGATCACCAGCTCATCAGCATCGGGCAGCTCGGGCAGATCAATGGCGAAGTCAGCCTTCAATTTTTCGGCGAGCGACAGGTTGGTCCCCAGCTCTTCATCCGTGCCACGCAGCCGAAAGCGCTCGCGGGCGCTCGATCGTTCGAGTTCGACCGGCACGAGGAGCAGAGGGGCACGTAACTCCTTCGACGGTGATTCGTCATCGAACCAGACGAGCATTCCGAGCGCAAGGAAGAGCGTGTTGACGCCCTGTTCCTCGAGTGACGTGCGCGCGGACTGGTAAATGGCGAGCAGTCGTGCCTGCAACTGATCCGATGCCCGGCTCGTTTGGAGTCGATGATCCGTGCGATCCGCCGAGGCGCGCTCGGGCGAGGCTCCTTCTTCCGGCTGCGCCAGCGGGCCGACCGCCTCGACCCCCGGCGCGGCGAGGAATGTGAGTTTGCGCTTCTCCTTGACGAGCGCCTCGAAGAGTTGGGTCGGTGATTCCCCGACAATCTCCAGTCCCTTCACGCGCGGCCGGAAATTGAGGAGTGGGTTGCGCAGACTAAGATCGAGTAGCTCGCGCCGGTCGGTCTCCAACCGCGTATGAAACGTGAGTTCGGAATCAGCCACCATGCTCTCGGCACCTCGCAACCCAACCCTATGCGACGGACAGCGAAGAAATTAACTCCCTCCCCCCTTTGTGGGGGGGCTGGGGTGGGGGGCGCACAAGCTGTGGCCACGCGAACCCCCCACCCCAACCCTCCCCCACAAGGGGGGAGGGAGTATTTATGCTCTTGCGCTCGCCTTGTCTACGACTCTTTGAGCGGTATTGGCACTATCTCTCCCTATTCCCTATCACCTCGTGTCCGTTCGCACGAGCTCGTCAAGCATCGCTGCCAGCTCGGTGGCGTTGGGAATCTCGCGGAACCGGAGAACGTGTCCCGGGAGGTTCTCCAGCGCACCATCGTCGACCTTCAATCGATCCGTGATCGCCAGCACGAAGCGCTCGGGGCCATAGAGCGGGAGCAGGCGGAGCAACCGTTCGAGGCTGGAACGCTTCCAGAAACCGACCACTTCCACGAACACGTCCCGTCCCGTCGCCCGTTGGATGAAGCGGTAGTCGGGTACCCAGACCCCGTCACGACCGAGAGGGATGATATCGGTTGCCTCGGTCAATTCCCAGCCCGGCGCGACCTGTCGAAACCGTTCCACGAACGCGTTGAGCTCCGCGGGTGTGTAAACGCCGGTGTCCTGCGTGTGCGAGATCAGGCCGTCGCGTGCTTCCAGGTGAAAACTGCGGGGCTCGCGCTTTGGCCCCCAGCGAAGCTCGGCGTCGAGGCGGAAGTCGTGGCAGTGTAGCAAGGCCGGCAGCCAGAGGGCCATCTGAAGGCCGTACTTGTTTGTCGCACTGAAGAGGCTCAGCGGCCCATCAATTTGGAACGTGTAGCCATGTTCCATGCTCCCCTGGACCCGGTAGAGGAGCCGGTGAAACTTGAGCTGGCGGAAGAGCTGGCGGTAACGCGCGGGGTGCTGGTCGCGCACCTCGGCGGTAACCAGAACCGATCGCAGCAAAACGGCCTGGGCGAGCGCGACGTTGTAACGATCGAGCAACCGCTCCGCGCTCAGGTCATCGAACTTGAGCATCCGGTTCTCGTCCTTGAGATCGGCGAAGAGCGACGCTGTGACGACATCGCTCGCGATACCTAACTCCTCAGCGACGGCATCGAGGATTGCCGCCCGATTAAACGGTAAACGCGGTGTTGCGGCCCGGTTCCGCTTTCGCTGCTCAGCGGCTCGCGTGAACACCTTCTCGCGTACCGTTTCGGGAGGGACGTCTGCTACGACCTCAAACTCGGCTCGGTCTTCAAGGACTTTCGCGAGCCCTCGATGCGCCAGGGTCGCAAGGCCCTCGCCGACCAGTTCGTGGATCTCGGCTTCAATCTCACCCCGGGTCATGCCCACGCCGTCTCGGAAGATAAGGAGCAGGCTCTCCGCGACGCCCAGCCACTGCGCGCTTTCCCGACTCAAATACAACGGGCAGATCCGCCCATTCTTTGCGGTCTTCACCCGCACGAGGTTGCCCGTCAGCATCGTCGAAGTCTACCTGGATTCCCAACGAACGTGAGCTCGGTAGGATATTGTACCCTCCAGGGGTCGAATTCGCCGAGAACGCCGATGTCGATTCGTGTTGAGGCCATGCGGCAAGCGCGCGACACGAAACCGAAGCTCGAGGAGGGATCGTCGGTTTCGACCCTCGCTCGCGCTTCGGTTTCGCGTATGCTCAACGTCATCTTCGGGCTGGGAACAACACCCGATCCATGGCCACTTCCGGCCCTAGCGCCTGCCGCGGTAGCCGTTGACGACGATCTCGTAAAACTGGTCGGGGCACTTCATCGTGAAGGCGAGCCGAACGTCGTATTCCTCTTGAGCGCGACCGACGCCAACCACGACCGACCGGACGCAGACGACGGGGCAAGGCGGGCCCAGGCAGAGCCAGCAGGGCTGATCGACCGGGATCGGCTTTGTGAGCGTGAGGCGGACGCCGCCGAGACTGATGTTATCCAGAACGGCGGGTGCGATCAGGAATTCCTCATCTTCCCACCAGCCGAGCCAGGCGTAGCGCTCGACGGCAGGGACTCGCAACGAGGAGCGCCGCTCGGCGTCATTGCGCCGGCTCTGTTTGCGGAAGAACCCGAGAACGTCACGGCCCGAAAGCGTTTCGCCAACGCACGACGCCATGGCGGCATCATAGCGGAGCTTCCAGTTCTTCACGCGAGTCGAGTCGTTGAATGCGGCCGGGGGGTCGCAATTCAGCGTCTCATCCATCCTCGAGTTATCTGGCGTGATTTCGCTCACGATTCGCTCCGTTCTCGCGGGCCTTCTCCGTCGCTGCTCCGCGGCTCTGTGCCGCGACGAGTGCGAGGGTCTACCGGGGTCAAACCGCACACGGCGGCCTCGAAAATGTCGTAGGGGCAACGGCGGAAGAACGCGAGCCGCACGGCGGCCTGACCGAGACGCGTCTGGCGGATCTCACAGACCTTCGCGGGAATCACCGTCTTCTGCCGGGGCGTCTCCAGGTAGAGCCAGAGCTTACCTCGAGTCGGGGGAACCTCGTCCAGGAAGATGAGCGCTCCGCCGAGGCTGATGTTGATGATCAGCGAGTCGCGCATCTTGAAGCCGCGCCACGTTCGCCAGCCGAGCCACGAGCAGCACGTGGGCACGTCGTAACGCGCCTCCGCGCGCCGTTCCAGGTACTGGACCGGCTCCACGTCTCGATTCAACCCAAGGAGTAGACTCCGATTCAAGCCCCCGTGACACAGACCTCCGGCGGCTCGATCGAATCGCAACCGGCGCTGGGCCATGGGCTTGACCGTCAAACTCGCAGAACCGTTCGACATCGAGCTCCTCCTGGCAGTCTCGATTGACCGGGTCGACCTCACTCTTCCCTTCTAAGACGATAGGTTATGCGGGCTAGGAAACCGGCTCCTTGTTGCACGAAAGCAGCACATCCCCAAGCCATTCACAGATTTGAGGTCCGTACAGGGCGCAATTGACGCAATCCCGTTCCGGATGAGATGATCCGCGACCGGAATGCCGCAGGCCGGAACATAGGGACTTCGAGAACCGCCGATGCCACGTTCGCGCACGACTGTAAACTTTGAGCTCGTTGACAAACGTCTCGTGCACTGGACCGAAACTGGCGCTCTGCCTGCGGCGGCTTATTGCGCCGGGACGCGCGAGGCCATGTTTCCCGCATCGTTCTTTGGGCGGCGGGCTCCCGGCGACACCGTACCCCTGAGCGGTGACTCGCTATTCCTCGTCGCCTCGCTCACCAAGCCGGTGACTGTCACGGCTGCCTTGATTTTGCTCGAACGGGGCGAGATCGCGCTGGACGATCCCATCGTCGAATTCCTACCCGCGTTTGCCGGGAGCGACCGAACTCGTTCGGACGTCCGTGTTCGACACCTGATGACGCACACGTCGGGACTCCCGGACCAGTTGCCGCAAAACACCGCCCTCCGAGCGGCCCATGCTCCGCTTTCAACATTCGTCGAGGAAGCATGCCGGACGCCGCTACTGTTTGCGCCTGGGACTCAGGTGCGTTATCAGAGCATGGGAACCGCACTGCTCGGTGAGATCGTTCGCGTTGTCTCCGGCAAACCGCTGCCCGAGTTCCTGCGGGAAGAGGTCTTCGAGCCGCTCGGGATGACCGAGACGTCGCTCGGCTGGCGGCCAGAGACGGCCGACGGGATCGCCAAGCTCCGGTTGGAGCCTGAGCAAGCCGCGACCGATTGGCACTGGAACACGCCGTACTGGCTCGGCTTCGGGGCCCCCTGGGGTGGATTGATCACGTCGCCCGCGGATTTCGCCCGATTCTGCCGGATGATGCTGCTGGGCGGAGCGCTCGACGGGGTCCGAATCCTTTCAGCGGCAACCGTATGTGCGATGACGCGGAACCAGTTGGACGCCTTTCCGAGCATCCCTGAGGAGGATCGTCGTTGTCGCCCTTGGGGACTGGGCTGGCGCTTGAATTGGCGGGGCACGTCGGCGTTCTTCGGCGACCTGCTTGGACCGAAATCGTATGGACACTGGGGTGCAACGGGGACGCTCTGCTGGATCGACCCGGATCCCGGCACGTTCCTCGTCTTGCTGACGACGCTGCCACCGGGTGAAGATGGGCGCTACCTGGCGCGGATCTCGAATATGATCGCGGCGGCGTTGAATTGAAACTTTCCTAGCCGGATTCGATGAGCGGCTCAGGGTCTGGATCGAGATTTGCGTTACAGTTCACGGGTTGTGTGATCCTAATCGAGAGCTTGGCCCTCGTCAAGGTTGCGGGAGAATCGCTTTCATGTCTCGTCTTCGCGTGCTCAGCGTGGGTCAATGCGGCTTTGATCACGGACAAATCAGCCGGCACTTGCGGCAGGCCTTCGGCGCCGACGTCGTGGGTGCCGACACGGTCGGCGAGGCTCTCGATGTACTGCGGGCGGAGCGATTTGACCTCGTTCTCGTCAACCGGATTGGCGACATGGACGACGCACCTGGGACCGATCTCATTCGATCGATCAAGGCCGACCCGGCCCTCGCGGCGACCCCCGTGATGATGGTGAGCAACTATGCGTACGCCCAGAACGACGCGATCGCACTCGGCGCGCTTCCGGGTTTCGGCAAATCCGCGCTGACTCACCGGGAAACGGAGGAGCGGCTCCGTGCGGTTTTCGAGCGCCGGACATCCGCCGGCACTGCCGAGCCAATGGTTTGACCCTCATTCTGTTGAAGTCGCGGACGTTGCAGACAGCCAGTGTCGCGCCAGCGGTGCGATGGTCAAGCCCTGCACGAGAATTGAGAATACGACCACAACGTACGTCATCGCGATCAGCACGTCGCCTCCTCGTCCCACGACTCCATCCCGCGGGAGCGAGAGCGCCAGAGCGACCGAAATGCCCCCGCGCAGCCCTCCCCACGTTAGAATGGGCACCGCCGCGGGATTCAAAGGTTCGCGACGTGCCAGTAATCTCACCGGCAAGGCGACCGAAATGAATCGAGCCAGCAAGACGGTCGGCACGGCCATGAGACCTGCCACGAGATAGCGCGCCGTGAAGGTGAGGACCAGGAGTTCCATCCCGATCAACACGAACAGCAGGGCATTGAGGATCTCGTCGATCAACTCCCAGAACATGTCGAGGTGTTCCTTCGTGGACGGCGACATGGCGGACAGACGCCCATGGTTGCCGATGATCAGGCCGGCAACCACCATGGCGATCGGGGCAGATAGGTGAAGCGCGTCTGCGAGTGCGAATCCCCCAGCGACGAGTGCCAGGGACAACATGATCTCGACCTGGTAGTGGTCGACGGCTTTGAGCAAGTAATACACCAGCACGCCGGCCCCGAACCCAAACAGCGCGCCGCCGATCGCCTCGCGCAGGAACAACGCGACGAGGCCGGCAGCGTCCAGGCCTTGTCCGCTCGTGGCGCCTTCGAGCAGGCCCAAGAAAAGCACAACGCCCACTCCGTCGTTGAAGAGCGACTCGCCGGCGAATTGAACTTGCAGTGATTTGGGCACACCCAGGTGTTTCAGAAGTCCGAGTACCGCGATCGGGTCGGTCGGTGAGATGAGGGCTCCGAACAAAAGTGCTCCGACAATAGGGACTGGGTGCCCGAGAAGTCGCAGAAATACCCAGACAAGACCCCCTACGAATGCGGTCGAGATGAAGACACCCGCCGTCGCCAGGATGGCGATTGGCCACTTGGACCGAGCAAGGTCGCCGAGGTCGACGTGCAGGGCGCCGGCGAAGAGGAGGAATCCGAGCATTCCATGCAGGAGCGTTTCCTCGAAGTCGATCTGCGAGACGACCGCACGAGCCTGTTCCTTCACCGCTGGAACGAACGTGCCAATGATCAGCACGAGCATCGAGAGAAGCAACGTCAAGGCCATGAGCCCGATCGTCGATGGGAGCTTCAAGAGCCGGAGGTTGAGATAGCTCAACCCCGCGGCGAGGACCACGAGCACGGCGATTAGTTCGAAAGGCTTCATGTCGTCTCCGACGGCAAACTGGGCGGCTGCGCGATCTCCCGCTCAGGACGTTCGCCCGGTATTCCGTGGAGCATCGCGAGCACATTACGTTCGATCATCGCGCAGATGTCATCAAGGGGCAGATGATTGAGACTGTCCCGCGCGAACGGTGACTGAAGCTCGGTCCCGATCAGGTCGATCGCCAGCATGGGCGTTGCGACGAGGAACGTAACCGCGGGTGCGAGCCATCGGGTCCGGAGGACGAGCGCAAAGGGGAGCGAAACGAGGAAGAACACCAGGAAGCGCCGGATCTCGATGCGATACGCCCGCGGCAGGGGCGTTTTCATGATCCGTTCACACCCGCCGAGATGATCGATGAGCGTGGCGCGTTCTTGATCGATTCGCAACAAGGCGAACCCGTCGACGCCGAAGCGCTCGCGGCCTTCGCGGACCGACTCGCCGATCAAAAGCGCGACTGCCGTCGGCGCGTGATCGGCCTTGAGGACCCGCGCGAGATCGGCTGGCTCGAGGAGCTTTGAGAGCTCAGGTTCGGACGACTCGCCGCGCAGGACACTCCGTGCGGCGTAGGGGAACGCGGCGGTGAGCCGCAGAATCCGGTCTCGCCACGTTGGATCATCGGCACCGTAGCTCAGCGCGGCCACGGCAAGGTTGCGACACTGGTTGGTGATCCCACCCCAGAGCCTTCGTCCCTCCCACCACCGGTCGTACCCGGCGTTGGTGCGCAGGACGAGCAGGAGGCTCAACACGCCGCCGGCGAGCTCGAAGGGAGTGACCTCCACGCCCAGGTCCGGAAGCGCTTCGTTCAGGTGAACGGCGGTCACCAGAACTGCAAACAAGGTGAAGAAGAGTGCATGTGGCAGCACTTGCGGCAGCGCCGAGCCGCGAAATCCGAACAGTACAGCCCAGAAGTCCAGTTCCTTGCGCACGCGGCTCATAAGGCTATCGCGGACCTCGCCTGGGATCGATTGCGTCAATGACAACGATATCGGAGCGGCGGTGGGATCGGGCCGATTCTATGGTCCCGGCTGCGAACGGGCAATCGTGTCGCACGTCGAGTCGAATGAGCTCCCTGACATTCGGCGGGTGATTCGGCAACGCGGAGTCTGGCTCATCAGTCCAGCGTAGGGAGACAGTCCCAATCCGAGGGAGTCCAGATAGGGAGCGCCGACCGAGTTCCCGTACCGGTTCAACTCGTCGTACCCCAAGCCATTTTTCTCGCTGGACGCGCGCGTCCGTTACGACGCGCCCGGCCATCGCTCACGCGGACAAATACCAAGGAACGTTGATCACGACCACGCGCCGGCGGCCGCTGAAGAACAGATAGGCCTTGATCAAGGTGCCCGTCTGGTTGTGGAGAAGGAAGTGATACCAGCGCGAGCCGACGAACTCCGGGACGATCACGGCGATGTCGCGATCAGGGTGGGAATGCTGGAGCTCTTGCACCGTTTCGAGCAGCGGCGCATAGAGCCGGCGATAGGGAGACGTGATAACAATGAGCTTCGGCGGCGACAGGCCGGCCGCCAGGACCGGCTCGCGGACCCGTTGGTTCCAGGTGTCCTCAAGCTCGACGAGGGTCCGTTCGTCGTCCGCGATGTGAAGGGCGTAGATCTCGTGCGAGAGCTGAAGCGCGAACCGTAGCGCCTTGCGGCTGACGCGGCTCCAACCGCGAAGAGGGATCAAGACGATGGGGGGTACCAGGTTCACGGCGTCGAGCGGCTCGTCCGTCGCCACCTGGCGACCGACGGTCAAGTAATGATTGTGGACGCCCACGAACAGGGCCAGCAGGGCCGGCACCAGCAGGACCATGATCCAGGCCCCTTCGTGGAACTTCGAGACGAGAACGACGACGAGCGTAACACCCGTACAGGACGCCCCCGCGCCGTTGACGACCATCGACCTGCGCGCGTTCGGCCCGCCGGTCCGCCGCCAATGCTCCACCATCCCCGCTTGAGACAGCGTAAAGGCGAGGAACGCCCCCACGGCGAAGAGTGGGATCAGGTGATCGGTGATCCCCCCGAAGGCGATCAGTAGCCCGCCGGAAAGCACCGCCAAAACAATGATTCCGTGGGAGTAAACCAGCCGCCGGCCTCGGTGCGCGAAGGCACTTGGCAAGAAACCGTCCTGCGCGATGACGCGGCAGAGCCGGGGGAAGTCGGCGAAACCGGTATTGGCCGAGAGGGCAAGAACGGCCAGCACCGATCCGATCGTGATGTAATAGAACAGTCCGCGTCCGACGACGGCCGCGACGAGTTGCGAGAGGATGCTCTGATAACCGACCTGGCCTGGTTCCGTGGCGCCGATGGCGTACACCCGGGAGAGGAACGCGATGCCGGCGAGCATGACGGCCAGGAGCACGATGATGATCGTCAAGGTGCGCCGCGCGAAGACCACTGAGGGCTCGCGGAACGCGCTCACCCCATTGCTGACGGCCTCAACCCCCGTCATGGCCGTGCAGCCGTTGGCGAAGGCCCGCATGAGGACCCAGAGGCTTGCCGTCGTCACCTCAGTCGGAATGCGTGGCGGTGCGGTCACCGGGGTCGGGTGCCCCCCGGCCAGCAAAGTCTTGGCGACGCCGATAGCCAGCACCGTCAGAAGCGAGATGATGAACACGTAAGTCGGCGCGACGAAAGCCAGGCCCGACTCACGCACGCCGCGGAGGTTCACCACGGTGATCAGTGCCAGGATCGAAAGGCAGAGTGCCAGTGTGTAAGGCTGGAGCACCGGCAGCGCCGAGACAAGGGCGCCGATGCCCGCCGAGATGCCGACGGCGACAACCAGGACGTAGTCAAGCATCAGGGCCGCGGCTGCGAACAGACCGGCCGGCGTGCCCAGGTTCTCCTTGGCGACAGTGTAGCTCCCGCCCCCGTGCGGGTAAGCCGCAATCGTCTGACGATACGAGAAATAGACGACCAGAAGCAGGATGATGATCAGCGTGCTGATCGGCCCGATGTAGCCAAGACCGGCCGTACCGAGCGGGATCAGGAGTGTCAGCGCGGCCTCCGGCCCGTAGGCCGACGAGCCGAGTGCATCGAGGCCGAGCATCGGGATCCCGGTGAGCACACCGACCCGTTGCTCGCCCTCTTCGTCGGTCGCAAGTCGTCTGCCGAAAAGCAGGTCCGTGAGAGCCATCGCTCATCCGCTCGTGTCGAGGAAAGAACAGGGTGGCACGGAGCGGACCGATTGTCCGCCTGGCGAGGAGCGGAGTCAACCAGCCGGTGCGCGCTCAGCGGTGGCCGTCAAACTTCATCAGATGAAGCTTCGCGGGCAAATAGTTTGGATCAATACCGAAAGCCGACCGGTACGCCTCGGACGCGGCTCGGGGCTTATTCTGAACCTCGCGGAGCACACCCAGCAGGTACCAGGGCTCCGCCTCGTCGGGATGTTGGTGGATCGCCTCGCGCAGCAGTTCTTCGGCTCGATAAAACAGTCGGTGGTTCAGCGCCCGTTTGGCGACTGACAGCATGTCGAATTTGCGCTCGCCGTGGTCGGCGTGTGCAGCTCCGGAGGCGTCCATCTCCTGCCGGGCCAAAACTTCGGCAACGACCTGCCGCAGCGCGGTGGGGGTCAGGGGCTTGGACAGGAAGTCGACGGCGCCTTCACGCATCGCCTCGACCGCGTTCGCAACACTGCCTTGTGCGGTGATCACAACCACTGGGTCATCGTGGCCGCTCACGCGGAGTCTGCGTAGCAGTTCCATACCACCCATGCCGGGCATACGCAGGTCCAGCAGAATCAGATCGGCGTGCTCGCGATCGAGCCATTTCAGGGCCGACTCGCCATCGTCGGCGGTTGCGACCTTCCACTCCTTCGACTCGAGCCCCATGCGAAACGTCAAACGCACGTTCGGCTCGTCTTCGACGATCAAGATCTGACGTGTTCGGCTCATGGCACGGACCTTTTCGTGCTGCGGGAAAAAAAGACATCGGGCGTTTTAGACAGTAGTTTCCCCGAAAAACTGTACAACGTCCGGGCCGGCGCGCGGCGTCCCCGCGGCTCGGGCATCGTAGCACGGCTGCCGAACCCTGGAAATCCCCGCGGCAATCGCGATGAATTCGTCGAATCAATACCTGTAGACTG
>DAIDJG010000287.1 GCA_027451445.1 Singulisphaera sp.
TAGTTGTGGGGATAATCGCTGCCGGCGAACCGTTGCCGGTCCCAAGTTGGAATCCCGAACCATGGCTGGATCTGGGCGGCCAGATCAACAACTCCTCAAGCCAACCACCAACGCCCATCCCAGGAACCCCCTCCCTCTGAGTTGGGAAGGGGGGGGTAGGGGCATACGCGTTAACTTAACGCTATGCCCAATCTCTTCCGAGAGGCGAACATATTAACTCACCCCCTCGGTAAGGGGGGAAGTTATTTGATTCGCCTCTCGGAAGGGGTCGGGGTTTGGGTCGGGTTCATGCCTGCACCCCACGGTTGGATCGCAGCGTGCCGATGACTTCGTTGACGTCGCGAGCACCCACCTCGCCAAGCTTGCTGTCGATCTCGTCGAGCATTCGATCCGACGCCGTAGGATCGTAAAACGTCGCTGTCCCAACCTGGACGGCCCTCGCCCCGGCGACGAGAAATTCCAGCGCATCATCGGCCGTGGCGATGCCCCCAATCCCGATTACGGGAAGCGTGGGGTACGTGCGAGCGACGTCCCAAACCATGCGCAACGCCAACGGCTTGATCGCGGGACCGCTCAACCCGCCCACGTCGTTCGCGAGGATCGGCCGGCGCCGGCGCCAGTCGACGGCCATGCCACGGAACGTGTTCACCAGGCTGACCGCGTCGGCGCCCCCCTCCCCCGCCGCGCCGGCGATCGCAACGATGTCGGTGACATTGGGGGTGAGCTTGGCGATGATCGGGTACGGGCAGACAGCACACACCCGGCGCACCAGGCGCTTCACGGCTTCGGCATCAATGCCGAGGTCAAGCCCGTGGCTAACGTTCGGACACGAAATGTTCAGCTCGATCGCCGCCAGGCCCGGTTCGCCCCCGAGCGCTTCGGCCATCTTGACGAACTGGTCTTCGTCCTCGCCCGCGATATTGGCGATCACCGCCGTGCCGACGGTCCGCAAGTAGGGCAGGTGGTGCGAGCGGAAGTGATCGATGCCGTCGTTATCAAGGCCGATGGCGTTGAGCAGCCCCGATGCCGTTTCCACGGTCCTCGGGGTAGGGTTGCCGGCTCTCGGCCGGAAGGTCACCGTTTTCGGGATTACGCCTCCCAGACGTTCCAGACGCACGAACGAGGCCATTTCCCGAACGTATCCGAATGTCCCCGAGGCGACGAGGACCGGGTTCTGTAAGGATAAACGGCCGAGCTGCACCGCCTTCGTCACCACGCGATTAGCTCCACTTCGACGGCATCTTGACACCCGATCTCATCATCATCGTCGATTGCTTGCCGACCGTCCACCTCAGACGCTTTCCGGCGCGCCGGTTGCAGGATGGCCGATTGCCCCCCTCCACACGGATTCCCACCCCTTCGGAAAAACACCCGATGCCCCGTCGCATTGAGGATTACGGCTTGATCGGCGACTGCCGGACCGCAGCGCTTGTGGGAATCGATGGATCGATCGACTGGCTCTGCGTCCCTCGCTTCGACTCGGGCGCGTGCTTCGCGGCGCTCCTCGGTACGCCGGAGAACGGTCGCTGGCGGATTGCGCCAAAGGACGTTACTCGAGCGACTCGCCGGCGCTATCGCGAGGGATCGCTCATCCTCGAGACGGAGTTCGAGAACGAGTCGGGCGCGGTCCGGATCGTCGACGCGATGGCCCTGAACTCGGAGTCGCCGACCGTCATCCGACTCGTCGAGGGCTTACGGGGCTCGGTATCGATGTCGTTCGAGCTCATTGCCCGGTTCGATTACGGGCTGATCGTCCCGTGGGTGCGTCGCTACGATGGCGGCATTAGCATGATCGCTGGTCCCGATAAACTGCGCCTGACGTCGGGCGTAGAAACTCGCGGCGAAAACTTGACCACGGTGGCGGAGTTCCCCGTGTCTCAAGGCCAGCGGATTCCCTTCGCGCTGACCTGGCACCCGTCTTACGAGAGTCCGCCGCCGGAAATTGACGTTGAGAAGGCGATTGAAGCAACGGATCAAACGTGGCGTGATTGGTCGCAACGGTGCTCGTACGATGGTCCTTACCGCGACGCCGTGCAGCGATCGCTGCTGACGCTCAAGGCGCTCACGTACCACCCGACGGGAGGGATCCTGGCCGCTCCCACCGCATCGCTCCCCGAGAATCCGGGCGGGGTCCGCAACTGGGATTACCGCTATTGCTGGCTCCGCGACGCAACGTTCACCCTCTACGCACTCATGGTCGGGGGTTACCACGAGGAGGCCGTGGCCTGGCGCGAATGGCTGTTGCGCGCAGTGGCGGGGAAAGGGTCGCAGCTTCAGATTCTGTATGGCATGGCCGGCGAGCGCCGAATCCCTGAGTTCGAGATTCCGTGGCTCTCTGGGTTTGAGAGCTCACGGCCCGTGCGTATCGGCAACGCGGCGAGTGAGCAGTTTCAGCTCGATGTGTACGGCGAGGTGATCGACGTCCTTCACCAATGCCGGCGGTTCGGCGTTCCGCCGGACGACAATGCGTGGAGACTCGTCAGCGAGCTGATCAATTTCCTCGAATCCGCCTGGGACGACCCGGACGAGGGAATCTGGGAGGTGCGCGGAGGCCGCCGGCATTTTACCCATTCGAAGGTGATGGCCTGGGTTGCTTTCGATCGCGCCGTCAAGTCGGTCGAAAAGCGCGGCCGCGAAGGGCCGCTGGAGCGCTGGAAGCACATTCGCGACGAGATCCATGCCGAGGTCTGCCGAGGCGGGTTCAGCACCAGTCTCAATTCGTTCGTCCAGTCGTTCGGCTCTGAGGAGCTCGACGCCAGTCTCCTCATGATCCCGCTGGTGGGATTTCTGCCGGCTGACGATCCGCGAATGCTCGGGACCGTGGCGGCGATCGAGCGCAAGCTCAGGAACAACGGGTTCGTGCTCCGGTACGCGACGGAGTCGGCGGTGGATGGACTGCCCCCGGGAGAGGGCGTGTTTCTCCCCTGTACATTCTGGCTCGCCGACAACTACGCACTTCAGGGACGCAAGGACGACGCGCGCCGGCTCTACGAAGAACTACTGGCCCTGCGCAATGATCTGGGACTTATCGCCGAGGAATACGACCCCGTTGGCAAACGGCTGGTCGGCAATTTCCCCCAAGCGTTCACGCACGTCTCGCTGGTCAACACGGCTCACAACCTTTCAAGCGGCGGAGGACCGGCAGAACATCGGCAGGGCTCATGATCCTGGCTCATGTCATGGAACGGCGCGAAGTCTCCTGTATCCGACTGGCATGGCCGCAGTCTCGCGACTTTGCTTAGAATACCTCGCGACGGAATGGCCGGACGCTTTCAAGGCGCTCCGCCACACTTGATCCGCCACGAGGGCGCCCGAGTCAGCCGCACAACCATGCCAACACCGACTGCTTCCGCATCCCGCCGATTGTCTGATCGCCTGAGCCGAGAAACTCGCTGCGAGGTCCACTTCGATCGGGGAACCCGGTTTCTCTATGCGACCGATGCCAGCCTCTACGAAGTCGAGCCCATCGGCGTGCTTGTACCGAGAACGGTCGACGACGTCGTCGCGGCGTTGAAAATTGCGGCCGAGGAAAATGTGGCTGTTCTGCCTCGAGGTGCGGCAACGAGCCTGTCGGGACAGACCGTCGGCCCGGCAATCGTGATCGACTTCTCCAAGTATTTGAACCGCGTCGGCGTCGTCGATCGCGACACGATGTCGGTGAAGGTTGAGCCGGGGGTCGTCCTCGACCGTTTGAACGCTCACCTGAAACCGTTGGGGCTGATGTTCGGTCCGGACGTCTCGACGAGCGATCGGGCAACGATCGGCGGGATGATCGGCAACAACTCGGCGGGTGCGCGGTCGCTCCGGTACGGCAAGACGGTCGACCACGTGCGAGGGCTCGACGTGGTCCTCGCAGGCGGGACACCAGCAACATTCGGCCCCCTCTCGACGGACCAGCTTCAGGCGGCCTGTACCCAATCCAACCACGTCGGTGTGATCCATCGGACGGTTCGAGACACGGTGGACGCCCATCGTGCGGCGATCGAGGCGAAGTTCCC
Source organism: Singulisphaera sp. (assembly GCA_027451445.1). GTDB lineage: Bacteria > Planctomycetota > Planctomycetia > Isosphaerales > Isosphaeraceae > DAIDJG01. The sequence goes on from DAIDJG010000287.1 coordinate 3,999, forward strand.
CAAGATCCTGCGCCGGGTGAGTGGCTACAACCTTGACGAGTTCGTGCCCGGCTTACCCGTTCGGGCGGCCGGTTGGGTCGATGAACCGTGGAAGTTCAACCTCGCGAGGCTGGTTGTCGGATCGGAAGGGACACTCGCGGTCGTCACTGGGGCTGAGCTGAAGGTGGTGCCGCTGCCGCTCGCGCAGGGCCTGGTCGTTCTCTCGTTTGCGACGATCCCGGCGGCTCTCGAACGGCTTCAGGAGATAGTCGAGACCGGTCCCGTCGCCGTCGAGATGCTCGACCGGATGATCCTCGATCTGGCCGCGAGGCATCCATCCTACTCGCATTACATGAACTTCGCCGAAGGCCTTCCCGCCGCCGTTCTCGCGGCGCAGTTCTATGCTAGCTCGCAGAAGGAGCTCGCCGAACGGACCAACGACCTCGCCCGCCGGTTCGAAGGCCGCCCCGGCGTCCTCGGCGTGCGACAGCGGCTGTCGGCGGCCGACAAGGACGACTTTTGGAAAGTGCGCAAGGCCGGCTTCTCGCTCCTCATGGCGCTCGTGGGCGACGCGAAACCCGTGGCCTTCGTCGAGGACACCGCGGTTGCCCCGGAACGCCTCCCTGCGTTCTACGAGCGGTTTCAAAAGATCGTCGCACGGCAGGGACTCGAGGCAGCCTGTTACGGTCACGCCGACGTCGGCTGCCTCCACATTCGCCCCATCCTGAACGTCAAGACGGCTGACGGGGTTAAATCGTTGCGAACCATTGCCCGCGAAGTTTCCGACCTCGTCGTCGAGTTCGGCGGCGCGATGAGCGGCGAGCACGGCGACGGCCTGGCCCGCAGCCTCTGGAACGCCAAACTGTTCGGGCCCGAAGTCTATCGCTGTTTCGAGACCATCAAGCACGCCTTCGACCCCAACAACCTGCTCAACCCGGGCAAGGTCGTCGCGGCGCCCGATCCCGGCGAGAGACTGCGGATCGGCCCCGCCTATCATCCCGAAGAACCGTCCTCGACCGCCTTCGATTTCTCCAGGCAAGGCGGGTTTGCCAGGGCGGTCGAGATGTGCAGCGGCGTGGGAGCCTGCCGCAAGACGGGCACGGGGACGATGTGCCCCAGTTACATGGTCACTCTTGACGAGGAGCACACGACGCGGGGCCGGGCCAACGCGCTTCGCCTGGTGATGACCGGCGCCCTCCCGGGCGGATGGAACAACGACACCCTCCACGAGGCGCTCGACCTTTGTCTCCAGTGCAAGGCGTGCAAAACCGAGTGCCCGTCGAACGTCGATATGGCCAAGCTCAAGGCTGAGGTCTTGCACCAGCGCTACAAGGACCGCATCGCGCCGCTCGGCACGCTCTTGATGGGACACATCCACCGCCTCAATCCCCTGGGCTCCGCATTGGCACCGTTGGCGAACTGGACCCTGCAGCAGGGCTGGTTCAAGTGGTTGCTCGAAAGCGCTGCGGGAATCGAAAGCCGCCGGACGTTGCCTCTGTTTGCCCGCGATCACTTCCGGAAGTGGTTTCCAAAACACGCCGTCGATCCACGAGCGGGCACTCGGGGAACGGTGGTCTTTCTCGACGATTGTTTCACCACGTACAACACACCGGAAGTCGGCCGCGCCGCAGTTAAGGTGCTGGAAGCCGCGGGGTATCGTGTCGAGTTAGCAAGCCTGCCGTGCTGCGGTCGCCCCGCGCTCTCGAAGGGACTCCTTGGATTGGGTCGCGACCTGGCGCGCGAGAACGTGGCCCGGCTCGTGGGACATGCACAACAAGGGACGCCGATTCTCGGCTGCGAGCCGAGCTGCTTGTTGACCCTCGTCGATGAGTACCGCGACTTCCGGCTCGGACCCGACGCGGACCTGGTCGCATCTCGGGCGATGCTGGTCGACGCGTTTCTGGCCGATCCCGAGCGAGTCCCCGAATTGCCCTTGCGACCGCGCTCTGGCCGCATTCTGCTTCATGGTCACTGCCAACAGAAAGCGCTCGTGGGAACCGCGGGCACGGTCGCAGCGTTGAAGCGGATCCCCGGCGTCGAAATCAAGGAACTCGACTCAGGCTGTTGCGGCATGGCGGGGTCGTTCGGCTACGAGCACGGCCACTACGATGTGAGCGTGGCCCTGGCGAACCGAGTCATTCTCCCGGCTGTTGCTAACGATCCCGAGGCACAACTCGTTGCGCCCGGGTTCTCGTGCCGCAGCCAGGTTCACGGCCTCGCCGGGATCACGGCGAAGCACCCGATCGAGGTTCTGGCGGAACAGCTCGAATGAGACTTGTGGGCTCGGTTCATTCCGGCAGCGGTTCGCCACGCGTTTCCGGAGCGAACAGGAGGAGCACCAGTCCAACAAGGAACAAGCTCGTCATCGCGACGACTGCTGTACGAAGGCCGAATCTCGCACCAAGTTCGCCGCGAACGAGCAGGAGAGCGGAGCCAATCAGCCGGCCGAGGTTGAAACCAAAGCTTGAGCCCGTCGCGCGCAGGCGCGTCGGAAACAGCTCGGGGAAATAGACCGCGAAGCCCGCGTGGAGACCGACCATGAAGAAGGCCATCGTGGGCAAGAGCCACAGGGCCTGTGCATAGGTCTGGGCACCCAGGAAGGTCACCAGGGCCATGACAAGCGATCCGATGAAATAAATCGCAAACGCCGCCCGGCGCCCCTTCCACGAGGCCAGCGGCGCGAAGCACAGTAATCCGACCAGTCCACCTGTCATGTTCATCAGGAAGTAGGCATAGCTCCCAGCCGCTTGCTTGGTCTTCCCGTCGGTCGTGCCGAGCAGTTGACCGGCGAACTCTGGGGCCCAGGCGAAGATACCCCAGTAGGTGCCGAGCCCAACCGACGCCAGGGCTAATGCCAACAGCGCCCGCGGCCGCCAGCGCGGGTCGCCGAGCAGTTCCGCCAGGCTGCCGAGACGCTCACCGGGCTTGGCACAGGCTTTCGCTTCGCGCCAACCTTCTGGCTCGCGGAGGCTCAAGCGAATCCAAAGCAGCAGCAGCGCCGGGGCCAGACCAAGCATGAAGGCGGGCCGCCAAAGGAGGGCCATGCCGGTGAGCGAGGCGAGAGCGCCCCCGAGGACGCTGGACGCGTGGAACGTCCCTGAGGCGAACGCACGAGCGCGTGGCGGAAAGGATTCGGCCACCAACGCCGCGGCAATGGCCCACTCCCCGCCGGCCCCGAGCGCCACCAGTATTCGCAGGGCGTGGACCTGCCAAACCGCATGCGCGAACCCCGTCAGTGCCGAAAAGATCGAGTACGTCAAGATCGTCCACGAAAGGACCCGGACACGACCGAATCGGTCCCCCAAGATGCCGAATGCCAAACCTCCTATCGCCCCGCCGATGAGAAAGAACGCGAGCGCGACATTGCCGTTCCTTTGAATCGCGGCGTCGACGGCGCCTGGGGTTGTTGCAGATTGCGCAAGCAACTCCGTGAGCATCGACGTCTTGAAGACCGTGAAGAGCTGCCCTTCGTAGACATCGAACACCCAGCCCGCCGAGGCAACCGCCAAAACGAGCCACTGCCCCAGAGTGATTTCCCTGTACCAGGGCGTCGAATTTGAACTCGTGGCCGTATCGACGGCCGAGCCTTCGGCATCCTTCATTCGCAACCCCGTGGTGAGCTTCTGCGATCGTGGGACGGTACCCTGACGCCCTCTCGGCCAGGAACGAGGATTGTCGCCTGTCCTGGGGGTCCGAACAACGGGATACCGCTCTCGCACTTGAGTTTGGTGTGTTGCCAAGCAACGAAGGTAACCGCGGACGTCTCGGCGATGACACGGCCAGCATCTGTCCGAGGCCGCGAGAGGCGTTCAAAACTTCTCCCGGCTGATGAGCATGCCGTCCGACCGATGCGCCAAACTCTGGTAGATCTTCATGTCGATATCGTTGCTGATGTAACGAACGGACCCGTCGCCCAGTAAGAAGTGCGCGCCGTCGATATGCTCGCTCCCAAAGCCGCCGACATGGAGGTAGATCGGCAGCCGCCCCGCGGCCTCGTCCCCCGGCAGTTCGATCACCGTGGGAGAAAGCGAGGACGTCGGAGGGAGCCCGGTATTCCGCAGCGTCGCGCGTGTTCCCGAGGCCCAGCCCAGATCGCGCGGAACGGAATTGAGCTTTTCCCCGACAAAGAGCGTATAGGCAAGACCATCCGTAATGTCGTCCTCGCAAATCTTGCTGTTCAAAAAGAACACACCGAGGTTGTCCGCGGCGATCGGCGCTTCGATCGGGTGGTGACACGCCGCGTAGCTCGTCGAAGCGGGATCAGGCAGTCCGTTCGGCTTCACTCTCGAGTCATCGGGGCACACGAAGACGTTGAGGATGTATTGCCGCGCCGTTGCGTTAGCGACATCGTACAACCCGACGCGCTCGTCGAACTGTCGCGCCAGGTTCTTTTCTCCGAGATAAGGAAGAATCTGCGTCATCCAGCCGAAGTGATAACCCCGAGGCGTACTGCGTATTGGACCCGTGTCGTTCACGACACCCGGGGGATACACTTCGTGCGTCGCGGCGTAGTTCTGGAGCGCGATGCCAATCTGCGACAAGTTGTTCGTGCACTGCATCCGCCTGGCACGCTCGCGCGCGGCCTGGACCGATGGGAGGAGCAGGCCGATGAGGAGGCCGACGATCGCGACGACCGTCAAGAGTTCGACCAATGTGAACGCGCGGTGGTGTCGCATCGAGAATCCGCCGGCCGAGAGAAGCGGTAGACGAACTGCGAACATCTGTGACAGCGTACGATCCGTCCGCTGAGTTCCGATACGGATCACGCGCTGGTACGTCCGCTCGATCAGAAGCGGTCATCCGAAAGCAGCTCGCCGTCAGCCCGGTTGGCAAGCAGACGAAACACCTTGAGGTTGATGCTGTTCTTCATGAACCGGACGGAGCCGTCGCCAAACGCGACGTTAACGCCCGCGGGATGAAAGCTGCTGAACCCGCCGACCGCATTCGGTCCCGAGGCGGCTGCGGGTGGCGTGGTGCCATCCTCAACGCCGGGGTCCTCGTCCGCCCCAACGACGGTTGTCGCCTTGACGCCTCCGTTATTGGGTGGCGTTGCTGCATTGCGCAAGGTCGCACGGGTCCCAGAGGCCCAACCAAAATCCGTGGTGCTAATCTTCTTCTCGCTCACGAAAATCGTGTTCGAGCGGCCGTCGGGAATGTCCTCGGACCGAATCTGACTGTTCAGGAAGAAGACACCGTTGTTCTTTGTATCGATCGGGGCTTCGGTATCGTTGTAACAGGCCGCGTAGCTGTTTTGAGCAATGCCTGCCACCGGCGAGGACGTGGGGTCAGACGGGCAAATCAGCGTCCTCACCACAATAGCGCGCACGGTCACGTTCTGGCCGTCGTAGATGCCGAGCTTCTTGTCGAAGTGCTGATAGACCGCCTTCTGTTCCATGTAGGGGAGGAGCTGCACCAGCCAGCTATAATGATAACCTTTCGGCGTGTTCTGGATCGGGCCGGTTTCATTCACAACGCCTGGCGGAAGCACCTCGTGCGCCGATTCGTAGTTCTGCAAAGCGATGCTCAGTTGCAGCAAGTTGTTCACGCACTGGCACCGCCTCGCCGACTCGCGCGCGGACTGGACCGCGGGCAGTAGCAGCGCGATCAGCACGGCAATGATCGCGATCACGACGAGCAACTCAATCAACGTGAATCCGCGTTCGCGTCTCAGGCATCTCAGACTCATCGGGGCGTCTCCCGTTAGATCTTTGGTGATTCAATACTTGTCGCCGTCGACCACTTCGCCGTCGTTGCGCTGACCAAGCCAGCGGAAGACCGACGGAGAGACCGTAGCTTTGATAAAACGCACCGCGCCGTCGCCGAACAGAAAGTTGGTCCCGCCGGCGTGGGCGCTGGAAAAGCCGCCGACCGGATCGGGGTTCTCCTCGGCGAACGGCGCGTCCGGGTCGCCCACGGTTGGGATTGGAGCGACTGACCGGCCGCGTCCCCCAATCGCGGTCCCCGTGTTTCGGAGCGATGACCGAGTTCCTGAGGCCCAGCCCAGGCTCGGCGAGTCCGTGAGCTTCTCGCCGATGAAGAGCGTCTGAGAAGTTCCGTCGGTCACATCATCGAGGCGAATCGCACTGTTGAGGAAGAACACACCGCGGTTGGTCACGTCGATCGGCCGCTCAACACCGTCGTAAACGCCGGCATAGCTTGTCTCGACGACGTCGTCCGGCGCTCGCCTTGGGAACGGGTTCGACGGGCACGCGAGCACGTTGATCTCGACTTGACGCCAGGTCAGGTTCTCAGGTGCGTAGAGACTCACTCGCGTGTCCATATAAGCTGTGATGCTCTTGCGCTCGATGTAGGGAAGGATTTGCGTGATCCACCCAAAGTGATAGCCCGGGGGAGCGTTCACGATCGGACCCTTCTCGTTGACAACTCCTGGCGGAAGCACACCGTGGACCGTGTCGTAGCCGCTGATCGCAATGCCGAGCTGCATCAGGTTGTTGACGCAATGGGAACGGCGCGCGGCCTCTCGGGCAGCCTGAACCGCGGGGAGCAGCAAGGCGACCAGCACGGCGATGATCGCCGTGACCACCAGCAGCTCGATGAGTGTGAAGGCGCGACGCTTCATGGTTGGTCCCCCGTTCGCGGCTTGGCCGTGTCCTGGGTCGTCTCAGGACCCAGTTCGATGGCGAGGCTCCGGCGCTGGCGAGCCCGGCGCTCGGGCTCGACGGGATAATCCGCCTCGACCGTCACGAGCCGGTGGGTCGGCTCGTTTTTCGGCGTCTCGACAACGATCGTCACCAGTCCTGCGTCCCGGCCGCCAAGATCCTCCGCCGCAATGTCCCAAGTCTCGCCTTTGTACTGGCGATTACGGGCCAGACGAGCCGAGGCTCGTTCCAGGCCAGCCTCCGCGAGCCACTCGGCCTGGAGCCGGCGTTCTTCCCCCTGGGACTGCAATCGCTCTGTGCGCACGAGCTGCAACAAGACCCCTGTGATCATCATCACGAGAACAAAGCACACGAGCACGGGCACGATTGCAACGCCGCGCGGTTTTCGCCGACCTCCGGGAGTCATCGAGTGACCTCCTCTCGTTGGCCGAGCCGGGCGTGCTTGCCAACCCACGCCTTTACAATCACGGACCGCGGTGCAACGATGTCCTTAGCATCCGGATTCGGCGGCAGGATCAACAAGGCCCAGGTGCGGTCGGTCTCCTCGCGAACCTCGAACTTTGGCCGCGTGCGAGACGGCAGACGATACGCTTCTTGCACGAGCGCCTTGGCTTTCGACTGGTCGAATCTGAGAAGTCGGTCGCCCTCGCGAACGTATTCCACCTTCCGGCCTTCGGGCAGCGTCAATTCCACACCTTCCCGTGCGTCGTCCTTCCCCGCAATCCGGCGCACGGCCGCGGCAGCGTGGACATCCTGACGAAACTGACGCGCCAGGCGAGCAATCGTCGTCGTCTCAGCAAGCCTGACGCGGCTGCCCCGGTCCAGACGAATCAGTAGATGAATCATCCCGACACAAATCCCAAACACAATTGCAAGGCCAGTAATAACCAGGAGCATCTCGATCAGCGTATAGCCGCGCCGAGAGCGATTGGAGCCGGATCGCATCATTGCGTCCTCCCCAACGTGTCGCGCTGGACCCACGTCGTAAGGCGAACCGGCGCGTCCAGCTCGCCCGCACGATTGCGCCAGCGAAGCTGGACCGAGATCCGCTTGGCAGGCGTTCCGCCGGGCGCTCCCCGTTCGTCCACCCCGATCGATAATTCAGCTCCAGGGAGGGCCTGCTTCGACTCGTTCGACAGGGTCACGTCCTTGACGCCCTCGGCACTCAGCCGATCCCAGGGCCGAGCAGACAGATGCTCCATCAGGTTGGCGACCTCCCGCGCCGCCAGCTCGCGCCGTTTGGCCCAGCGCCGCTCCGATGCGATCCAGCCGAGAAGCTGGACCGTCACGGCCATAACGATTCCCAACAGGAAGACTGCGACCGCCAGCTCAAAGACCGTGAACGCGCGGCGGCGAGTCAACCCAGGGAGTCGGTGAGAGCGAACGATCATCCCGCCAACCTTTCGATGAGGGTGACCAGGGGTGCGAAGTACGCGACGGCAACCGCGAAAACGAGTGCGCCGACGGTCAAAACAAAGATCGGAAACAACAGTTCGAGCCACGCCCGCGTGCGGTAGGCAAGCCGCCGTTCCGCTGTCTCAGCCGTGTCGCGAAGCGCCCAGGGAAGGTTCCCCACTCGCCGCGCCGCGTCGAGGACTGACGCTTCCGCTTGTGTAATCAGTCTGTTCTCATACAAGGCCACTTGCCATTCGTGGCCCCGGTCGATATCGAGAGCCACCATGGTCAGTTTCTCGCGCACCCAACGCCCCGGATAGCGCCTTGCTAGCGTCGCGAAGGCTCGATTCAAGGGTTGACCGGCCTCGACCACTCTGGCCAGGGTGCGGAGTATTAGCGCGGCGCTCCTTCGTGTGAAGAACCGGTCAAGCAACGGGAAGTTGATATTAATCCACCCAATCAGTGTTAAAGGCAACAGCATGAGCAAGAAAAACTCAAGCGCAAAGAGGATAGCCCCAATGAAGCCATAGCGCATTGCCAAATGCGTCGCATTGATGACGAGGATCGTGAATTGCGGTAAGGCCACGCCGAAGTCCTTGAAGATCGCCTCAAACTTGGGCGTGATGAAATACATGATGAATCCGGTGATGCCCTGTAAGATCAGGAGGACGAGCAACAGGTAGCATGCCCGGAATACGACCCATCCCCAGGTATATGGGAGCGCTTTCCGGGCATCCACGGCTTCGCGCAACGCGCCGGAGAGCACGCCCGTAGCATGGCCGACGCGCACCATGATTTCGGCGTCGCGCGGCAAGGCCCCGGGCGCCATGTCAAGCGCATCGGGCAACGGAATCCCCGCGTGCAGCGACTCCGCGAGCCCGAGCACGCGACCCTTCAGGAAGAACCCACATTGGTCTGAGACAGCGAAAAGCGCAGGTGCCAGGGGCATTCCGCGATCGGCGGCGATGGCAATGGAGCGCACCACCGCGTCCTGCTGTGTGCGAAACCCGACTACGGTGATGACGATCGAGCCGATGACGAGGCCGACCAGCGTGACGAGGGAAACGACGAACAGCATGGCGCCGAAAAACACGAGCACCGCGCAACCGACAGCGCAGAAAACGATCAAGAGCATCATGTGCTGGAGCAGGAACCGTTGCCGTTTCGGCGGCGGCAATTCCCTCAGGACGACCTCGGGTTCCGGGGATGATTTCAGGTAAGGATTCATACTCGACCCGTCGGAAGAATGAGATGTCAGACCTCAAGCTTGGCTTCAGCATGCGCCGGCAACGGCAACGAACTGCGACGCACTCAGCCAGACAACTTGGAAATCAGCGTGATCATTGGGACGAAGAGAAAAACCACGACGACGCCGACCGCCTGAAGGATGAACAGCACCGTCAACACCGTGCTCACCGTGTTGACCACGGCCGACTGGGCCCGGGCACGCGACTCGAAGAGCTCGCCCGCCATGTGCAAGGCCTCGGGCAGTCCACGGTTGCTCTCCGCCCAGTTCAGCATCCGCTCCAGGCCGCTAGGGAAGAGCCCTGCGCGACCGACAGCCTGCGACAATGAAAGCCCGTGTTCCAGGTCCTGCCCCATGAATCGGCTCGCACGCCCCACGTCCGCGTCGCATACGCCGTCACCGGCCAACGTAACCCCTTCGCTCAACGGGACCTCGTCTTCGACGAGGAGCGCCAGCAAGTGACACCACTCCGCGAGCGACGTCCAGCGCCATACGCGCCCGAGAAACGGAATGTTGGCGATCAGACTGAACCGCTCCGCCGCCCCCAGCGCCAGACGAGCCAGGACAAACAGCACGGCGACCAGCGCCACCAGGTTGACCGGAACCCACCAGTAGGTCCGGACCACCTGAGATGTTTGGACGATCAAGCGAGTGATAAACGGCAACGGCACTCCGAAGTCTTTGTAGATCTCTCCGAATTTATAGCCGATGCCACCAAGGAGGAACCCCACCAAAGCAAAGGCCATGCACCAGCAAAGGAAGGGATATGTCAGGTCAAGGAGCAGTCGTTTGCGGAGGTCCGAGCCGACGTTCGCATACGCGGCATAGTGACCCAACATCTGGCTCAGCCGCCCTGTCCGCATCCCGGAGACCACAATCCCGCGCAAGTGTCCCGGTACTTGGCTGCGCAACGATTCGAGCGCCTGGTCGAGCGGTTCCCCACCCTCGACCCGGTCGGCCAACTGGTTGAGCACGGATCGCACTCGTCGAGACGGCTGCTCCTCGCCCAACGCCCTCAAGCCAGACGGCAGCAGAACCCCGGCGTCCGACAGTCGGGCAACCTGTTCGGTCAGATGGACGACATCCTCTTCGGACAGCAGAACCTCGTCACCATTCTGCCCGCCAGCGTTCGCCATGATTCTCATCTCGCCACATAACTATGTCCGCAGCATTTCGCCATGAGGAAGCGGCATCCCCGCCCCCGCCCATCGTGGATGGCACGCAATCAGTCGAGGGAAAGCTCATTCAAGAGCGTGGTCAGGGGCAGAAACAACGTCAATGCGTACAGCAGGGTCGCGCCCGCGCCGACAACGAAGAGAAGGATCGTGGGCAGCAGAACACGAATCCTGTCGGCGCTGTGCATGGCGCGGCGGTGGTACAGCGCCCCCATCTGTCGCAGGGCACGGGGCAAATCGTTCACGCCCTGACCGGTCGCCAGAAGCCAGTGCAAGAGCGGTGGAAACGCTTTCCGGCGCGCGGCCTTGAGCCGAGCGGCGGGCGAGTCGCCTCGAGCCAGGTCTTCCGCGATCGCGCGTGCTTCACGGATCACGGATTGATCTCCAGACGCCTCCGCGGCAAGTACGATCGCTTCGCCCAGCGGCACCTGATGCTCGAGAAGGAGTGCCAGCAAGTCGGCAAAATTCGCCGCCTCGAAATGAGCCAGCATGCTACGCATCCAGGGGACCCAGCAGAGGATGACCCTCGCTTTCCCGGGCTGGAGGCTCGCCGCAGTCCCCGACCGCAACCACAGGAGCACGAAAACGGCCAGAAGCGCCGGCACGGCGGGCGCCCAGTAATGGGCCTTCTCGCCAACGGTCCCGAGTAGCCGTATCCCTGCGTTGATGGGCAATCGAAACAACTCAAACGTCGCGACAAACCGCGGGATCACGCGAGCGACAAACAACATAAAGAGGCTGATCGCAAGGACCAGAACGATCGACGGATACCAAAGGGCCAACCCAATGTCCTGGCGTGATTGGGCATATCTCCTCGCGTAAGTCGCCATTCCCTCGAGCGCCGTCGGCAGCCGCCCCGATCGCACCCCCGCCTCGACGACCGCTCGATAAAGTCGGGGGAGCCGCTCCCCTTCCGCTGCCAGGGCCTGCGGCAAGCTCTCCCCCCGACTCATCCGCTCGCCGAGCGCCGAGGTCAGCCGTCCCAAGCTCCCTCGGACGTGATGCCCTACGTCCGTCAGCCCGCGCTCCAATGGCATTCCCGCACGGGCGAGTGCGGCGATTTCATCGTTCAACGCGATAAGCTGGTCCAGCCCGATCGCTCCCTGCCCCCCCGCCGCGACGTCACCCATGCCTCTCGCCTTCCCCCCTCGCCGCCAACTCTATGACACTTGTGATAGGGTTTACCACACTTGTCAGAGGAGGTCAAGGGCGAACTTTGAGATCGTTCGGAGTGAAGTCGGAAACTCCTGCGGGCTTTCGCGGAATGCGCTCTTTGTTCCGGCCGCGGAGGTTGATAGTCTGCTTGAATCAAATTGCCGCACCCTGAGAGTCAAGGCCAGGGAATTCTCCGGGGCGCGAACAGGACGGAAAGGAATGAACCGCGGTGACTCCTCGAGAGGTCTTGGCTCAAATCCGGCAGCGCGAGGTCACAACGGTTGATCTTCGCTTCATGGACTTCCCCGGCGTCTGGCAGCACTTCTCCATTCCCGCCGACACCCTCGCGGAGGAAACGTTCGAGGAAGGGATCGGGTTCGACGGCTCGAGCGTCATGGGATGGCGGGCCATCAACGAGGCCGATTTGCTCGTGGTTCCGCAGTCGGAGACCGCGCTCATCGATCCGTTCACCGCTCAGCCCACGCTGACGATGATCTGCAATATCCAGGACCCGATCACCCAGCAAGACTACACGAGAGACCCGCGCAACATCGCGCGCAAAGCCGTCAGCTACATGCGCAGCACGGGGTTGGCGGATTTTTGCGAGTTTGCGCCTGAGCTCGAGTTCTTTATCTTCGACGACGTGCGCTTCGACCAGCGAGGGCACGAGGCGTTTTACCACGTCGACTCCGTCGAGGGCGCCTGGAACCGGGGGCGGGTGGAGTCGCCGAACCTTGCCTACAAAACGGGATCGGGGATGGGCTACTTTCCCTGCCCACCGACCGACAGCCTGGCCGACTTGCGGTCCGAGATGGCACAGCGGATGTTGGAATGCGGGATCCCCACCTCGGCTCACTATCATGAAGTGGCCACTGGCGGTCAGTGCGAAATCGATCTCGTGCCACGGGACCTCGTCGAGTGCGCCGACCAGGTGATGCTGGCCAAGTACATCATCCGCAACGTCGCGCGTCGTAACGGCAAGACCGCGACATTCATGCCGAAGCCTCTCTTCGGCGACAACGGCTCGGGCATGCACACCCATTTCGGCATGTTGAAGGGGGACACTCCACTGCTTGCCGGCAATGGCTACGCGGGCCTCAGCGACTTCGGCATGCACGCGATCGGCGGCATCTTGAAGCACGCGCCCGCTCTCTGTGCGTTCGCCAACCCCACGACGAACAGTTACAAACGGTTGATCGAGGGATTCGAGGCCCCCACCAAGCTCTCATACAGCCGGCGCAATCGGGCGGCGGTCATCCGTATTCCGGTCTACAGTCCCAGCCCGAGGAGTCGTCGCATCGAATACCGCTGCCCCGACGGTGCCGCAAATCCGTACTTGCTCTTCTCAGCCATGCTGATGGCCGCGCTCGACGGAATTCAAACCAAGGCCCGGCCCGGCGACCCGCTCGATAAGGACATTTACGATCTCCAGCCCGAGGAGCTCGCGAATGTTCCAACGACACCGAAGTCGCTCGAAAACTCTCTCGATGCCCTGCGAGCGGATCAAGACTTCCTTTTGCGCGGCGACGTCTTCACCCCGGACGTAATCGACACCTGGATCTGGTACAAGCAGACCCATGAGATCGAGGCGCTCCGGATCCGGCCGCACCCGTACGAGTTTGCGATGTACTACGACGCCTGAAACGCGTGAGCCATGGGTCGATCGCCGTACCGGCGTTCGACCCATCGTTAACTCGTTCAAGCTCGCATACGCTCAGGCCGAATGGACCGACCCGGGCGATGGGGAAGTAAGTTCAGATTGGGCGCTGGCGGGAGGTTCTTCCGAGCGCTCGGGGCGCAGCGCCAGAAGCATGAGGATCACGGCACCGATCACGAGCATGTTGTCAGCGAAATTGAAGATCGCGCATTCGAAATTGATTCGGTCGACATGGAAATGCACGAAATCACGGACATGCCCCAGGAATAGCCGGTCGTAGCAGTTGCCCATCGCGCCCGCCATGATCAGGGCAAGGGCGACGGTCAATCGCCAGTCGGCCGGTGCGCCGCCGACGAACAGGTAATAGCAAATACCGATCGCCGCGAGGACCGACAGGCCGGCGAAGATCAAACTGCTGTGGGGTAAGCTGCGCCCCATACCCCACAACGCGCCGGTATTGTAGCTCGTTTGAAGTTCGAGGATCTCGGGAACCACCGTGACGGGTCGCGAGTGAGGCGGACCAACGTAGGCAAAGATCGCCGTCTTCGTCGAGAGGTCGAACGCCAACCCTCCCAGCGCGATCGTCCAGAACAACACCCAACGCGCCCCGCGCACGCTTTGACTCATCACTGACTCTCCAACGCCCTTGCGCATTGAATGCAATGGCGCGTATAGGGCAAAGCTTGCAGCCTGGGCTTCGGGATGGCCGCGTCGCATTCCTCGCAGCGCCCAAACCGACCCGAATCAATCCGGTTCAGAGCTTCCTGGATTTCCTCGAGCGTAAGACTCTCGTTCTCGATCAGGCTTAGTGTGAACTCCTGATCATAGTTCTCCGTGCCCACGTCGGCCATGTGAAGGGGCACATTCGAGAGATTCCCGGAGGATTGCGGCTGATCGCGACGCAACGCTTCATCCGTCATCTGGTCAAGGTCACCACGCAAGCGCGCACGCAACGTGTGCAGCGTTTGGCGGAACGATTCCAGTTCATCACTCTTGAGCGCACTCGTCATGGAACTATCACCCGTTCTTGCGGCGTTCGCTACGCTGGGAAGGGACCGGGAATGCTAGACCCGCCACCCATTCCTGTCAACCCAAGCACCCGACGTTCGCATGAGGGTCGGGAATACCTGGCTTAATCCCATCCAGGTTACACCGCTCGGTGGACCAAAAGCCACCCCGAATTAACGTTTTCAGCGAATGATTGCGTTGCCGGAAACCGGTGCCGCACAACCTCGTCCTGGTTCTGACGCAATGGCGAGTGAGCGCGTTCAGCCCGATGCCGCACCCGTTCCTCTCTAGCCGCGCGGTGCGTACGGCGGTTAGTGTGGTCTTCCAACCACGGATTGCCACAGCGATTTATGGGACGACCGTTGAGGATCGAATGACTGCGAACCCTCCCAAAACCATCTTCGTCACCGGCGCAACCGGGCTCGTCGGCAGCCACGTTGTCGAAGAAGCCCTCCGACGGGGCCACCATGTCCGCGCGCTCGTCCGGCCTTCGAGCGATACGCGTTGGCTCGACCTCTGGGGCGTGGAAAAAGTGCCAGGCGACCTCGAAGACGCCGAGGCACTCCGCCGAGGCGCGCAGGGGGCCGATTGGATCCTGAACTGCGCGGCCAAAGTAGGAGATTGGGGGACGTTGGAAGAGTTCCGCAAGCTTAATGTGGCGGCATTACAGCTTCTGTTGGACGCCGCCGTCGACGCGAAGGTGGAGCGATTCGTCCACGTAAGTTCGCTGGGGGTCTACGAGGGACGAGATCACTTCGGGACCGACGAGTCCGTACCGCCCGCGGCCGAGTCGCTCGACGCGTACACTCGCTCGAAGGTCGAGGCCGAGGAGTTGGCGTTGCGCTACGAGAAACAAAAGGGCCTCCCCCTCAGCGTCGTGCGGCCCGGTTTCATCTACGGACCGCGCGATCGAACAGTCCTGCCCAAGCTCCTGAAGGCGCTGCGGGAGGGGCGTTTCTTCTATTTCGGTTCTGGCCAACAAGTCCTGAACTGCATCTATGTCCAGAATCTGGTGCACGGCATCTATCTTGCTGCCGAGGTACCTGAGGCCGTGGGAGAAGTGTTCAATCTCACGGACGGGCAGCGCGTGACCAAGCGCGAATTCGTCGGCGAAGTGGCCCGGCTCGCGGGTTTGCGCCCGCCTCGGCGTGCCATTCCGCTCTGGCTCGCCTGGACGCTTGCGGTCTTGATGGAACGACGCGCACGCCGCAAAGGGGCCACCGAACCGCCGCTTGTCAACAAAGCGCGCTATAAGTTCCTCGGTCTCAACCTCGATTACTCAATCGCGAAAGCGCAACGCGTCCTCGGATACGTTCCGCCTTTCACAACACAAGCCGGCCTGGCCGAAGCCATGGCCGAATTCGCGCCCGCCTCGGCGCAACCGGTCGGTGCGAATTCTTGACGGGTGAAGCCTGGCCGAAGTCCGGCCGGCGATCTGCAAACGACGGCGCCATACCGCTTGAGACAATCAACAAGGACTCCACCCCATGCAAAACGTGAAAGGCAAGCGAGTCGCCGTTCTCGTTGAAAAGCTCTACGAGGACCTCGAGCTCTGGTACCCCGTTCTGCGGCTCCGCGAGGCGGGTTGCGACGTCAAAATCGTCGGACCAAAGGCGGGAGAGACCTACGCCTCCAAACACGGTTACCCCGCGCGTGCCGACACGGCGGCCGCTGACGTTCGGGCCAGTGACTTCGACGCCGTCATCATTCCCGGAGGATATTCCCCCGACCACATGCGACGGCACAAAGCGATGGTTGAACTCGTCACCGATGCCGCTCGGCAAGGCAAGGTTGTCGCCGCGATCTGTCACGGACCCTGGATGCTCTGCTCGGCAAAATGCCTTCAAGGACGCAAGGTGACGGGCTTTTACGCCATCCGCGACGACGTTGAGAACGCCGGCGGTGTCTGGGAAGACCGTGCCTGCGTGCGCGACGGAAACATCGTTACCAGCCGCACACCCGATGACCTTCCTGCGTTCATGGAGGGAATTCTCGAAGCGCTCGCTACCTGATCAGCCGCCGCAGTTACCCGGCCCTGTGCGGAACGATCGCGGTGTTCTGTTGCTCTTTACGCGGGTCGTTTTGTTCCACCACCGTGCACTCGTCTGATCGCTACGATCCGTAGCTTCGTTCCATTGTATCGCTCGAACGAGCGAACCTCTCCCCGCACAGTTTTCCCAGGACGACGAACCCGCGTCCTTGAATCCGGGTCTCCTCATCCGGTCTTTTTTTTGCCAAGCCCCCGGCCCTGGCAACGTCGATACGAGGGTACTCTCTCAAGCCGATCGTCCAGGTCGATGGTTTCATCGAAAGTCGACGTCGGTCTTGCCGCGCAGGTTGACTCAGGTGACGCACGGAGATGGGGAGTCACGTCGCTCCCCGCGCTCGCAGTGCGTACCAAATCGACGAGTTCGCAAAGGAAGAATCTTACAGATCCCCTGACCTGGAGGGTCACAAATGAGGATCCGTACTGCGCTTGTGCTTGGATATTTCTTCGCGGCCCCGGTGCTTGCGCTGGGACAAGCCGCTCCGGCGCCGCCCACGGTGCCCCTGGCCCCCACGGTCCCGCCGGCTCCAACTGTTCCGGCGGCCCCGACCCCACCCTCGCCCACCGTCCCCACACCGACCCCCGCGGCACCGACGCTTACGCCTGCACCAGCCCCAGCAGCGCCGGCGGCGCCCACTGTCCCCGCGGCTCCGTCCCAGCCCGCCAATCAGACGACGGCCGGGTTCACGTTCACCCTTGGCAATGCGGCGAACAACGTCGCACCTTACACCCACGGCGATGCCAAGACGGAAGAAGGGAAGATCGACGTCACGACCGAACCGAACGTTCTCAAACTCGTGATGACCGGGGGCGTGGGTGCCAACGTGTTCCTCGGCGCCGAGTCGACGGCGATTCAGTCCTTCTCGGTAAATCAGGAATTCGAGATCACCAGCTCGGACCCGAGCGTCACTGAAGTGACACTCACGATGGACAGCGGACTTGTCGGATTCGTCCGCAGCAAGCACCGCGCGTCGGCCTGCGTTCAGCTCGCAAGCGTCGTCATCGCTCCTTTGGGCTGGTCAACCGCGCCGCTCTCCGCGTCCCATCAGCCATTGTGTGTTTGCGGCCCGAACCAACAACAGGCGTGCGAGCCCCTCGGCGTTCTGAACAAGGATCCGCTCGCTCCAGTGACCAGCCAGCCGCTGCCGCTGGGCCGGTACGTGATCCAGGCGAATTTCATCATCCAGGCCACCGCGTCGGGATTCCTTGACGCACATTCGGCGGCGATCTTCTCGCCTGAGCCGACAGAACTCGACCCCTGGGAACGCGAGCACGACATCTTCAAGGGCGAGGACAAGGCCGGTTACGGTTTCACCACCATCCTCACCGCCGCGCCCGCCAACAAGGCAACAGCGACCAACGCGTGGGAGAAACACCAGCGGCAGATGAAGAAGGTGGCCCTGGCCAGGAAGAACGCCAAGAAGGACAAGGCTCAGGACACGGTCATTCGCTGACCCGGTCTATCCGCCTTTGACCGCCAAACCGAAAACGGCCACCCGAAAACGGGTGGCCGTTCGCATTGGTCGAAGGAAGGGATTGCCCCCTGTCCTCACAGGTCCGCCAGCGGCTACAGTTAGATGAACTCGTTGATCAGATTCTCGAGCATCTCCTGACGGCCACTCGCATTGCGCGCCGCTTCGCCCTTGGGCAAAATGTACGCCTCCAGATCCGCGAACGAGGCATGCCCCGTTTCGATCCGGCGGCCGAGCTCGCCGTCCCAGCTCTTGTAGCGCTCTCTCGTGAACGCGGCGAGCCGGCCGTCGGTGATGATCGCGTGCGCGACCTTCAAACCACGCGCAAACGCATCCATCCCCCCGATGTGCGCGTGGAACAGGTCGATCGGCTCGAAGCTTTCTCGCCGCACCTTGGCGTCGAAGTTCACCCCACCGGTCGTGAACCCTCCCATACCCAGAATGCACAGCATACACTGCGCGGTCAGGTAGACACTGGTCGGGAACTGGTCGGTGTCCCAACCCAGAAGCGGGTCTCCCGTATTCGCATCGATGGACCCGAGAGCCCCCGCTCCGATCGCAACCTCCAGCTCGTGCATCATCTCGTGACCCGCGAGGGTCGCATGGTTCGTCTCCAGGTTGAGCTTGAAGTAGGGGAGCAGGTCATAAGTGCGCAAGAAATTAAGACATGCAGCCGCGTCGGAGTCGTACTGGTGCTTCGTCGGCTCCTTGGGTTTCGGCTCGATGTAGAAGGGACCGGAGAAACCGATCTGTTTCTTGTAGTCGACGGCCATGTGCAGAAACCGGGCGAGATGGTCCAGCTCGCGCTTCATGTCGGTGTTCAGAAGCGTCGAATAGCCTTCACGCCCCCCCCAGAACGTATACCCCGCCCCCCCGAGGTCGTGCGTCACCTCGAGCGCCTTTTTGACCTGCGCGCCCGCGTAGCAGAAAGCGTCGAGATTCGGGCTCGTCCCGGCGCCGTGCATGTAGCGAGGGTTCGAGAACAGGTTCGCTGTCCCCCAGAGCAGCTTCACGCCCGTTCGTGCTTGTTCGTCTTTGAATACCTTTACGACTTCATCAAGGTTCGCGTGGCTTTCCTTCAACGTTTTCCCTTCCGGCGCCACGTCGCGGTCATGGAAGGCATAAAAAGGTGCGCCGATCTTCTCGAAAAACTCGAACGCCACCCGCGCCTTGGTCTGCGCGTTCGCAACCGAGCCGCTGCCGTCGTCCCACGGCCGGAACGCCGTGCCGACGCCAAAAGGGTCGGCGAGCGGGTTGCTGAACGTGTGCCAGTAGACGACGGAGAAGCGCAGGTGCTCCTTCATCGTTTTGTCGCCGACCACCTCGTCCGCCTGGTAATGCTTGAACTCGAGCGGGTTCCGCGAGCGCGGGCCACCGTAGACGATCTTCGGAACTTCGGGAAAAAATTCGGACATCGGTAGGTCTCGCGAACCAGGTGAGTCAGCCAAACTGAGGGCTTGCCCTTGCAGTAAGGCGATAGTCTAAAGAGGTTTGCCACGATGGACAAGCCCCCACAGCACGCGCTTGGACGCGATTGACGAAACACCGCTTACGCGCCGCGTTCCGGAAAGGAGTGGTCCGTTCGGCGTTGACGTACGCCTTCCTTCGCAGTCGTTCCGCCACGACGGTTCCCATCTTGCGCCATCCGGTTGCGCATCCTTGTCGTTCGTGACTTACGCATTATCATGGAAGATGGGATAGCCCTTGCGATCGGTTTCGCCACCCAACGGATGTCCTCGGGGAGAAGCGGGCCGGAATGGGGCATCCCTTGCGGTCGGGCGCGAGCCGCCAGGCTCGACTCGCCTCGGCCACACGGAGGGCCCTTGATGCTGAACCACGTCTACTTCGAGAACGCCCGTCCCGCGGGAATCAGTACGCTCGAAGTCGTCGGCACTGAACCGCTTCCGTTCGTCCCCCTCAAGCGAACCGACCTTCGGGGCGAAGTGATCGGCCCGCTCGCTGCGCTCCGTCTCACGCACTCGTTCGGTTTTTCAAGCGCCCAGTGTGATCACGCGATCGACGCGATTTACCGCTTCCCGATGCCGGGCGACGCGACCGTCCGTGGTGTCGCCGTGCGGTTTGGGGACGTGTCGATCCGGGTAGAGCTGAAGGAACGAGAGAAGGGCGAGGGCGAGACCGAGCTTGAGCGCGCGAAATCGCAGGGTCGGCCAGCGGCGATCACTCTGCGCGAGTCGCCGGACGTATTCAGCCTCCAGATCAGCGGCATCGCACCAGACCAGAACGTCACGGTTGAGACGCTTTACATCCAGGTCGCCAGGCCGCAGGGCGCGGGGTGGAGACTACGGGTCCCGCTGACCTCCACCCCGCGTTACGCGCGAGAAGAAGAGCGCCGATCTCGCGTTTCCCCCGCCCTGCCGCTGACGGTTCTCCGTGCCCCGGAGCACCGCTTCTCCCTGAATCTCCTGGTCGGAGGGGCGTGCGCGGTTCAATCCACGACCCACGGTCTCACGATCGCGCGCGAAGGGTCGGCTTTCCGCGTGCGTTTAGCGAACGAGGACGTACTCCCCGACCGCGACTGCATTCTGTCATGGGAAAGCACGCGAGGCGATGAACGTCCTGCGCTCCAGGTCTTTACGCAGGAGGACGTCGACTCGGGCCACGTCTACTTCCTCGCTCTTGTCGCGCCCCCCGCGTCTTATGACCGCGCGCGGACCGTACCCCGCGAAATGATCGTGATGGTTGATTACACCGGATCGATGAACGGTTCAACCTGGCGAGCTGCCGAGTGGGCCGTCGCGCGTTTCCTCGGTGACCTCAGCGAACGCGAATCGTTCAACCTCGGCCTCGTCCACACGTCGATTCGCTGGTTCTCGCCGAACCTGTGCGCCGCCCAGTGGCCTGCCGTCAAGTCGGCTATGAAGTTCCTCAAGTCGCAACTCGTTCTGGGAGGTCGCGGGCTCGGGGTCGCGCTCGAGCAGGCGTTTGGCCTTCCGCGAGTCGAGGAGGAACACGCGCGTCACATCCTGGTCATAAGCGATTCCGCCGTCACCTACGGCGACCGAGTTCTCGAACTTCTCGACGAAGACGCACTCCGCGATGACCGGCGCCGCGTGAGTATCCTTGGCATCGACTCAGCGCCCAATTCCTTTCCAGCGCTTCAGCTTGCCGAACGAGGTGGTGGAGTCTCGCACTTCCTGACGAGCGAGCATGAGGCAGAGGACATCACCACCGCACTCGAAGCGGTCCTCGCGGAATGGTCCGAGCCGATCGCGGCAGGCCTCAGGCTCGAGGTCGACCAGCCCGGCGCGCAGGCCGTGGGCCGGGAAGTGGCGGTGCGCGGGGAGGTGAGCTCGATCGATCTTGGCGAACTCTTTGCCAGCCGCGCACTTTGGGTCGCAGGCCGTGTTCCCGCGACGGAACAAGGCACACTCCGATTCCGCCTCGTCGCCGCGAACGGGGCCGAATTAACGGCTCGGAACGCGCAGGTGGCGGAGGAAACACTCGCGGCATCCGCGATCAAGCCTCTTTTCGGGGCACGCCGGGTGTTGAACCTCGAGCACGTCATCCAAACCGCGCGATGCCTGGAGGAGGTCTTTGACGCTCTCCAACGATTGGGATACGATCATCGGGAAGCGCTCCCCTCATTGCCCGAAGAGAACGTCGAGAACCTCCGTCAGGTCGTCATGACGGATCTCCGAACACTGCTCGCGCGCGAGGCACTGGATTTCAGTGTCGCCAGTTCCGAGACGACGCTGGTCGCCAGGAGACGAGAGGCGGGAAACCCAGTCGAGACAAGCGTACCCGTGGTCAGTGCGCTCCCGGCCGGCTGGCCGCAAGATTTCCTCGGCACAGGCCCGCTTAGCTTCGGAATCTCCGGTAGTCGTGGTGGTGCGAGCACGTGGAGAGCCAGCGCAAGCTTTTCAGCGCCCCAGCCCCCGCGTTTCAAGGCTGTATTGGCGCCGCCAACGGTCCAACAGGATGCCACCAGCTCGTTGCCGTTTGGTTCGCACTCGGCTCCCCCTCAGGTGTCACCCATCGTTGCGGGGCCCGCGGGCTCGCCTCAAACGACTCCCGAGAACGGTCTGCTGATCGTCTACTCCGGGCAACCGGCACTCGCCAACGGCGAAACGGTTTTATTCGATTCGACAAAGAACAGCACACCATTTCCGCTGCCGGGCAAGGCGACGTTCAACCGGCTCATCGTGCAGTTCCCCGATGGCGACCCGGATCCCAGCTCACTCGACCCCGCCCTTAGTCTCCTGCTCTACCTCGACGACCTCGCGTCTCCCCGCGCAAAGGTACGGATCGTAGACCTGGCTCGCCTGGGTGGCGAGCGCCCTTTGCATGTTCGAAAGAATTTCACGCAGCCTGTCCGAATCGTCCTGGTCGATCCCAATGGGGCTTGGAGGACGGAAGCGCAATGGCTCGAGGTATTTCTCGGCTGGTGAGTCATCGATCCGAGCCGCAACAAAAAAGCCGCCCGCGATTCCTTTCGAGATTCACGGGCGGCTCTTTTTGAAGGATTCCGGCGATGACCGACTTTCGCGCCTGAGGCACTATCATGGGCCTGGCGGGCTTAACGGCCGTGTTCGGAATGGGAACGGGTGGGACCCCGCCAGTATGGTCGCCGGAAATGCCCCCG
>DAIDJG010000288.1 GCA_027451445.1 Singulisphaera sp.
AAGGGCGTGGCCGGGTCGGCAACTCGGACATTGGGCTTGTTCGCGGCCTTGGGATCGGGACTGAACGGCACTTGCGCATCCCCTCTCAGGTTGACCGTGTAGTCACCCGGCGGAACATTGTTGGCGACAGTGATCTTAATCGGGGCCTCGGTCTTGCCTTCGCCCACTTCCGTCGTGTTGAACCCAAACCCAGGAGGAAGATTCAATCCATTCACTTGAACCTTCCCTTTGAACTCCGGCCAATAGCGCTCGACGGAGACCATGGTCTCCAGGCTCCCGCCGGCACTCACCGACAGCGGACTCGCAGGAGCCCGCAGCGCGTAGGGTGCCTTAGAACGGACGGCCATGACGATGTCCCGGGAGGCGCGTGACGTATTGATGTTCGCAATAGCCCAACGCCTGCGAGAGCAATGGACCGGACGTTCAATGCGCTCGCCATCGATCGTGGCCCATGCCTTCAACCGAACCGCACCAGACCACTCGGGCGCGTCGGCGCTGGCCGTGAACACGACGTTGGCGAAGGGCGATTGCGGACTGACGTGAACGACGGGGCACGAGACCCCAGCCGGCAAGCCTTCAGCCTCGATCGTGATCGGCCCGTTGAACCCATCCCGCCGGTTGGCGCAGAATTCGACGAAAGCCGAGCCGCCCTGGTGCAAGACGGGACACGTGGGATCGCTCGGCGTCTCGTGGAAGACCACGGGAAAGAAATCGGGTTTCGCTTTTCCCAGTCGTAGCACGTACGAGTACCTCGGACCGCCGTGGCCATAGGTCTCCTGGACGAGAACGCGGTACGTACCATCCTCGGGAACGTTGAAGGTCCCTTGGGGATCGCGATTGTACATGTTCAAGGAATTGAACTGGATGCCGTGGTCATCGAAGACACCCAGCTCGTTGCCCTTCGCGCTGGTGACGATGACGCGCGGGTCGCCGGGAAGGTCGTTCCGCTCGCAATACAGGTCAACCGCGATCGTTTCGCCCTTCTTAGCGGTGATGGTAAACCAATCGGCATCGCCCGGCTTGTCGAAACGACCCGCGAGGTAGCCGGGCAGCGGAAGGGCCTGAGCTTGCTCGGCCGAGTCGTTCGGCTCAACTTCACGCGTCACGGGGGCGTCCGCCGTGATCAGCGTCACGGGGTTGAGCGCATTTTCGAGCCCCTTGGGCCAGACCTGCATCCCCCGCGCGGCCAACGTTGCGGATGGCAAGGGTGCGAGCATCGCGAAGCCGAGCTTGCTTTCGGCGTCGTTCGGAACCGAGAAGGTGAGCGTCAGTTCGTCGAGGGGCAAACCGTTCACATCCGCCCCAGCGCTACGCTTGCCGCCGGGTAAGTTACGGCCGTAGATCGTCAATTCGACCGTCTCCCCGGGGACGACTACCGCCGGAAACGCGTTTTCGAGCTCGGGACGATCGCTGACGATGAGCCGATACGGCTGGCCGCCGGAGTACGTCGCGTCATGCAGCCCAACGACGTAGTCACCATCCTCCGGAATCACCACATCGAGTAAGGGATCCGTGCGGTGGAAGTAGGGGCTGCTCTGCCCAACGACTTTACCTTGCGACGACGTAAGGACGAGCACCGTCCGTAACGTCGAGTCGAGCCGAAACGCCTGGACGTCGAGAACGACCCGCTGACCTTTCTTGGCCGGAAAGCGAAAGTAGTCGTCCCCGTTGTTGTCCGAGTTGCCGTTGATCGCGGCGTTGAACGGCACGGCCTGCGCTGACTCGGGCGTGTCGTTCGGCTCCTTTTCGATGGCCTCGGCCAATCCCCGAGAGACCGCAAAAAGTCTGCCCGCACTGATGCCGTGCTTCCCCACGGCACTGATGTCGTACGAGCCGGGCTGCACCTCGGAGCCGATCGTCAACTTGAATTGATTCTGCTTGATGAGCTCCGCCTTGAACCCCGGACGATCGAAGCGCAAGGTGTTCGCTTCGTCCAGGTCCTTTCCCGTGATTTCCAGTGTGACCTCGGATCCCGACTCGCCGCCGAGAGGAAAGATGCGATCGAGCCGGATCTGGGGCAGCTCCGCGCGTGCCACGCTGCACACCGTTCCCACGGCGACGAGAGCGTAGAGGAACCCGCGAGCCATCCGGAGATCCGTCCTGCGTCCGCACATCCTCCCAATTCCTCCGCGCCCCAACCTGGTCCCTGATGCCGATTGCCGTTTCAGATGAGCTCGTCGATTGGTTTCCCAACGTTGAGGATCGGGATCGGCCGGTGGCCGCCGTCGTAGAACTCATGCCGGTAGTCGATTCCCAGCACGTGATACATCGTTGCGAGCACGTCTTGGGGACCAACTGCCCGTGTCTTCGGATACTCGGCCTTCGCGTCCGTGGAGCCGATCATCTGACCCATATTCAGCCCGCCACCTGAGAACACAACAGACGCAGCACCCGGCCAATGATCGCGACCGGCGGTGGGATTGATGCGAGGCGTACGGCCGAATTCGCCGTAGGTGACGACGAGAACCTTCTTGTCGAGCCCTCGGTCATAAATGTCTTGCACCAGGGCGGTCAGGGCCTTGTCGTAACGCGGGAGGAGCCGGGTCTTCAACTCGTTGAAGTTGTTGCCGTGCGTGTCCCAACCGCCCATGTTGACCGTGACGAACGTCACCCCAGACTCGACCAGCCGACGAGCGAGCAGGGCACTCTGACCCCAGGAGTCGCGCCCGTAACGATCACGGAGCCGCGGGTCTTCCTGATGAATGTTGAACGCCTTGCGACAGCGTTCACCACCGATGATCTCAAAAGCATCGCGATAGAAGCTGTCGTACCCCTCGGCCGCCCCCTGGAGATCAATGTCCCGGCGCATCTTGTCGAGTCCGCTCAGAAGCTCGCGACGGTTCTTGAAGCGGTCGAGATCGACTCGCCCTGAGCGTGCGACATCGCGGACCTGGAAATAATCGTTGTTCGGATCACCGCCGGGCGAGAACGGGTTGTAGGCAACGCCGAGGTAGGCCGCGTTCGCGCTGGGAGGCGTGTTCGGCAGGCACACGTACGGCGGCATCTCGGGCGCGTTGGCCCCTCGCATCCGCGCAACCACCGAACCGGCACTCGGGTTCAGGTTGTCATTGATCTCGAGCGTGGGGACGTAGCCGGTCATCATCCAGTGCGTGCCCATGCCGTGCCCGGCATTCGTGTGGGTCACGCTACGAACGACGGAGATCTTGTCCATCACGCGTGCTTCGAGCGGGAGCTGCTCACTGATCCGGATTCCCGGAACGTTGGTATCAATCTCCTTGAACTCGCCCCGAAACTCCGAAGGGGCGTCCGGCTTGAGGTCGTACATGTCGAGGTGGCTCGCTCCACCCCCGAGCCAGAAGAGAATGATTGCGGTGTCATTCAACGCCCGACCAGCCTGTGCCGCCTGCGCTTTCAGCCGCAGGTGATCCGCCATCGTCAGACCCGCGAGCCCCAGCGCACCGACCTTGAGAAAACCGCGCCGAGTCACACCATCGCAAGTGCGGTAACGAGGTCCAAGCACTTCCAGCATGAGTCACCTCTTTCGCGGCCTGTGTCGCGTGCGTCAAACGCACGGAGAATTCGAGATCGTGGTACGCGTAACCCGCCGGTCGTCATCGATTAGTGATTGAAGAGAAACTCACGGCTATTGATCAATGCCCAGGTCACATCTTCGAGTCCCTTGCGCACTTCCTTTTGGCGGCCGATGTGTTCGAGAGCGAGTGACTTTTCCTCCGCGGTCGGGAAGCGAGCGAGCGCCGCAAGATACAATTCATCGACCGCGTTCTCCGGCGCCGTCTTTTCTTTTGCGAGCCGAGACACACGCCCCTTGTCGTTCTCGACCTTCTCCTCGATGTCGTTCGAGTTGATAAGGTGCAGCACCTGCTGCAAGCTCGCCCCTCCGCTCCGGGCACACTCACACGGTGAGCTCCGGGGAGGACGGTCGAACACGTCGAGGAAGTACGAAGAAAACCCTTCATGCGGGAGATCGATGGCACGCGCTTGACGCGACATCTTGTTGAACTGCGTCCGGGTCCCGCAGAGCTGGTCGACGGAGTCGAGAAACACCTCGGCGATCAGCCGTTTGCCGTAATAGCGAGCGTGGTTTTGCTGATCGTGCTGGTTATTGTCGTTCGGCGTGGCGCTGAGCTGGTAGGTCCGGCTGTTGCAGATGGTCCGGATCAGGTGCTTCACGTCGAAGTGATGGTCGCGAAAGTCAGCCGCCAGCGCGTCGAGCAATTCGGGATTCGACGGCGGGTTCGTCTCGCGCATGTCGTCAACCGGGTCGACCAGGCCTCGACCCATGAGGTGCCCCCACATCCGATTGCAAAGAGCCCTGGCGAAGAACGGGTTCTCGGGCTTCACCATCCAATCGACGAGCAATTGCCTGGGGTCCTGCTCAGGCGGAACGGTCAACTCCGGCCCGTCCAGCAGCTTTGGCTCGATCGGCTTTCCCGTGCGTGGGTTGACCTCACCGGTCGTGCGTGAGCGAGAGGAGTAATACGGAGGTGGCTCGCCAAAACTCTTGCGGCCGAGGCGAGAAAAGAACCCGGCCAGGCCGTAGTAATCGTCCTGGCTCCAGCGCTCGTAAGGATGGTGGTGGCACTTCGCACACTGGAGCCGCAACCCCAGGAAGACCTGCGCTGTGTCGGACACGGGCTGATGCAACTGATCGTCGCGCATCTGCCAGAACCAGTTGATCGCCGGCGACTCCTGCCACTCGCCCGAAGCCGCGACGACCCCGCGCACGAGTTCGTCGTACGGCCGGTTGCGCGCGATCAAGTCCTGGAGCCAGTCGTGGAACGCGTAAGACGCTTGTTCCGAGCCTGCGAGCTGCGAGTTCCGAAGGATACTCCCCCAGCGCAGAGCGAAATAGGCGGCGTAGTCGCGGTCTTCGAGCAGCCGATCGATGAGTTTCGCACGCTTGTCCTGCGCGTTGTCGGCAAGGAACGCCCTCACATCCTCGGCCTGAGGCAACCGGCCGCAGAGGTCGAGCGAAACGCGCCGGATGAACTCGCCATCGGTGCAGAGATCGGACGGGACCAGTCCGAGCAGCTTCCACTTGGCAAGTGCGTGCTTGTCGACGTAGTTAACTATCGGGAACTCAGGATACTTTTCGATCCGTTGGTTCAGCGGCACGGTCGCCCGAAAGACGGCGACCTGTCCCTGATAGCGCGCCATCACGGCGGCCTCACCAGCGAGGTCGAGCGTCCGCACCAGTCCGTTCTCCTCGACTGCTGCGACTGACGATTCGTTGCTCTGAAACTGTGCCTGGCGCGTTACGTCTCGGACCGTGCCGTCCGAATAATGAGCCAGAACCGCCATCTGTTGCTGGGCTTTCCGATCGAGCACGCGCTGGCGAGGCGACACTTCGAGCGACTGCAAGGTGGGGGCTTTCTCGTCGCCGACGGGCATGCCCTGCGCGATCCAGCTTAGAATTGTCTGATACGGCTCACTGTCGGTCTTGAAGAGCCGCCCACCTCCGTGGGGCACCATTCCGGTCGGCTTGAGCAGCAACAGGCTTCGCTCCGGTGAGGCGGGAAAAACCCGCCGTCCCCGCCCTTCGCGGACAATCGCGTTGTAGTCGAATGCCGCATCAAAACCGAACAGCGACAACTTGAATCCGTTCTGCCCGCTCGCCTTGCCATGGCAGCCGCCCGCGTTGCAGCCGAAGCGAGAAAACACCGGCTCCACGTCGTTGGCAAAATGCAACGCACGCTCCGCACCGGTCATCCGCACAACGACAGTTGCTTGCGACGTCTGGCCCGCGTAACTGACCTTAATCGTCGCTTCCCCAGAGCCCAGGGGTCGCACGTACCCGTCCGACCCGACCGATGCCACACCAGGCGGCGAGATATCGTATCGCACCTCGCGCGAGACGTCGCGCGGTTTCGATGCGCTGGGATCCGCGGTGACAAGGAGTTGGCGGCCATCGTAGCGCCCAGTGATCTCAAACCGTTCGGGAAAGACCGAAATCTGGCTCTCCGCCACGGCCGCCGTGCTGGTGATCCCGATAAAGAGCGCTGCCAGCCCGAACGAATAACGCGCAAGGGGAGAAAGACGTCGTTCGCCCATCGCTCCCAGTCTCCTCGGGATCGGCGTCGATGAGTCGCCGCGTAGTTCGGCACGACCGCACGGTAAGTTTCAACGTTTGTAAAGCATAACCCGTTTTCCGACGTCGGGCAAGAGCGTGCATGCAGCGAACTGCATTGCCCCAACGAGCAGGCCGGCGGGAGAGTGGCGAATTTCGCTTGTTTCTGCACATCTATTTCAGCGCATGCAGCCCCAGAATCTGTCGTCTTTCGTTAACGCGCCGCAAGGCCCGAGGTTCAAGCTTGAGAAACTTCGTGAGCTGGGAGGGGGTGCAGCCCAACGTCTCGGCAGCCGACTTGATGTCGCATTGGGTCGATTCGATCACGTCGAGCGCTTCGGCAAGAAGAGCGGGAAAATCCTCGTGCTCCGGGTTTACGGCGATCCGTCCGTGCGGACAACGAGCACGCCAGAGTGCGCTCGGCCCTTCTTCGGAGACGAATGGGCAGCGCACCTCAATTGCGAGTGTCACACGCAGACGGAACAGGGCGACCCTCAGATTCTCTCCCTGGGTCCGCCGTTCATTCGCCTCGGCGGTGTACCCGGTGGGTAAATGTGACAGCACGATCGCGGTTTCGACCTTATTGCGGTTCTGCCCGCCAGGGCCGGATCGCCGGGTGCGGCGAGTCTCGCACTGCTCGGCGAGTGTATCTACCGGGAGTGACGAGGGATGAGGGCGGGCGACGGTCATCGTGCGTCCCATCACGGATAGGTTTGCCTCGGACAGAGCGACTCACGCCGCGAGAATGCTACGCCAGGCGTTGAGGAAACGTCTTACGAACTGAGAACGTTCGTAAAGATGGACCGTCGCAGCGCTGACCTCACGAAGATCGCGTAGCCGCTCACCACCTTCGACATAGAGCCGCGCTGCCTGTGCAAGCCGGTCCGTGGCCTCGAGACAATCGTCCTCGGCGGCCCAAAATCCATTGCTGCTGTTGGTATAATCGCGGGCGCCGAATCCCGTAAATCCCGCGACGACGCACTCGCACGCAAGCGCCTCCAGGATCGAGAGCGCAAATGCTTCGTGTTGGCAAAGCGAGAGATACAATGCCGACTCGCCCAGAATTCGAGCGACCTCCACCTCTTTGAGACCCGAGATGGGAACCCACGGTACGGAGCGAAACTCGAGATTCTCGGCCTTGAACAGGTCTTCGATGATGCCAGCCTCCATGGGACGTTTCCTGGGAGCAAAGGCCACCTGAAGTCGCTTCGGGGCAGCAGGACGAAACAGAGCTGTATCGACGTAGTTGGGCACGATATAAATCGGCTGCGATGGACAACGCCGGCGACAAAACACAGCGGTTGTTGCTCCTACGCAAATCATGCAGGTCACACCGAAGTCTCGATAATCGCGCGCTCCGGAGAGTCCCCAATAAACTCTCTGCTGGCTCTGGCAAAAGACGATCTTGCGATTCGGCCAGGCGGCCAACTGCCGGAGTATGTTGGGGTTGTTCTCGGGGAAAACAAGAATATCTGAATGGATCTGGAGTTCTCCTAACGGGAACACAGGCGCTGAGGTCTCGAACCAATCCGGCGGCCTGCCGTCCGATGTGACAACGATCGCGTCGTAACCCGCCTCGCGCAGCGTTTCGACATGGCGAAACGCCATCTTGATGCCGCCCGTGATCTCGTGGGCCGGCCAGCTCAGATACACGATTCGGCTCATTTCAAAGCCCCGCGACGATGATCGAATGCGACCTGCAATCCGATGAGCAGTCTGCCCGACGCGCTGCCGGCCCGCGCGATAAAAATGTCCGACCGATCGCGAAGCCGCTCGTGAACCGAGGGCGCCGAAATCGCGTTCGATCCGTTACAATAGCGCATTGGACCCTTTGACTCCGGTCGGAGCGGCCGGTCGGACTCCGTCGTTGGCCAAGGAGTTTGCTCATGGCGCAGTTGTTGGAAACGTTTCCGAACCAATTCCGGGAGCGCGAATACGAGATCGAGATCACCTGCCCCGAGTTTACCGCGGTGTGCCCCAAGACGGGTCAGCCCGACTTCGGCACGATCATCATTACTTACGCGCCGGCTGCCACTTGCATCGAATTGAAAAGCCTGAAACTTTACCTGTTCGACTATCGTAACCGCGGAATCTTTTACGAGCATTCGATCAACACCATCCTGGACGACCTCGTCGCTTCCTGCCAACCGCGCTGGATGAAAGTGGTTGGACAGTTCACACCCCGTGGCGGGATTTCCTCCCGCATCACCGCGACGTTCCAGGGTCAGACGAATTTGAACCGGTAAGAATCGCGGCAACGTGCATCCCGACGAGGTTCACTCCATGTCCCACCCGATCCTGACAATCACGACCGACTTCGGCTCGGATGGCCCGTACGTCGCCGCGATGAAAGGGGTGATCCTGAGCGCGGTGCCCGGAGCGCAACTGGTTGATGTAAGCCACTCGATCGCGCCTCAGAACATCCTCGAAGGTGCGTTTATAATCTCCGACCTCGTGGACATGTTTCCGCCAGGGACGGTCCACCTGGGCGTCGTCGACCCCGGCGTTGGGACCGCCCGGCGCCTGATCGCCGTTTCGGTCGCAGAACAATGGTTTGTCGTCCCCGACAACGGCTTGATCACTGGAGTCACCCGCAAGCGTCCGCCCTCCGGCATCTGGGAGATCGCTAACCCAGCGATCCGTCGCTCCACGGTCTCCGCGACCTTTCACGGGCGAGACATCCTTGCCCCGGCCGCGGCCCACGTCCTCAAAGGGGGTGACCCCGCGGTCCTCGGTCCGGTCCGCACCAAGTTCGTGACGCTTCAGAACCTGCAATGGAAACGAGACGAACTGGGCGGGGCAGGCGAGGTGATCTTTCGCGATACGTTCGGCAACCTGATCACTAACATTCCGGCAGAAGCGGTCGTCTCCGATCCGCCCGAATCGCTAACCTTCGATATCGGCGGAGTCCGGATCGACGGACTGGTGCGCACTTACGCCGAACGCCCCACAGGCACGTTGGTCGCCCTGGTCGGAAGCACCGGATGGCTCGAAATTGCCGTCACCAACGGAGACGCAGCACGCCAACTCTCCGTCGGTCCGGGAACCACCGTTTGGTTACGAAGAGCCCAATAAGCAATCCTTATTCGATAGTTTCGATTAAACGACCGTATCAACGCCTGCAATACTCTTCGGATTTCCAATGCCTTCGAATTCCACCTTGCGCGACTGGGATCATGCTCATCTCTGGCATCCGTTCACCGCTCTCGCCGATTGGAATGCGACCGATCCCTTGATCATCGAGCGAGGCGAGGGCAGCTATCTGATCGATACCGACGGCCGTCGTTACCTTGACGGTGTGAGCTCCCTCTGGTGCAACGTGCATGGCCACCGCCATCCGGCACTCGACGAGGCGCTGCACGCACAGATCGACAGGATGGCGCACTCGACGCTCCTGGGACTCACGCATCCTCCGGCGATCGAGCTCGCCCGCAACCTGGTTCGGCGTGCACCGACGGGATTGACGCGTGTCTTCTTTTCGGACGATGGTGCCACGGCTGTCGAGGTGGCGCTCAAGATGGCGTTTCAGTACTTCCGTCAGAAGAACTCGCCCGAACCCAATCGGACCCGATTCCTCGCGTTAGGGGGAGCCTATCACGGCGACACGCTCGGTGATGTGAGCGTCGGCGGTGTGGATCGGTTCCACGCCATGTTCCGACCCCTTCTTTTCCCCACGATCCGCGCACCGATACCGCACTGCTACCGGTGTCCTTTGGGCCTCGAGCGCACCTCTTGCGCGTTCGCGTGTCTGACCGAAGTGGAACGGAAGCTCGAAGAACACGCGGGCGGGGTGGCGGCGATCGTCGTCGAACCGCTTGTCCAAGGGGCCGCGGGGATGATCGTGCACCCCGAAGGATACTTGCGAGGGCTCCGAGAGCTGAGCCGGCGGCACGGTGCACTGCTGATCGCTGACGAAGTTGCTGTCGGCTTCGGACGGACCGGAAGTCTTTTCGCGTGCGAACAGGAAGGGGTCGCTCCCGATTTCCTCTGTCTCGCGAAAGGTTTGACGGGAGGCTATCTGCCGCTCGCCGCCACCTTGACAACCGACGACGTCTTCAACGCGTTCTACGGCACGGCCGCAGACGCGAAAACCTTCTATCACGGCCACACCTACGGCGGGAATCCCCTCGGTGCGGCTGTCGCACTCGCGAGCCTACGCGTGTTCGACGACGAACAGACGCTCGAAAACCTGCGGCCCAAAGTCGCGCGCCTCAGGGAGCGGCTCGACGAGTTCGCGGCATTACCGCACGTCGGCCACGTCCGCCAGCGCGGATTCATCGCCGGCGTGGAGCTCGTCGCCGACAAGGCGGCCAAGACATCATTTCCGACAACGGATCAGGTCGGTGCCCGAGTTTGCCGCAAAGCCCGCGATTTCGGCCTGCTCATTCGCCCGCTTGGCGATGTCCTTGTCATCATGCCTCCGCTCTCAATCTCGCGAGGTGAACTCGACGAGATGCTCGATGTGATGATACGATGCGTGCGGATCGTAACCGAAGGGGCAGGGGGGTGAGCGTGCGCGGGGTGTTTGTCACGGGGACTGACACGGGTGTGGGCAAGACGTTTGTCGCGGCCGCACTGGTCCGAAGCCTGATCGACGGAGGAAACCGCACGGGAGTCCTCAAGCCCGTTGCGACGGGCGTTGAACGCGTTGGTGATTCGTGGCGATCCGAGGATGTCGAACTCCTGATGCACGCGTTGGGTAAGGCCGTCCCTCGCGAACGGATCGCGCCGATCCTTTTCGACGAGCCTCTCGCCCCCGTGGTGGCGGCACGTCGGTCACAGCGAATGTTGACGCAATGTGAAATCGAAAGGGCCGTTGCCGACTGCGTAGAGTGGTGGTCGACACGCGCGGAAGTCCTGGTTGTGGAGGGAATTGGTGGACTGCTTTGTCCTCTCGCAGAAGTCACAACGGTCGCCGATCTTGCGGTCAAACTCGATTACCCGGTTCTCATCGTCGCCAGGCGCGGGCTGGGGACGTTGAACCACACGCTACTCACCGTCGAAGCCGCGAGAAGCCGGGGGTTGCGGATCCTGGGCGTGATTCTCAATGGCGCGGAGCCGACCAGCAATGCGCTGGCGGAGGAATCCAACGCGCACGAACTCATGCGGCGGCTCGAAGGAATCTCTGTACTGGCTGATCTCCCCCACGGAATCGACTCTCAAGCGTTGTCCCGCTGCTTTCACCAGTTAGACTGGTACGCGCGATGCGGCGTACCGAGGTATTCGACACAACAACGTGAGGGCACCGACACGCCCTTGCAGGAGCGATCGGACGATGTCCAGCGAAATCATTGAAGCACCTCACGAGTCGCCGCAGCCAGAACCAACGTCGCCCGCTCCCGAGGTCAAGGAGCATGGCGAGCCAGCCGCGCATGAGGAAGAAGCTCCGACCATCACCGCACCCTTGCACAGCGGCAGCAGCGACGATCTGAGCCTCGCACTCGCCGCGAAACCGGATCCCCTCCTCGGCGAGTTCGATCCGGAAGCACCCGAAGCGCCGCCTCCCGTCGCCGAAGCCGCGGTCGAGCCGGAAGCGCCGCGCTCGTCGGCTGAGCTCGATGCGCTCGAGATGGAAAAGCCGTTGCCTCTCCAGCCGTTTCAGCCACCTGGCTCCTTCGACGCGGTCGGTAGTGCCGCACCTGCCGAAGCTGCGGTCGAATCCCCGGTTCGTCGCCCGTCCGACCCGGATTCCAACATCTCCCTGTCGTCGGGATCGTTCGATGAGCTCTCGGGTCTGAAGGTTTCGCCCGAACCGCCCTCGGCGCTCGCCAACCCCTTCTCGGGAGCGCTCGCAGGTATCGATACCTCGGCGGCGACACCCACTACCTCGCCAGCGCGGGCGAAGGACGACGATGACGAGGATGACGATGACTACGACGACGAACCGCAAGGAACTCCACTCTCGACAGTCCTTCTTTGGAGTTACACCAGTGCAGTAACGATCGCGCTGATTTACATCCTTTGGACGGGAAAACGGATCTGGCACGAGAAAGAGCCAGATTTCCTGCCGCCGATCGACGAACGGGTTGATCCCGGCCAGCGAGCGAAATTCTCGAGACGCCTGGCGCCTCCTCCGCCGATTACCGCGGAACATATGGCGACGCTTGGCAAGCCGCTCACCGTTGGCGCGGTCGAGATCACACCTGTGGCCGTTACGAGCGGGCCGATTGTGCTCAAGCACATGATCGGCGGTAACGAAACGCGGAACGAAGGCTCCGACGCGCTGAAACTTCATTTGAAGGTCCGGAACATTTCGAAGGATCTGGTCTTCGCTCCGCTCGACGAGGCATTCCTGCGGGAACGTGAAGCGGGCGTTACCGACACTTATATCGAGATGCCGGAAGGTGCAAACATTGAGATGCATCCACTTGCCGTCACGAGCGAATGGGAAATCGTCGGTCAGCAATTCAAGGAGTTGAAACCCGGAGAGACCCTCGATTCGCAACTTGTGAGCACCAAGGACGCGCTCAGTCGCAAGGCGCCTGAGATGACCTGGCGGATACGCGTCCGCACGGGGATCGACCAGACCGAGTTCGTGGGTGTCCGATTCACGGAAAACGACATCAAGCCGGGCTCGTAATCCGATGGTCACGAGGGTCGGAATCGGTCGTTATCGATGAGAGGTTCAGGAGGCTCCCGACGTACTGGCGGGTACCCCGACGAGGGTGTACAATCTGCCCAACAATCGTGAAGGACCACCGCAAAGCAAGCAGGATTGCGACGCATGCCGTTCTGGGATGATCTGCGCCAATTTGGCCCGGACGCCACCGACCACGTGTCACTCGAACAAGCGCGGGCGTATTGCGCGCAGCTCACGGCGTCGCACTACGAGAACTTCCACGTGGTGACGTGGCTCACGCCTCGCCACTTGCGACCCGCGTTTCAAAGCATCTACGCGTTCTGCCGCTGGTCTGACGATCTTGGCGACGAGGTGGAGGATCCCGTCCGAGCGCAAGAGCTCCTGGGGTGGTGGCGCCGAGAGCTGCGCAAATTGTTCGGAGGGGAAACGCGGCACCCCGTGATGGTCGCCCTCGCGGAGACCGTTCGCGAATTCGCCATTCCGATCGACCCATTCGAGGCGTTGATCTCGGCCTTTGAGCAAGATCAGGTGGTCAGAGACTACGACACCTATGAAAGGTTGCTCGATTATTGTACCCGATCGGCCAATCCCGTCGGGCACCTGGTGCTCTATCTCGGCCGGGCCTACGACGTCGAGAACGCCCGGCTGTCGGACGCCACGTGCACGGCCCTCCAGCTCGCGAACTTCTGGCAGGACGTGAGCCGCGACCTGGACATCGGCCGGATCTATCTCCCGCGCGAGGATCGGCTGCGATTCGGAGTCTCCGACGCCGACCTCAACGCCGGCCGGTTCAGTCCGGAATTCGCGGCCTTGCTCGAGTTCGAGGTCACGCGCACGCGACAGCTTTTCGAGCAAGGGATCCCCTTGATCGCGCGCGTACCTCGAGCACTGGCGGTCGACGTCGACCTGTTCTCGCGCGGTGGTCTGGCGATTCTTCGATGCATTGAGGATCAGCGATTCGACGTGCTTTCTTCCCGGCCCAAACTCGGTAAGCTCAGGAAACTGGCGCTCCTGACCCGAGCCATCGTCGGACATCTCACTTTGCCGCGAAGCGGGCGACGCTCCGTGTCGGACCATGCCCAGGAACGTGTGGAACCGCGGGCGATCTAGCCGCACAGTCCTTCCTCAGCGTGATGCATCTTCCTTGTCTATGAATCGTTGCGATCCCCGGGGCTGAGCACGTGAACGATCTCTTGCGAACCAGTTACCGATTCTGCGGTGCCCTGTCACGCCGCGAGGCGCGCAACTTTTATTACAGCTTTCTTCTGCTCCCAACATCGCTTCGCAGGTCGATGTGTGCGCTCTACGCCTTCCTGCGACATACCGACGACCTCGCCGACGAACCCGGTTCCATCGAGGCGAAACGCGCGGCGATCGGCTCGTGGCGGCGGGATCTCGACTACGTATTGTCTGGAAGAGCGGACGCGGAATCATGGCCGGGACTGCTGGCGTTGGCGGACACCGTTCGGCGCCACGGGATTCCGCGGCAGAGACTGCAAGAGGTGATCGACGGCGTCGAAATGGACCTCGAACCCCGACCGTATGCGACATTCGCGGATCTCCAACGCTACTGCTATCACGTGGCGTCTGCGGTCGGCCTGTGCTGCCTCCACATTTGGGGCTACGAATCGGCGGGTGGCGAGGCTGAGTCCAGGGCCGAGGCTTGCGGACTCGCACTCCAGTTGACGAACATCATCCGCGACGTCCGCGAGGATGCGCTGAACGGCCGAATCTACCTGCCCCAGTCTGACATGGAACGCTTCGGAGTATCACCGGAACACCTCTGTGCCAACAGCGTGAGCGAGCCTCTTCGGGCGTTACTCACCTTTCAAGCCGAGCGAGCGCTGACGTTCTACGAACAGGCCGCACCCCTCGGTCACCGGATCGCACCGGCCGGACGTCCGGCCTGGCGCGCGATCGTCGGGATCTACCGCGCACTACTCGACGAGATCATCCAGCGGGATTTCGAGGTCCTGTCGACCCGAATCTCCGTGCCGGCATGGCGCAAGGTCACGACCGCGCTCAGTGCGTGGGCCGGGCGGGCAGACCGATCACCGCGACTCGCCGCGACCGGCAACGGCCCAGTGACCGGGAGACCGCAGCTTTGACCGGTTCCCCGATCAGGAAGCCGGCACCGCCGCATGTCGTGATCGTCGGCGGCGGCATCGCTGGCCTCGCGGCGGCATCGGTCCTTGTGGACCGAAGCCTTCGAATCACACTGTTTGAGTCACGCCCTCGACTCGGCGGCAGAGCAAGCTCCTTCCAGGATCCGACCACCGGTGAGTTGGTCGATAATTGCCAGCACGTCAGTATGGCCTGCTGCACGAACCTCGCCGATTTTTGCCTCCGCGTCGGGACCAGCCATCTCTTCCGGCGCGAAAAATCGATCCTCTTTCTCGGCCCCGACGGCCGGCTCTCGCGCCTACAGGCCAGCCGACTCCCGGCGCCCCTCCATCTCACCACCAGCTTCCTGGCCGCCAATTACCTGACCTGGTCCGAAAAACTCCGCGTGGCGTATGGGATCGCGTGCCTTCCCTCGGCTCAGGAAGCATTCTCCGGTGAAACGTTCGCCGACTGGCTGCTACGCCATCGACAGACGATCCGAACGATCAACCTTTACTGGGCGACGGTCCTCGTCTCTGCGCTCAACGAGCGACTCGACCAGATGGACATCGGACACGCCCGCAAGGTTTTCGTGGACGGTTTCCTCCGCAACCGCGACGGTTTTCAGATAGAAATCCCGCTTGCGCCCCTGGGCGAGATCTACGGCACTCGGCTCCAGGAGTGGTTACTCTCCAGGGAGGCCAACGTGCATCTAACGACCGGAGTTCGCGCTGTCGACCTCGATGACGAGGGCGCAGTGGCCGGCGTAACGCTCCGTTCGGGCGAGAAACTCTCGGCGGATTTTGTCGTTCTCGCAGTGCCGTTCGATCGCGTACCCGATCTCCTCCCCGCGGAGTCCCGAGATAGGATGCCCGCGCTCGCGTCTCTCGACCAGATGCGATCATCACCAATAACGGGCGTTCATCTCTGGTTCGATCGTCCTGTCTGCCCGCACGCCCATGTCGTCACCGTCGGCCGATTGATCCAGTGGGTCTTCAACCATACACAGATCCAGCAGCGCTCGTCGAATGCCGACGGGCTCGAGTATCTCCAGCTTGTCATTAGCGCATCCTACGACCTGCTCCCCCTCGATAACGCTGCGATTCTGGACGCGGTCCTCCGCGAGCTCGGTGAGCTGTGGCCAGCGTCGCGTAATGCGAAGCTCGTGCGGTCGCGCGTCGTGACCGAGCACGGCGCGACGTTCGCCGTCCGGCCAGGAATCGAAACCCTTCGACCATCCCAGCGCACGCCAATCGACGGCCTCTTCCTGGCCGGCGACTGGACCGATACCGGCTGGCCCGCCACGATGGAAGGGGCGGTACGAAGCGGTTACCGAGCCGCCGAGGGAATCATGACCGATCTGGGCACTCCAGTCCCCGCCGTGCTTCCCGAGCTCACATCAGGACTTTTAGCGCGCTGGACACTGGGCGCGTAAACGAGCACAGACAATCGTCCCATAAGCACTTCGGACGTATTCGGTGCGGCGCCCCATTCAGAGGCGCTGGTGCCTGCAGCGGATCAACGTTGCAGCTTCGCGTGCCTCTCAGCGTCGACCCGTGCCCGGTCTCGTGGCAGGATCGCGAAAACGGCGGCACGGTTTAGGTAACGAATGAGGTCGCGACGGGCTGACGCTCCACCTTCTTTCTGAGCCACAACAGGATGCCAACTCGGACAATTCGAATGGGGAACGTCGGAATGATTTTCTATAACTTGCTTTAGCTCACCTCGCTCGTAGCGACTGAAATCCCGTGGAATCTCATGCATCCGTCAACAATTCTGCCCCACCCCAGCCCACGCCAGAGGCAGCCGTGCTTTCCGATTGTGCACACCGCTTAACTGCGGTAGTCCGGGAAGGGCCGTACCGCTTTTGCCCAAGTCTTGCTGTCATAAACCTTTAAACGCCCTGGAGCGGCGTTCGTCTGGTGCTCGCCTCGGGTGCTGGCACGAGATTTCCTAAAGAGGGCATTTCAGGGTAACCGTCAGGTCGAGTGCTATTCGCTCTCTGATTTCTGCGTCCGTTCGTTGTGTGAATCCTGAGCATTAACGGTTGTTTATTATATAAACTTCCGTGCGGGATGCGGAGATTCCCTGCGCGCGGGGTTGCGCTGAAGCGACGGGAGTCGAACGCGAAGGCACCTCACAGTCTGCGAGGTGGGCTTTTTTCCAGAGCGCTCGCGCCGGCGGTTCTTCAACGTGTTGCGCTTACGTTTACAGACGGTCAGAGCGGTCGCCCTCATGTTCGGGGCAGCTCGTGCTGATTTCGCGACCTGGTTCGGCCTTCTTGCGGCGCCACCAAATTGGAGATCCATGATGCGAAGACGATTGCTGAGATGGTGTGGCCTCTCACTGGCTCTGAGCCTCGCGCTCGGATTGGTTTTGACGTCCGGTTCAAGTCGCGCTCAGGATGAGAAAGCCAAGGAAGCAACCACGCCGCCTACGTCGACTGCAGCACCCGCTCCCGCAGCAGCGCCCGCTCCTCCCGGACCGGACGCTACGATGCCTCCAACAAAGCCCGACTCAACAGGAGCATCGTACACCGGAGCCAATACGTTCGGTGCCCTTACGGGAACTGCGGACCCGACGACGAAGAAAGTGACCGTAACTCAGGAGACTCTAGCGCAGGATGTCAAGCTGCTCAAGCAGGGGCTTAACATCTTCTGGACGTTGCTTACCGGGTTTTTAGTTATGTTCATGCAAGCAGGATTCGCGCTTGTTGAGACAGGACTGACCCGAGCCAAGAACGTCGGTCACACGATGGGCATGAATTTCGTCGTCTACGCGATCGGCATGCTCGGTTTCTGGGCGTGTGGCTTCGCTTTCATGTTCGGGGGCTACGGGCCGGTCCTCACGTTTGACGGACCGAACATCCTGGATACGATCAAGTCGATCGAGCTGTTCGGCAAACCGTTCGAGCTGATCGGTATGAAAGGGTTCTTCCTGACGGGGGCCGCGAACGACGCGACCGTCTTGACCCTCTTCTTATTCCAGATGGTGTTCATGGACACGGCCGCGACCATTCCGACCGGGGCGATGGCCGAACGTTGGAAGTTCTCGGCTTTCATGGTATTCGGATTCTTCCTCTCGATGTTCCTGTACCCGATTTACGGAGCGTGGGTCTGGGGCGGCGGATGGCTGGCCGACCTGGGAGTCAACTTTGGTCTCGGTAACGGACACATCGATTTCGCCGGGTCGAGCGTCGTGCACATGACAGGGGGAATGACGGCCCTCGCAGGCGCCATCATCGTCGGACCGCGTATCGGCAAGTACAACAAGGACGGGACACCCAACGCGATCCCGGGCCATAACATTCCGATGGTTGTCCTCGGGACGCTGATCCTTGCTTTCGGCTGGTTCGGCTTCAACCCAGGAAGCACCCTGGCGGCTACCGATTTGCGGATTGGCTCCGTTGCGGTCTGCACAATGTTGGCGACTGCGGCGGGTTGCCTTAGCTCTCTCCTCTACATGTGGGCCGTCTTCGGAAAGCCGGATCCGACGATGGGTTGCAACGGTCTACTCGCCGGCGCCGTGGCGATCACCGCGCCGTGCGCATTCGTTAACCCCATTGGCGCGGTCATCATTGGCGCACTGGCCGGAGTGCTGGTGATCTGGAGCGTTCTCTTCGTCGAGCGCGTTCTGAAGGTCGACGACCCCGTCGGCGCTGTCAGTGTCCATGGAGTGTGTGGAGCTTTCGGCTGCCTTTCGATCGGCTTCCTGGCGACGGGAGAGTATGGTGGAGGCCTCAACGGAATCGCCGCAGCCCCAACAGGCCTCTTCTACGGCGGCGGCGCGAGCCAACTGTTCGCACAGTTGATCGGCGTTCTCACCAACGTCCTCTACGTCGTTCCCACGGCTTGGTTGTTCTTCTTTATCGTCGAGAAGACCATGGGCAACCGCCCCCCGGCCGTTGCCGAAATCGCAGGCCTCGATATTCCCGAAATGGGCGTCGAAGGGTACGTCAACGAAGACTCCGTCGCCGTTCAGGTCGCAGGCCAGGAGCATCTCGAGGTCCATGGCCCCGGCGTTCCGAAGAAGGTCGGTGTCATGACCGACTCAAAGGTTCCCGTCGGCAAGCCGTAACACCACTCGAGACGTCGTCTCGTACGCTGACGGCCCGTGGCGTCGGTCACGGACCGTCAGACGCGCAATCTTACGCTCGCTCGCCGAACACTCCGAACCCACAAGGCGGTGTCTCGTAGAGCGAGCTTCCAAGTATTACAGACCATGAATCGAGGCTTGGAGCCCAACGACTCCAAACCCGGCGGAGGCAACTGTTTGTCTATCGGACGGTCCGGAACCGAATTCACATTGGCGGAAGCACATTGCCATTTCATATCAAAATAAATTGGTACAATCGAATTATTAATCAACCGGTCGAGTCACCTAATATGACGACTGCCTAACGCATAAGCCCAATCTGCCTAGAAACTCAACCGACGAGATGAACCGCCGCTGAAATCGATTACCAATTTCACGCAGCGACGCGAACAAGCTCATTCACCTCAAGTTCTTTCAATGACGAGATTTGCTCGCAGGCACTCGAGCATGGCGTGACCGAGGAATGTTGGCATGAGACATGTAGGGTCGTCTGGCACTACGTTTGCAACCGTAATTGTCGACTTCAAGCTTGGAACCATGAATTGGCTTCAAGCATGATCAAATTTTCCTCATTTCTGGCAGGTATACCTGTTAGTTTCGAGGAACGAACCTCCCTCATGGCGACGGTCGTCTCGGTTTCCAGCCGATTCGACTTACCGCCACGGGGCGGGCGGGTAGCCTCGCACGACCCCTCCCGCTCGCCCCCTCTTACAACCCTTGGCAGTTGAGCGGCTTGCGTCTGGTCTCAGTCGACTCGGTTTCGAGCGGCTTTGGTAAGTTGTTTGCGGTAACCTCGTGAGGCGCACCAGGCGCATGGCGGGGTTCAGGGTCATCCAGCGTTGGGATAGCGCACCATGACATCAGCGACCATCACGCGCAAATGCCTCGCGGTCGTCTTCGCGAGCGGCCTTTTCGTGCTCTTCTTAACCGTAAGTCCATGCATCGCGGGCCAACCGGCGATGTTGGTGCCCGGCATGAACAATGAGGCCATCGCGCCGAGCCTGGCTTGGATTGCACCTTTTGCCCTCCTGTTGTTGGCGATCGCGCTCTTCCCCTTAGTTCCCGTCGCACACCACTGGTGGGAGAAGAACTGGTTCAAGTTGGCCACAGGATTGGTGCTCGGCGGTCTGGTCCTTCTCCATTATTTAGGACGAAATTACGGCTATCATGGAGCAAACCCGGGTCTATCGACGGTAAAGGCTGTCCTCGAACATGCCTTGCTGGGCGATTACCTGCCGTTCATGGTCCTGATCTCCAGTCTCTACGTTATCTCCGGGGGTCTTCAACTGAAGGGCGAACTGCGCCCGTTACCTTGGGTGAACACATCATTCCTGGCGCTCGGGGCGCTCCTGGCAAGCCTCATCGGCACGACCGGCGCATCGATGGTTCTGATTCGCCCGCTCCTGCAAACTAACCGCGAACGGCGTCACGTTCAGCACACCGTGGTCTTCTTCATTTTCCTGGTCTCGAATATCGGTGGATGCTTATTACCGCTCGGGGACCCTCCGCTCTTCCTTGGGTATCTCGCCGGTGTTCCGTTCCATTGGACGCTCGGCTTATTCGGTCCCTGGTTCTTCTGCATCGCTATCTTGCTAACCGTCTACTTCCTCTGGGATTGCATCGCCCATCGGCGCGAGACCCCGGAAGCGGTCGCGTCGGAGATCCGTCACGTATCGCCTCTGCGGCTTCACGGCGGCATCAATCTCGCATGGTTGCTCGGCGTTGTGCTCGCCGTGGCTTTGATCCATCCGGCCCGACCCTTACCGGGGACCGATATCTACCCAGTGGAGTTCGCGCGTGAGGGCATACTCGTCCTCTTCCTTGTGCTCTCGATCTTGACCACCCCCCGAGGTCTGCGAAAAGAGACCGAGTATTCCAATGCTGCGATCATCGAGGTGGGTTGTCTTTTCCTCGGCATTTTCCTGACAATGCAGATTCCGATCGAAATTCTCCAAGCGCGCGGGTCACAGCTCGGACTCACTGCCCCAGCACACTTCTTCTGGGCCTCGGGTATGCTTTCGAGCATGCTGGACAATGCCCCGACATACGTCGTCTTCCTCGAGACCGCCAAAAGCCTGCCCGTCCGCGACGGAATGCAACTCGTTGGACTGACTCAAAGCAGCGTCAGGGCTGATCTTCTCGCTGCGGTCTCGCTTGGAGCCGTGTTCATGGGCGCGAATACGTACATCGGTAACGCACCGAATCTCATGGTTAAGCTGATCGCCGAACAGCGCCGGGTGAAGATGCCGAGCT
Source organism: Singulisphaera sp. (assembly GCA_027451445.1). GTDB lineage: Bacteria > Planctomycetota > Planctomycetia > Isosphaerales > Isosphaeraceae > DAIDJG01. Next base: position 21,081 of record DAIDJG010000288.1, read on the forward strand.
TCTTTGGATATATGGTCTACAGCTTCAGCATTTTGATTCCGCTCTTCGCCCTTGTGTCTATTTTATTCCTCAAATGAAGGATAACGCTGCCCTGGAGCAACACGAAGGCAAAACGATACGTTCGGGTGTTCGATGTATTCCTCACGATGATCCTTTTTTGCTCCATTTTAGTCACAAAGCGGCGACTAATCTGGTATCACCCGGGACGGATTGTCGGTCCTGACCTAATTGTTGAATACCGTTGCTCCTCCGAGCCAACTCGCGCGACGCTGCGTAGAGTGCGGAGGACCGGACACCTACGACAGGTGGAAATGCCAACAAGGGAGCTAGCAATCCATGTCCTCGATCGGTATCGACGCGGATCTGGTCACCGCCTCAGTGCCGCTACAGGGAGGCTGTCTGGAAGAACGCCGCAGAGAAGCGCGCTATGCCCCACTCAAAGATCGGGTGTATCTAGGCTGGTGGGTTGAAGAAGACTTTCACACCGAGACCGGTTTGTTGTGCAACATTTCATCGGGCGGCGCAGCCATTCGCGTGACCGCGCCGATTATGAATCCTGAGACGCTCTGGGTTTGCGTTGTCGGCCCTGCGCGACAGATGTGGGTCGCCGGACGGATTAAGGGCCAGGAGCGCGGGATCGTCCGAATCGAGTTCTTCGACGCCTTCCCCTACGAACTCTTCAAAGAGGTCGTCTGGAATCTTCCACACGAAGAGCCTTTGGAACCCGTCAGCGACGTCGGAGACGCCGAGGCATTGTAAGCTCTGCCCCGCGTTCCCGATCGGACCGGCAAACTCCTAGCGTTGCGTGCTCTCTCGAACGTGGCCCCGAAGACGCGAGTCATCGAAGGCCGAGTCGCGAGAGAGAGCGTTTGCGCCTGATCAACGCGTCAGCGATTGTGCCGCGCGCACGAGTTCGAGAAATTCCCGCCGGTACCCGCCCGGGTCCGCCCCGAGACCCGACTGCGCCAGTTCAAGCACGCCCGAACAGGTCAGGCTCCCTTTTTCGTCGGAATCCCTCAAAAGCATTCCGAACGCCGCGACGGCCGAAGCGAACTTGAAGTCATCGGAGGCGTGACCGAAGTCGGTCCCGGTGTCTTCGACACCCCCCTGGATCAGTTGGCTTCGGTCGCCGTCCGGTTGCTTGTAGCGAAGTTTGACCAGAAGCGATTCCTTGCTGGGGACGAGCGTCGTCTCCGGCTTTTGGAACTTCAGGGGATCGACGGCCGGGAGGTCTTTGTCCTTCCCGGGCGGGACGAGTTCATAAAGCGCCGTCACGTGGTGGCCTGCGCCGATCTCGCCGGCGTCCTTCCTGTCGTCGTTGAAGTCTTCCTTGTTCAAGAGCCGATTCTCGTAGCCGATCAATCGATAGGCCGAGACCTTGTCCGGATTGAACTCGACCTGAATCTTCACGTCCTTGGCGATCGTCACGAGGGTCGCGCCCAACTCGTCGATCAGCACCTTGCGGGCCTCTTGCAGGTCGTCGATATACGCGTAGTGGCCATTCCCCTTATCAGCCAGACGCTCCAGTTTATCGTCCTTGAGATTACCCATCCCGAAGCCAAGAACGCTCAGGAAGACCCCGCTCTTCGCTTTCGCCTCGATGAGCTGAGTTAGTTGATCGTTGTCACTCAACCCCACGTTGAAGTCGCCGTCGGTCGCCAGGATGACCCGGTTCGTCCCACCCTTGATGAAGTTGGCCGTGGCCGTGTCGTAGGCCAGTTGGATCCCCGCGCCTCCGTTGGTCGAACCCCCGGCGTGCAGCCTCTCAAGTGATTCGATGATCCTGGTCTTCTCGAGACATGACGTTGAAGGAAGCACCAGCCCGGAGGCTCCCGCGTAAACCACGATGGCGACGTGGTCGTTCTCCCCGAGTTGGCGCACCATCTCCTGGAGCGACTTCTTGAGGAGCGGCAACTTATTGGCACTCGACATCGAACCGGAGACATCGATCAGGAATACCAGGTTGCTCGACGGTCGCTCCCCTCTGTCGATGCGACGGCCTTGCAATCCGATCCGCGCGAGCCGGTGCTCGCCGTTCCAGGGACAGTCGGCGATCTCCACATGGACCGAGAAAGGCGCATCACCCGCCGGCGGTGGATCGCTGTACGGGAAGTAATTCATCATCTCTTCGATGCGAACCGCGTCCTTCGGCGGCAACTGATTCTGGGTCAAGAAGCGACGAACGTTTGAGTAGCTCGCCGTATCCACATCGATGGAAAATGTGGAGAGTGGTTCGCGTGCGACCGCAATGAAGAGGTTCTCGCTCACGCGACCGTACTGTTCCGTATTCGGCTCTGGCGAGAAAGGCGGCAGCACGGAGGGCGGTGGCATTCCGGGAGTCATTGCCGGTAGCGCGCCGCCATACGCGACGGCCTTCGATGACGCGGGCGTACCTTCGGCTGTCGCGGCGGGACGGGCCGCGACAGTTCCGCTCGCTCCGGCTTGAGGGGCCTCCTCGTTGCATGCCGAGATACCACTGATGACCAGCAGCAGCAAGAAAACGCCCCAATGGCGAAGTTGCCCCGTACACGCGCGCATGACAAAACTCCTGGAGAGGTGCTGAAAACGAAGACGTGACGCGGTCCGTCCCTATCGGCTTGGACGCTTGACGCACACTGAAGTTCTCTGCGCAAAACTCAAACCAGGGTGCCACGGCGAGGGTTGAATTCCGGAGCCACTTCCAACCGGGCCATCTTGGCACTCTGGGAAACTGCGCAAGGAGCCTTGGGTGCAGCGTTTCCATTCAAAGTCGGACTTAGCCAACCCACCTTGCCGCTCGTCAGCGACTCCCCTATCATGTCGAACATTCTTGGTCGTCGAGGTTTCCCCAACACGCTGCGTGGCAATCCCTCGCGGCCGGGCCCGGCTCGACGATGGGCGATTCGATGCGTTCCTGAACGAGGAGAGACCAGGATGGCGACGGCCGAACAGCGAGGGCGGGGGCGAATCTATGACAATATCACGCAAACGATCGGCAACACACCGCTCATCCGCCTTCAGCGTGTGACCCAGGGATGTCATGCCGACGTCGTGGCAAAGCTGGAGAACTTCAATCCGCTCTGGTCGGTCAAGGACCGCATCGGCGTGGCCATGATCGAAGCGGCGGAGGCCGCCGGGAAGATCAACAAGGATACGCTGGTCGTCGAGCCGACGAGTGGAAACACCGGTATCGGTCTCGCGTTCACCTGCGCGTCGCGCGGCTACAAACTGATGGTCACGATGCCCGAGAGCATGAGCCTCGAGCGCAGGCGGCTCCTCAAGGCACTCGGCGCCGAGATCGTGCTCACCCCGGCCGCCGAAGGGATGCCGGGGGCAGTAAGGAAGGCCGAAGAACTCGTGAGCAAGAACCCGAATGCGTTCATGCCACAGCAGTTCAAGAACCCCGCGAACCCCGAGGTTCACCGCAAAACCACCGCCGAGGAAATCTGGAACGACACCGACGGCAAGGTGGACATCCTCGTCTGCGGCGTCGGGACCGGCGGCACGATCACTGGCTGCGGTGAAGTGCTGAAGGCTCGCAAGCCCTCGGTCAAGGTGGTCGCGGTCGAGCCGGTCAACTCGCCGGTCATCCGACAGTACCGCGAGAAGCAGCCACTCAAACCGGGCCCGCACAAGATCCAGGGGCTCGGGGCCGGCTTCATTCCCGAGAACTTGAACGTCGACGTCATCGACGAAGTCGTGGCCGTTCGCGACGAGGACGCGTTTGAACTCTCGCGCCGCTTGGCGCGTGAGGAAGGGATGCTGTGTGGCATTTCGTGCGGCGGCGCCCTCGCCGGTGCCCTCGAAGTCGCGCGCCGGCCGGAGACCGCCGGTAAGCTGCTCGTCGTCGTGCTGCCCGACCTGGGCGAGCGGTACCTTTCGACGCCGTTGTTCCCCGAGTAAACGCCGAATGCAAAATGGCAGATGGCAGATGCAAAATGGGGGATGCCGGATGAGCGATGAATGCCAAATTCCCTGGCGAGCGCAAATCGGCCGCTAGCGAGGATTCGGCAACCTGCATCTGACATCTTGCTTGTTCCATCTGCCATTCCGCGAGAAGTTAGGAATACACCGCGTTTCCTGGAGCGGGAGGCGTGGATCGATCGCGATCGATCCACGTTCTCTGACCGAAACCCCGATGGCCGACGACGAACCTACTTTGCACTTATCAGCCGACGTACACATCGCCATGTTGGCCTACGCGCTCGCCGAGATGCCTAACGAGTGCTGCGGGATTCTCGGGGGCAACGGTTTGAACGCGGTCTCGATCTATCCTCTCCGCAACGTCGCTGAGGATCCCCAGAGGCGTTACGACGCGCATCCCATGGACCTGTTCTCGGTTCACCGCGACCTTCGCGCCGCGGGCCAGCAGGTCGTCGCGATTTACCACTCGCATCCGCGCTCGGCGGCGATGCCCAGCCGTACCGACCTGAGTCGGAACTACTACGGCGACATTCCGCATATCATTATCTCATGCCTCGGGACGAAGCCTGAACTGCGAGTGTGGCGTCTCGATACCGAGAGTTATGAGGAGCTGCGCTGGAGCGTCACACCAACCGCGCTGTCCTGATCAGGACGGCTTTGAACCCCCCGATTGGCTGTTTTCGGGTATGCGGCCAGGCACACCTCACTCGATCCGCCATCAACCGACTCGCCCAGAGACTCGCGCCGTCCTCCCCTCGCCTTGAAGCCGGGCCCCCGAGCCGCTAAACTACCGCTCTCGTTGTCAAAGACCGAAACATCGCAAGAACTTCGGTCTAGAAACTTCCTCGACGTGAGATCGGTTTTTCCATGCAGCGTACGCTCATCATCCTCAAGCCCGACTGTATCCAGCGCAGGCTTGCCGGCCAGGTCCTCCAGCGGTTCGAAGCCAAGGGCCTGAAAGTCATCGCTTTGAAGCTTCTCCAGGTCGACCGCGCACTCGGCGAGAAGCATTATGCCGAGCACCAGGGTAAGCCGTTCTTCGAGGGTCTGCTTTCGTTCATCACGGGTGGTCCAGTCATCGTCGGCGTCCTCGAGGGGAACGAGGCGATCGCCGTCGTCCGCAACCTTCTCGGCGCCACGAATGGAGCCGCCGCTGCGCCGGGCACGGTCCGAGGCGACTTCTCGATCAGCAAACAGAACAACCTCGTGCACGGTAGCGACAGCCCTGAATCCGCCCAGCGCGAGATCGCCCTGTGGTTCAAGCCCGAGGAGATCGTCTCGTACACCATCGCGGGCGATGAGTGGGTGTTCGGAGGCGCATAACCGCATCGGTAGGTAGCCGGCCCCTCGAACGAGCCGAGGGGCGGGCCATTTCGCCCCTCGCGTTCGACCCACGCCTCGCTGCCGGCCGTTTGAGTCCATCGTCATGTCGGAAACTCCCCGAAGGGCACTGCCAAATCCCTTCTACGTGCTTCTCCTTCTGGTAAGCACGCTGTTCGTAATCACCGCACTGATGTACTGCGTCAGCCCGATGATCGTCCAGCAAGCGATCGATCACCCGAACGCTCCGCCTCGGCCGGGCTCACGGGCGCTGGTCGACTGGCTCGATCGAAACGGACCGATGGCGCTGGGTGTTGAGATCGTCATCATGATGGTCACCGGGCTGGTTGCCATGGCAACCGATCGTTGGTTCGCCGCGGCGTCGAAGCGGAAACGAGCCGACAACCGCGAAAGTTTCACGTCGGAAGGCCCCTGAGGGTGAAAGTTCCGATGGAACACACGAACGTCTTTCAGGAGATCGAAGCGCTTCGCGCTGAGATCAACAAGCACAATTACCTCTACTACATCGACGCCGCCCCAATCATCAGCGATCGCGACTTCGACAAGCTGATGAAGCGGCTCGAAGAACTCGAGGCCGAACACCCCGACCTGATCACTCCGGACAGTCCCACCCAGCGCGTCGGCGGGCAGCCTTTGACTGCGTTCAAGACGGTCAAGCATACCGTGCCGATGCTCTCGATCGATAACACCTATCAGTACGATGAAGTGCGCGAGTGGGACGCGCGGGTGCGCCGAGGGCTCACGCCAGGCGAACCCGTCCGTTATGTCGTCGAGCTCAAGGTCGACGGCGTGGCGGTAAGTCTCCGTTACGAGCACGGAAAGCTCGTCCAGGGCGCCACCCGAGGCGACGGCGAGCAAGGCGACGACATCACCGAGAACCTTAAGACCGTCCGTGAGATCCCGCTCGTCCTCACAAACTCGCCGCCTCCGCTCGTCGAAGTCCGCGGCGAGGTCTTCATGACCAACTCCGAACTCGTCCGCCTGAACGAGATTCGGCGTGCCAACGACGAGATCCCCTTCGCGAATCCGCGCAATTCGACCGCGGGTTCACTCAAGCTGCTCGACTCTCGCCTTTGCGCCCAGCGCAGGTTGAAGTTCGTCTCCCATGGACTCGGCGAATACGACGGCGTCACGACCGACTCCTACTTCGAGATGGTCCAGTTCCTCAAGAAGTGGGGCATCCCGGTCACGCCCCACTGCGCTGCGTACGATTCGATCGAGAAGGTCGTCCAGCACGCCCAGGACTGGGAGAACCGGCGCAATACGCTCGACTTCCAGACCGACGGACTGGTGATCAAGGTCGACGACCTGCGCCAGCGGGCCCGCCTTGGAGCACGCAGCAAGAGCCCGCGCTGGGTGATCGCATACAAATATGAGGCCGAGCAAGCTGTCACCAAGATCGTGAACATCACGGTGCAAGTCGGCAAGACGGGAAAACTCACTCCTGTCGCCGACCTCACCCCCGTCCTCCTCGCCGGGACGACGGTCAAGCGAGCGAGCCTGCACAACGCGGACGAAATCGCCCGCAAGGACGTCCGCATTGGCGACACCGTCGTGATCCAGAAGGCGGGCGAGATCATTCCTCAGGTCGTCCGCGTCGAAACACAAGCCCGCGACGGTACGGAAACACTTTTCGTGTTCCCAACGGTCTGCCCAAGCTGCGGAGCGCCCGTCGAGCGCACACCGGGCGAAGTCGACTCGCATTGCACCCGATCGGCTCTCTATTGTCCGGACCAGCTCAAAGAATGGATTCGGTGGTACGCCCATCGCGACGCGATGGACGTGGACGGTCTGGGCGAGAAGCTAATCGGCCAGCTCGTGGATCAAAAGCTGGTCAAGAGCCTGGCTGATCTCTACCGGCTGGACACTCCCACTCTTGCGAACCTGGAGCGCATGGGGAAGAAGTCGGCCCAGAATCTCGTCGACGCCCTGGAGGCGACCAAGTCGCGGTCGCTCGACCGGTTCCTGACCGGGCTAACGATCCGGCACGTCGGCACACGCATGGCCGAGGTGCTCGCCGAACGATTCGCAACGCTTGAGGCCCTTCGGGCCGCGACACTCGCCGAGCTGGAATCGGTTCCCGAAGTGGGACCGGTTGTGGCCGCGAGCGTCTACGAATTCTTTCAGGAGCCCGACCACCAGCGGCTCCTCGACGAGCTCGCCTCCGTGGGCGTACAACCCGCTCCCGTCGTACGGGCGCATGCCGCGAAGGGGAGTCTGCCGCTTGCGGGGAAGACATTCGTGATCACAGGCACACTGCCCAAACGAGGGCGTTCTGAGGCCGAGGCACTGATCAAACAGCACGGTGGGAAGGTGACCGGATCCGTCTCCAAGATGACCACATACCTGGTCGCCGGCGAGGAGGCCGGTAGCAAGCTCGACAAGGCCAAGCAACTCGGCATACCGGTGATCGAGGAAGCCGAACTGGAACGTTTGATCGAGGGTTGACGACGCTCTCTACCGTCTCCCCCGTCGTTTTCGACGACCCTTGCCGTTAGCGGGGGCTTCCTCGGGTTCGCCGTCGCGGAGATGCCGCCCTGTGAGCGAGACGAAAACGTCTTCGAGGCTCGCCTGCCGGGTCGTGAGCCGGGCGAGCGGGCGCTCCTGGGCATTTAAGTAATCGAGCAGCGCGGGAATGGCGCTGTGAGGTGCGCCGACGGTGAGTGCAAAACCATCGGCCTCGGTTCGTGCTGCGAGCACGGTCGGCAGACTCGCGAACGCTTCGGCCGGAAGCGGAGCCATCTTCCCACCGATGGCGAATTCGACGATGTGTTCGCCGCCGAGCCGGGCGATCAGCTCCCTCGGTGACCCCAGAGCGATGATCTTACCGTGGTCGATGACAGCAACGCGGTCGCAGAGCTTTTCGGCTTCGTCCATGTAGTGCGTGGTGAGCAAAGTCGTCCGCCCTCGTTCGCGCAAGTCGCCAATCACGTCCCAGAGCTGTCGGCGAGACTGGGGGTCAAGGCCCGTCGTGGGCTCGTCGAGAAAAAGCAGTTCGGGATCACCCACCAGCGCAATCGCCACCGCCAGGCGCTGTTGCTGCCCGCCCGAGAGGTTCTCGACGAACGTGTTCGACTTACTCTCCAGCGAAACCCGGCCGATGGCGGCTTCCGGCTCGAGTCCGGTACGGTAAAAGCTTCGGAAGAGCGCGATCAGCTCGAGGACCGTCTGCTTGTCGGGGAACCGCGTCTCCTGGAGCGTCACTCCGATGCGCTCGCGGATCGCCGTCGCGTCCCGATCCCAACGAAGTCCCAAAACCTCGACATTACCGGACGTCGCCTGATTCAGACCTTCAAGGATTTCGACCGTCGTCGTCTTTCCCGCCCCGTTCGGCCCAAGAAGCCCAAAACACTCGCCTACGGGGACCTGAAGGTCGATTCCGTTGACAGCATTAACCGGGCCATCGCGACCGGGATACTGTTTGTATAAGTCTTTGACGCAAATGACCCAGTCGCTCATAACGATGATGTCTCAACAGAACAAGCGTCGAATTCAACTTCCTCCCCCTTATGGGGGGAGGGAGTATTCACATTCCTGTTTCCGCACAGTCTACGACTAGTTGAGCGGAATGCCGCTCAAATCACTACCTTGTCCTGGAGGATCGTGTATTTCGGGATGACCACAATCTTGTCGCGAATCACGTAATGGGGCGCCTCTTCTGAGTCGACGACACCGGATTCGTTGACGATCCGCACGTTCGAGCCGATGCGGGCGTTCTTGTCGATGAGGGCGTTCTCGATAATGGAACCGGAGCCGATCCCGATATTCGGGCGACCAGCTCGGGCGTTATCGGCGATGTGGCGGGGCTGCTCGTAACTATCGGCACCCATAATATAGGTGTTCCGAATGGTCACGTTATCGCCGATCTGCGAACGGACGCCAATCACCGAATTCTCGATCACCGAACCGCGGCCAATCTGGCAACCATCCGAAATGAGGCTGTTTGTCACCTGCACTCCCCTAAGGCGCGAGGGCGGAAGATAACGGGGCCTCGTGAAAATCGGGTGATCGCCAAACTGAAAGTCAAACGGCGGATCATCACGGGTCAGGTCGATGTTCGCCTTGTGGAACGCGCCGATGGTTCCGATGTCTTCCCAGTAGGCGTCGAATAGATGGGTTTGCACGCGGTGATTGGCCATCACCTGGGGGAAGATCTCGTGGCCGAAGTCCGTCGCGGTGCCGGAGGCGAGGAGCTGCACGAGCATCGCACGATTGAACAAGTAGATTCCCATACTGGCGAGATAGTTACGCCCATCCGCTTTGATACCAAAGCGCTCGAGCGACGCGGGCTCGGTGCGAACGCGCTGGAGCTTTTCGGCGGTCTTCGGCTTCTCCTCGAAATCGATGACCCGGCCGCCGTCATCGATCCGCATGATACCGCACGATCGCGCCTCCGATTCGCCGACGGGGAGGGCGGCGATCGTGGCGTCGGCTTTGCTTTCGACGTGAGTGCGGATCATCTCCTGGAAATTCATGCGGTAAAGCTGGTCACCCGACAGGATCAACACGAGGTCGTACGTTTGTTCGGTGAAGTAGGGGATGTTGCGCCTCACGGCATCGGCCGTTCCCTGATACCAGGTCTCATGCTGCATCGTCTGCTGCGCGGCGAGGACTTCGACGAAGCCGCCGCCGAACGGATCAAACTTATAAGTGTTGGCGATGTGGCGATGGAGGCTGACCGAGTTGAATTGCGTGAGGACGAAGATCCGGTTCAAACCGGAGTGGATACAGTTCGAGATGGGGATGTCGATGAGCCGGTATTTTCCGGCGATGGGGACCGCGGGTTTGCTCCGTGATTTGGTGAGAGGGTAAAGGCGCGTCCCGCGCCCGCCACCGAGAATCAGACAGACCACGTTCGACATGGCTTCCCCCAAATCAGTCGGTAGAACGAACGCTCCGCCCGAGCGTGGCGTCGGTCCAAAGTGAATGCAACACACCGGTGTCAGCGAATCGCGAAATAATACCCGATCGACTTCGCGCTGGCCACGACCGGCTCACAGCTTGAACGGGAGCCACGAACACGATCGAGTCGAGTTGACGATGCAGCAAGCGCAAACCACCACTCCCCTCACGAGCCTTTGGTCCGGAAGGGTAAGGTGGGACACCGACTCCGATCGCGGCTTGCGGCGACACATTGAGCACCGTCACGCTCTCTCCGCGAGAGGCGAGCCGCTTGAAGCCGAAGGGATCTCTCGTGCCGAGACCTACCAGCCCATAGCCATGTTCGATTCGATGGCTTTCCGGGCGCCTTCGAGGTCGCTACCGGTATGCTGCATGTAGAGCCTGACGGCGTGCAGTTTGTCGCCCTGGGCTTTGGCGAGGCAGTCCCGTGCGGTGGTACACGGGTCGGTCGTCGATGTCAAACCGAGCAGGCGTTTGGAAATCACCCAGGCGTCGCGCGGACGGTGACTCACCCGGATCACCTCTTCCTGAGGGTAATTGGCATTGGCGAAGCCCCGCGCCGCAGCTTCGTTCTCGACGCAGGCAATCATGATATGCGACGTGGTTTCGACCTCAAACAAGGGCATGGACGCACCCCTTTCCCGATTTTTGAAGAAGTGAACGTTGCAGGGGGCCCTGGCGGCCAAAAACAGTGTGCTTGGCCACTATTTGCGATGGTACACCTCTGGTTGGGTCGGGTCAAATACCTAACGCCCAAGAACTTTTGGAACGGGGCGAATACACGTGGTCTATTCCGTACAACAAGCAAGGCTCGTCGCCGTTCCGCAGAAAACGAGCGTGAAACCGGGTTGGAGGTAGCGGTGTTTCGTTCCGTGCGGCTCTGGTACTGGGTGGGCGGACTCCTCACGTTCGCCGTCGCCGGAATCGCCCTCGGCTGGGGGCGTGAGGGCGATTCGAACGAGCCGTTTCTCCTGTTCCTGATTTGGGGGCTCGTCGGCCTCGCTGCGGAAGTCGCAGCGCTGCTCGCGAGTTTGAGCCGTGACGCGAAGCAAACCGCGCCCTTTCACGCCCCGCCCGCCGACGGAGAGGTCGAACTTGCGAGCGTTGAGGGCGTTCGAACCGTATCCAATGCGCGGGATTCGCGCTATCGGCAATACACAGGCTGGGAAGGCGAAATCGCCGCGCCCATCGATCACGAATCGTTCGGTCGCAAGAGCTCTCCGCCGCTTTGGGGCCGGGTCGTATTGATTTCCTTGTTTATCGGACGCGACGGCCGACGGTGGTCGGACGAAACGATCGCCGAGGCCCACGCATCACTGCGCAAATCGGCCGTCTGGATCGAGCGGGAAGCCATTCGCTGGGACGCGCGGGTGAATGTCGACCTCGCCGACGCCTACTTCGTCGTCGAGGACGAACAGGACGAAGACGTGGCCATTGGGTTCGTTCCCGAAGGGGACCGCCAGGGCCCCATCGAAGAGCGGGCCGTCTCCAAGGCATTGATCGCGATGAGCCGGGCCGCCGGACGGCTCGGTTTTCACGATGCGCGAGATCTGGTCCAACGGATCAGCGGCCGGATCGAGGCCGACGTTCACGTGTGGCTCGTCCATCCCCTCCGCGCTGGCCGGTCGCTTGCGGTTCCCCTGGAACGCACGGAGATGGCCGGTGTCAGTTTGGCTGTCTGTTATGCGCGGGAGGCAAGCTTCCCAGAGCCCCTGACGAAGTCACCCTACTCAGACCCGACGACCATCGCCCACGAACTTCTGCACCTGTTCGGGGCGACGGACAAGTACGCCGTCCCCTTACGCTCATTCCCGGCGCAGTCGGTGACGAGCCGCGACATCATGCGATTGAGCTTCGACTCCCTGTCCCGACTGCGTATCGACCCCAAGACCGCCGAGGAAATCGGGTGGACGCGGCGGGTATGAGCCGGTGACTCTGAGCATCACCTCTCACACGAGCAGGGATTCGATCGGCTTTCCTTCGCTGAGTTTGATCGGCCGTCCCACGGGGGAAACGTTCTCCCTGGTCGGGTCGAGTCCAACGGCCTTGAGCACCGTCGCGTGAATGTCCGACACGTCGGTCGGGGTTTCGGGACCCTTGATCCCCTCAGGATCGGTGGCGCCCAGCACGAACCCGCCGCGAATGCCGCCCCCAGCCAGTGCAATGCTGAATCCGTTGGGCCAGTGGTCCCGGCCGCCGGCCACGTTGACTTTCGGTGTCCTTCCAAACTCTCCCGCGCAAATCACCACGGTCCGATCCAGCAGGTCGCGCTGTTTGAGGTCGCGAATCAACGAGCTAAACGCCGGGTCGAGCGTGCCCGCTCGGTTCTTGTGAATCTCGTGGTTGTTGACGTGCGCATCCCAACCATCGAGCGTCACTTCCACGCACCGCACGCCAACCTCGACCAGCCTCCTGGCTGCCAGGCAAGCGCGACCAAACCCGTCTTCGCCGTAATCCTTGCGCACTTGCAGAGGTTCTTGCGTCACGTCAAACGCCTTGAGCTGCTCAGACGACATCATCGTCCGGGCGCGCTGAACCGCCTCCCGATGCGACGTGGCTTCCACGCGCCGTTGGCGACCGCGCAAGAAGGTCTGCTCGATGACGTCGAGATCCTTGACCCGGAGTGTATCACGGTCTTTCGGTACGTGCGCCGTGACGTCGGCCAGTTTCTGAAGGGGGTCATCGGCCTGGAACGCATCGAATTCCGGGCCGAGGAACCCGCCCCGACTCGGCCATCTACTGGGCAGAATCGAAATGTGCCGTGGAATCTCGGTCTTGCCGACGGGAAGCTGGTGGCAGCAAATCGCGCCAATCGACGGATGTTCGACCGTCGCGTTCGGCCGGTATCCCGTCTTCAACAAGTACGTTCCGCGCTCGTGGTCACCCTCCTTGCTCACCATCGAACGCACGAGCGCTAGATGGGACATGACCTCCGCAAGCCGCTCATACCCCTCGGCGAGCTGAACCCCTTTCACCGCCGTGTCGATCGCCTTCGTCCCCCCCGCGCTCATCGTGTTCGGGTGCGGGTCAAACGTTTCGAGCTGACTCGGACCACCGTTCATCCAGAGCAAGATGATGGACTGAGCGGGCTCACGCGTATGTTCCGACTGCGCAGCGAGGAGTTGCCCAACCGGGGTGAGCCAACTCAGGCCGGCGACTGCACCCAGCTTCAAGAAGCTCCGACGGTGCGCGTGAGGCAGGCCTTGGTGTATTAGTGATTCCATGAGAACTCCGTCACATTGATCAACGCCCAAACGATATCACCCAGACGAAGCTGACGTTCCTTCCCCTTGGTGCCCGCGATCCGAGCCACGAAATGGGAGGCTTCGGTCTCGGAAGGCCTGCGCGTCAGGACCGTCAGGTACGCAATTTCGATCGCCTCGCGATCCGTCGGTGCCAGCATGGCGATGCGGGAGGATGCGTTGAAGAGTCCGTCCTTGGTCTTGTCGTTTACGAGACTGCCGTTCATGAGAAGCAGGCGCTGGGGAATAGTCCCGCTCGATTCGCTGAACTCGTCCTCGCCGGTGTCGCCGTAGCGTTTGACGAACGCCGATTGGCCGAAGGTATAGCCAAGGCGAACGAGAATGTGGGAATCACGGTCGATCGTTTCCAGCGACGACGCCTGCAACACGCCGCCGACTACCTGCTCGGGTCGCAAGCGCGTCATCGGGAACACGGCCCATGCCTTCTCCTGGGCCTCGGACACAGGCGTGTCGGACGCACTGTCGAGTCGAAACGCTTCCGACGCGACGATGACCCGAATCAGGCGCTGAAGGTCGAATCCATGAGCGGTGAAGTCCGCCGCGAGCAGTTTGATGACGGCCGGCGGGTCCCCCGCCGAGAGCAAATCATCGACCGGTTGAACGATCGGCTTACCGAATAAGAGCGCCCACACTCGATTGACCGTGGCCCTCGAGAGATTGGGGTTTCTCGGGTCGGTGACCCAGCGCGCGAGCTGCGTGCGCCGGGGTCCGGTCTCGACCAGCAGCTCGGGCAGGAACGGCACGCGAGGTTTGACGACTTCGCCCTTGCCGGTCTTGCGGTTGGTGGGTTCGTATTCGCCCTTGCCGTCGTAGACACCCGAAAAGCCGGTGTGCACCTGCCCAAAGAACGCCGCAAGCCCCTGGAAGTCACGTTGCTTCCAGTCCTCGAACGGATGGTCGTGGCACTGGGCACAATCAAGCCGGACTCCCAGGAACGCCCTTGCCACCCGAGCCCCAAGTTTTTCGGGATTGGGCGGCTTCTCCGGTTCGATCGTAACACTGACGAAGTTGGTCGCGGGGTGGTCCGTCCATAACCCCTCCTCGGCGATGAGATCGCGGACGATCTGATCGTAGGGGCGGCGACTCGCAAGCTGGTCGCTCAACCAGGTGACGAAACGGCGACGCCGGTACAGCAGGAAGGGGCCGTCTTCGGTCCCGACATACGCTCGCGCGAGGCGCTCGGCAAAGTAGTCGGCAAACCGGCGGTCGGCGAGGATCTCGTCGAGCCAGAGTGCCAGCCGGCGCTCCTCGGGACGGGACTCAAACCGGCGGATCTCTTGCATCGATGGGATGGTGCCCATCAGCGCGAGTGAGAGCCGCCGCATCATCACGAGTTGCGCGGCGGGCCCGACTGGCTTCACCTCCGCCTCGGCCCACTCACGGTGGAATTCGCGATCGAGCTCCGAAACAATGGTGGGATTGTCGGCAACGACGTTTCGCTTCTCGGCACGGCGGCCGGCCCGCGCGGGCGACACGTTGGGCAGCAGGCTTGCGACCAGCATCGCACCCCCGCCAAAAACCAGTCCCATAAAAAGAAGATCGCGCGTCCCCATTCGCATCGGCAAAGCCTCCGTAGGACCAACCTCGCCGATTTTACCCCCTCGGCGCTCATCTCGTTTCAAACTAATCTAGGATTCTTGAGTGCCCTCACGCGCGGACATTCAACAAAAAGCGAAACTCTCCGGTGACGCGGAGAGTAACCCCTGCCATGAACGAGTCCATGCAGGATCACGTACTCCTGGTCCCTTTCGCCCCCCCACCGGAAACGTGGGAGGCCGATACCAGCGACGATCCGTTCTTCGAACTCGACGAGCCCGTCATTCTCGAGGCACGGCCGGGATTCTTAAGGCGCATCGCGCGGGGGATCGGATCCGTTTGCGAGTGGCTGTTCGGGGCGTTCGCACTCGTACTGGGTCTCGCGATCCTGTCGGCGATCCCGGTGCTTCAGCTTCTCGGCTTCGGCTACCTGCTCGAAGCCGGTGGGCGGGTGGCCAGGTCGGGTCGGCTGCGCGACGGGTTCATCGGCTACCGCAAGGCAGCGAAAGTCGGTCGGATCGTCATCGGCTGCGGCTTGATGATCCTGCCGCTTCAGCTCATTTCGTCACTGGCCACCGACGCGGCCATCATCAATCCGGGGGGCCGAGTCGCCTCGGGCTGGCGCACCGCCTTGATTGTCATTACGGTTCTGGCGTTCCTTCACATCAGTATTGCTTGTGCCCGCGGCGGCAGGCTGCGGTATTTTCTCTGGCCGTTCACGAATCCCTTCTGGCTCGTGCGCCAATTGCGGGCAGGGGGATTCTACCGGTCCGCCCGCGATGGCGTTTGGGATTTTGTCGCCGCCCTGCGGCTGCCCTATTACTTTCGGCTCGGGCTCCTCGGCTACGTCGGAACCCTGGCCTGGCTTGTCGTGCCGGTCACATTGCTGGCCGCCGGGCGGCGGGTGGCAATCCTGGGATTCCTCGGTGCACTGTTGCTCGCGATCGTGTCCCCCGCGCTCCTGTTCCTTCAGATGCGTTTCGTCGTCCAGAATCGCTTCGGCGCCATGTTCGAGTTCCGGGAAGTGCGCCGGGATTTCCAGCGTGCGCCGTGGGCGTTCGCGTTTGCATTTTTCATCACTGCGCTCTTCGCCGTCCCTCTCTACCTCTTGAAGATCGAAATGATCCCGCGAGAGACGGCGTGGCTACCCGCCTTGGTATTCCTGGCGTTCATCTTTCCCGCACGCTTGCTCGCCGGCTGGTCGTTCTCGCGTTCCCAACGCCACGAACAGCCGCGCCACTGGTTCTTCCGTTGGACCGGCCGGCTCGCCCTCGTTCCGTTTGCGATGGCTTATGTGTTGATCGTTTTCATCACTCAGTTCACCGCGTGGCACGGTTTCTGGAGCCTCTACGAGCAGCATGCCTTCATGCTGCCGGTGCCGTTCGTAAGCATGTGAAGCCACGCTGCAATCGAATCAGCGTCTACGACGGACGAGGATCACCGGCGATCGAGCATCGAGAGTCGACTTTCGCTCCGCGAAAGAAAATTCTTTCGCGGAGCGAAAGTCGACTCTCGATGTTTGCGCGGCGCGCACGGAAACCCGGACACCAAGACGTCACTGTGAAGCCGCTGCCTTCCCCGTCTCCTTGGGCAGCAGATGGGCGTCAAACCAGTCGGCGAACGCCGCGACGTCTTTGGTGGAGTCGGCCCAGCCGTGCGCGGCGTTGGGCTTCACGATTAACTTCGCCTCGACTCCAAACTGCTTGAGCTTGCTGACCATGATCTCGGCTTGCTGAATCGGCACGAGTTTGTCCGCATCGCCGTGCACGATCAGGGCAGGGGGGTCGTCTTCGCTCACGTGCGTGATGGGCGAAATCTTGCGGCCGATCTCCAGGACCTTCTCCTCATCGGTGATCGGTTCGAACTTGTGCGACTTGGGGTCGAGCTCGTGGAAGTCGAACGGCGCCTTGAAATCCTTGAGAATCCCCCGTCCGAGCGCATTCTCACCCGGCTTGCCGTAGTTGAGGAAGTCGGTTGGCGGATAGAAGCAGGCAACGGCCTGGACGCGGCTGGACGTCCGATCGATGGGATCCTTCGCTTTCGGATCACCGAGGTCGCCCGCCGTTCCTTGCATGAGCGAAAGGTGCCCCCCCGCTGAGCCGCCCGTGATCCCGATTTGATCGGGATCGATGTCATAGTCCTTGGCGTGGAACCGGATGAAACGGACCGCGCGATTCATGTCGAGGAGCACGTCGGGAATCGTATAGCGTGGTTGACTTCCATGCACAACTGCAAAGACCGTGTACCCTCGGTCCAGGAACACGCGGGCGTAATCGATCGGAATGAAGTCGTGCGACGAGAACCAACCCCCGCTGACTACCAGAATGATCCCTCGACCGTTGGGTTTCTGTTTCGGCGTAAATATGTCCATCGTCAGCGCCGTACCGAACTTCCGGCCGTAGATCACATCTTCGCGCCGCGTAAAGTCCGCGCTGTCTGCTCCTTGAGTGGTTGAGAAAAGACCGCAGGTTAGCACGAACGTGATCAACAAAGACGGACGACTCATGGCTTTGGCGTCTCCCCAGAAAGGCGGTAACCGACGCTTGCGCCGGTTCGCAAGCGGACCAGCGAAAGAGTGTGCCTGGTCGCGCGGGCCGAGGCAAGCCCGCACAACCAGGCAATCGAGGTTCGCGACGTGCGCCGGAACCTGTGTTACTTCTTCGCCTTCGGCGCGCTGAGCTGGCGCAGTTCCTTGTTCTTCTGGAGGTCCTGCCACGCGCGCAGCCCCTTGCCTTCGGGCTTCGCAGGGTCGTAGCCCAGGTCATCGCGACCGGTCAGCGTTTCCAGGTTATCGAGCGCCAGCTCGCGAACGCCGATCGCACCTTCGTCGGTGCTCTCGAGTAGCTTAACCAGCCCTTCATAGGTCTTCGGGTCCTTTGCTTCCTTGTCGGTGTAACCCACCAGGAGCTTCTCGATCTTCTCACCCTGGTCCTTGCCGAAGAACGATTCCAGCTCCCTGTGCAGAGCACGCGTCGCTTCCGGACCTTCGGCGAGGTAGGCGCGAAGCACGCGCAACGCGGTTCGACGCTGGACTGGGTCTTCCCGATTGAGCAAAGGCACGACATCGAGAATGTCGCCGGTCGCGCGGAGCGCGGAGATTGCGAGTTGCCGGATCTCTTTCTGATCGCTGTCGATCGCCTCGACAATCGCTGCGATGATGGGCCGCCCTGGCGGAAAATACGTCGCGAACTGCTCGCCGATATGGACCTCAAAGGGTGGTGACAATGTTTCGGTGACCCACGACGGCGGCAGGTCAGACGACCGATCGCGGAACTCCCGCGGCCCGTCTTCCTTGGCGGCTCCAAAGGTCACAGCGCCTGGCCCCTTGAGCGTTTCTTTCACATCATCGCTCAGCGCAGTCACCGTCCCATCCGCGGCGAAGATGCGGAGAACGGGGGGAAGCGCCTCGGTCGAGCCCGGCTCCCGGCGGTTGAGCCGTTCGAGACCGACACTGCCCCCGCTCGGAACATTGAGCGTGAGCTCACGACCGGCAAACTGCACCTGGAACGGCGACGGTGGCGACGTTCCGTGCAAGACAATGCGCCCTTGCGTCAAAGCGAGCCGCGCCGCCAGCATCGGATTGCCGGTCCGAACCCACAGTTCCGTTTCACCCACCAGCTCGACCTGAGCCGAGCCTAACTCCAACTTCGTCCGGAACGGCGCGAGATTGAGCAGCCGGTCCTGGTCCTTCAGCGGCGTTTTCGCAGCGAGCCGCTCCCAGGGTCCCGTATCGACGTTCGCGCCGACGTAACGCATGAGCACAACGTCCGACGAGCGGACGACGCCCACCGAGCCGGCCGGGACCTCGGCGACCGTCGAGCTTTCCTTGCCCGCCTTCTCACGATTCTTCGAGGTCGCGGCTGCCAGGTCCTTCTTCTCGGCCTCGGAAGGTGCGGACGATCCTTCGCGCTCCATCTTCGCTTCAGAATCTTCCTGAACCGCATTCTCTGGTGCGTTTTGCGAAGGCGGCGACGTTTCCGCTTCCTTTTTCGCCGATGCCGCCGGCTTGGGCACTGGAGCGCCCTCAACGCCAGGAGCCGGGACGTTTTGCGCCACCACATCCGACGGGGCGGGCGTTGGCGGCGTCAGGCTCTTCCATGCTGTCCAGCACAGGACGGCCATCAGCAAGACGACAATCGCCAACGGACCGAAGCGCTGGTAGAGGGGGCGGGCCGGAGGTGGAGGCACAACCCACGGATTCACCGGTTCGGAAACCGGCGACGGAACGGCCGAGGCCCGGGCCGAGCGACGAATCTTCGGCGCAATCGCTTCCCGCCCTTTCACCAGATGATACATCCGGTGCCTCGCCTCAACGGGGACCTTCGCCTTTTGACCGATCAAACTGAGGATCTGGTGAACGCTCGCAACTTCGGCGAGATGCACATCCGAGGTGAGGCACTTCTTCTCGAAATCCGCGACGATGTCGGGATCAAGTGCGCCGTCGAGGTAGGCGGCCACGAGGTTCGGATCGGTCGCATCGGCCCCCGAGGTACCTGGAACCGTCAGGCGCCTCTGGCGAGTCACGCGCTGAATGCGTTCGACTAATTCCTTCCCCACCGGACTCTCGGCGACTTGCTTGCCGATCTCGCGGACTTCGGACGGCGACAGCGTGTCATCGAGCCAGGCGAGCAGTGTTCTCAGTGTGAGGCGGAGCATCGTGGATCCTCAATCGAGCAGGGCGCAGACGTGCCAACCGAGCGACGAACCGGGCTTGGGGCTCACCGAACGGACGCGCTCGGTGTGTCGCTATAATGGTTAGTGCGGTCTCGTGGCCAAATTCGTAGAGAGTCGACGAATTTTTCTTCAAGTCGCCGGCCGAGATTGCCGATTGAGGGGCAGCACGCGATAAAGGCGGAATTCTCGGTCGGCCTCCACCTTGCCGTAGAGCGGCTCAAAGATCTCGGGATGTGCATCGGCCCATTGCCGCTCGATCGGAAAGCCTTCCGAATCCGCAATGTTGTGTCGACCCTCCTGCGCCACCGCACGCGTCACCACGAGAAGTTGGATCCGCTCTGCCCGCAGGTTGGCCAGCCAGGCATCGTAATCGGGATGAACGCGATCCCAGCCCGGGCGCGGGGTCTGCCAGGTCGTATAGCCGGCGGCTCGATGGTAGTCGTGCATCAGCCAGTCGCGGTGCGCGTCGACATTGATGTACCGAACCTCGTTGCGCAGACCCGCACCGAGCAGGTAAAACGGCAGGTTCGTACCGGCGTACGCCACCCGCGCGCCCGAGGGGCCGGCACGCATTTCCAGTTGCGTCCAGCCTGCGAAGTAGTCGGGAAAGAACGGATAAAACGCGAGTCGAGAGTCAACCGACAAGGAACCGGTCGACACCACGAGCAGTCCTGCCCACGCGACGGATAGCCCGAGTGCCAGCCCCCGTCGCCGGATCGACCGCCCCGCGCTCAGCCAGGCCCACGCCACCCCGATCGCGACCAGGCCGACAGCAATCTGACCGAGCAGGCTAACCACATTCCCAACCGTGGCAGTGTACACCCGGAGTTGCTCCAGGTTGTGCGGAAGGAAAACCGGACTCGGGAAAATGTTCGGCACGAGGGGGGACAGGTCCCAGGGCACGCTCCCCGAGCTCCCGACAATCGGCCAGCCCTGCGGCGTCACCAGGTGAATGCCGAGCAGGACGGTGGTCACCGAGCAGAGCCAGCGACGGCGTTGCAGCGTCATTGCGATCGGGACGACGCTTACGCCGAGCGCGGGGAGCATGAACCGCTGCTGCGTCCGATAGGGAATCGCGACCCAGTAAAGGATCACGTCCGCGACCGCCAGGCCCGCACACAGTGCGATCCACCGCCTTGCCGGGACAGCATTCCGGCTCAATCCCCACGTCCATGCCCCGGCGGCGCTCACCAACCAGAGAGGAGCCAACCTCGGGTCCAGCATTCCGCCGAACATGTCCACAAAAGCTCGCCAGTTGGTGACAGCGATGTAATGGTGGCTCAACCGCATCACCCCAGGCCCGTACCATCCGCGCAGTAAGGTAACTCCGAATGCGGCCACGCGCAGCGGATAGAGCGGATTGCCCGTCAGCAGAGCGTTCTGCAAGAACCAGTAGCCCGGCAAAACGAGCGGCACCGTCAGGAGCACCACCAGCGAGCGTGCTTTGCGTGCCCACGTTCCCGCACGCAACAAGACGCCGAAACCCGCCAGCGCCAGCAGCGGAGGCACGAACACGACGCCGATCACCTTGGTTGCCATCACGCCCCCGGCTGCAAGGCAACCCAGCACAAGCGAGGGGCCTCGGTCGTCGCCCTGCGCGTCCCGTAACAGGAAATAGACGGCAACCAGGTATTGCGCAACAGATATCATGTCGACGTTCGCCTCAAACGAGAACATGAGACTATACGTCAACAAAGCAAACCAGGATGTCGCGACGAACGCGGGCATTCGTTCCGCGCCCAGCCGGCGCGCGAGGGCATAGGCGGCGAGTGCGGCGACGACGTAGAAGGGGAACTGTCCGGCCTTGGCGAGTCGCTCGCCGCGCCAGCCCACCATCAGCCAGGTGAACCAGAGGTCGCCGGCGGCGGGAAAGTAGGTGGCGGCGTTCTCCCCAAATGGCGCCGCGATGAGGAACACGCGGCCGGCCTTCCACCAGCGAGCGGCGAAATAAAGGTGATAGATGGGTCCGTCGGTGGTGACCTTCACCGGGAAAAACAACGCGGAATTGAGGAAGACACCCACCCCCCAGAGCGCGAGTCCGAGGCAAACCTTACACTCCCAGGGCCAATCGAACGGCTCAGAAGCAACCCGGCTCGCCGACTCGGCGGGCCCGAGCTGACGAAATGCGAATGCGATGGCCAATCCCAGCACGCCCCACAAAAGAAGCGGCAAGCGTGCGAGTAAACCAATGGAGCCCAGCAGTTCAACGCCGAGAATGCCCCACGTCCAGGCCAGTAGGACGCTCGCGAACACTCGGGGCGGGCCAGCCGGCTGTCGGAACCCAAATCGAGCAACCCCGTAACCGGCAAGGCCAAACGCTCCGTTCAATGCGATCGTCCAGACCAACCCCATGAACCCCGCCGTCCTTTCACGCGTCTTGCTATAATGGAACCGTTGGCACCCGGAAGCTCAGGAGACGCCCCGATTCATGTCCGAACCGAATAACGTGCTTCCCTCGCACACCGACCACTCTCGCCTCTTCCAGGCCAACAAGTTCGTTTACCCCGTGCTCTCACGGAGGAGCGGGGGCATTTCGGTCGGGATCAATCTCAACCCCGACAAGGTCTGCAACTTCGATTGTATCTACTGCCAGGTGGACCGCCGCAGTGAAGCAACGACCCGGTTCGTCGAAACCGATCGGCTCCTGCGAGAAGTGAACGAGACACTGACGCTCGTAACCTCGGGTGCACTCTACCAGGACGAGCGGTTCGCCAGCATCCCCACCCCCTTGCGGCGTCTCAACGACATCGCCTTCTCCGGCGACGGTGAACCGACGTCCTTCCGGAATATCCCCAGCATCGTCGCCAGCGTCGCTGCAATCAAGCGAGCGCGCTCGCTCGACAGCGTCAAGCTCGTGATGATCACCAACGCGAGCCTGTTTCACCGACCGGCGGTGCAGCAAGCACTCGCCACGCTTGACGCCAACCACGGGGAGATCTGGGCGAAGCTCGATGCCGGAACGGACAGCTACTACCACCTCATCGATCGGACGACGATCCCCTTCGACCGGATTCTCGGCAATCTCCAAGAGGCGGCGAGGATCCGACCTCTGGTCATTCAGAGTCTGTTCATGAAGGTCGAAGGCGTGGGTCCCTCCGATGATGAGATCCGCTCGTACTGCGATCGACTCAACGAGATTTCGGAGGGGGGCGGACGTTTGAACCGGGTGCAGGTCTA
This sequence comes from Singulisphaera sp., assembly GCA_027451445.1. Lineage (GTDB taxonomy): Bacteria > Planctomycetota > Planctomycetia > Isosphaerales > Isosphaeraceae > DAIDJG01. The sequence goes on from DAIDJG010000288.1 coordinate 43,877, forward strand.
CACCATCGCTCGCCGGCCCGCCGAAAGCTTCGTGAGCCCCCTCGATCCGGCCCGGGTCGACGAGATCGCGGGCGAAGTCCGCGCTCGCGTCGACGTGCCCGTCGAAGCCTATTACGGATTCTCGTGAGCGCTCAATCGCGACGAAACCGAATCGATCGTGTCCCCATAGCGAACCCTTTCTGCGATTCCCTTCGGACTCAGCCTCGACGGAAACTGGGGACTTTGTTATGATTTTCACAAAGTTGACGCCTATCCACTGCGTGCCCACACTAATAGTCATCCGATCTGCCGCTTCGGGGTCCCGGAGGTGCTGTGATGGCGAGCTCGCTGCGCGACGATTTGGCCTCGCTGAAAATCGACCGAAAGTCTGGTAAGGCCACCGTTTATGACGCCCCCGTGCGCGTCCAGCGGAGCTCGTCCGGCGGGTCGATCGGTGGATTTTTTCTCACGCTTTTGCTCTGGCTCGTTCCTCTCGGACTCCTTGGTGCGGCGGGAGTTTACGGCTACCGGGAATACGACAAAATTCGGGCTCGTCCCGAAGTGTCGGTCGGGATCGTCCAAACGATGACGAGCGGCGAGGCGAGCAAGCTCCTCAGCGCCAAGGGGTACCTCAAGTCGCGCTTTCAGGCCATGATCGGAGCCAAGATCCCTGGTCGCGTCGAACACATGTATGTCGAGGAAGGGTCTAAGGTCAAGAAGGGCGACGTCCTTGCTGTCCTTGAACACAACGACCTCGATGCCCAGCTCGCCTCCAAGCAGGCCCAATTACTCCGGACGAAGGCGGAGCTCAGCGAGTCGCGGGTCGACCTGAAGGAAAAAGATCGCGAGGCCGCGCGTGCGCTCAGGCTTTCAAGCCAGCGATCCATCTCGGTGGAAGACGCCGAGAAAACGCATGCCGCGCGCGACATGACCATCGCGCGGGTCGCCGCTCTCGAAGCCGCCGTGAAGCTGATGGAAGCCAACGTACGGGAAATCGAAGCGACAATTCGCAACATGTCGCTCTTCGCGCCTTTTGACGGCACGGTGGTTGAGAAGCAGGGCGAGGAAGGGGAAGTGATCACGCCTTCCGCGATGAGCACCTCAACCGGCCGATCGGCCGTGGTCACGATGGCCGACCTGAGCAAGATGGACGTCGAAACCGACGTGGCCGAAAACCTGATGTCGCGGATCGCGTTGAACCAGCCGGCCGAAATCAGTGTCAGCGCCGTGCCCAGCAAGCGCTATCGGGGGCGTCTCCGCCAGATCATCCCCATGGGCGACCGCGCGCGTGGGACGGTGAAGGTGAAGGTCGAGGTCCTCGACCCCGACGAACATCTCTTTCCCGAGCTCGTCGCCCGCGTCGACTTCATTCCCGACAGCTCGATGAACAACCCCGACGCCAGCCGCTCGTACCTCTTCGTGCCCAAGTCCGCCATCTTCGAGGAGAACGGTCACGAATATGTGTGGGTCGTTGACACCAAACCGAGCATTCACAAGCGGCAGGTTGAGGTGGCCACGACCCAGGACGACCTCGCCCGCGTTGAGACGGGTCTCAAAGTGGGCGAGCAGGTCGTCCTGACTCCGGCGAAGGGATTACGCGACGGCGAGATCGTCAAGATGGCCGAATAAACCAGGTCAATGTCCGAATAAAACAGAGTCGTGCGTGCCCCCTTCTCCCTGATCCGAGAGAATCACGATGTCCCACGATCCGGAATTTGACGGTGCCCCGAGGGAAAAGGGCAGTCAGTCCATCGTTCTGCGCGGAGTCTCCAAGGAATACCGGCGCGACGAATTTCGTATCCCGGTGCTCCAGAGCCTCGACCTCAGCGTCGAGGAAGGCGAGTTCCTCGCACTCATGGGACCGTCCGGCTCGGGCAAGACCACCCTGCTGAACCTGATCGCGGGGCTGGACCGCGCCACGAGCGGCGACGTGATCATCCATGGCCAGAACCTCGGCCGGCTTCCCGAAACCCGGCTGACCCGCTGGCGGGCCGACAACGTGGGGTTCATCTTTCAGCTCTACAACCTGATTCCGGTCCTCACGGCCTTCGAGAATGTGGAACTCCCGCTCCTCCTGACCAACCTGTCCAAAAGCCGGCGGCGCGAGAACGTCATGACAGCCCTGCGCGTCGTTGGCCTGCAAGGTCGCGAGCATCACTATCCTCGCCAGCTCTCCGGCGGCCAGGAACAGCGCGTGGCGATCGCCCGCGCGATCGTGACCGATCCGTACCTCCTCGTCGCCGACGAACCGACGGGCGATCTCGACCGTACGAGCGCAGGCGAGATCCTCGACCTGCTCGAACAACTCAACCGCGAATTCCGGAAGACGATCGTGATGGTGACTCACGACCCGCTCGCGGCGCAACGCGCAGGACGGATTCTGCACCTCGATAAAGGGCGCCTCGTCGACGACGTGTCGCAGGAAAGCCAGGGGCGCATCGGGGCCGCGTCATGAAATACTTCCATTACATTTTCCGCAACGTGCGCCGCAATCCCGTGCGTACGCTTCTTACCGTGTCGTCGCTGGCCATCACGCTGTTCTTGACGATGATCCTGGTTTCCTTCTTCTCGATCAACAGCGAGGTCACGAGCTCCGTTCGCATCTACAACCGCATCGTCGTGCTCAGCTCACAAGGATTCGCGGGCCGCGTGCCGATCGCTCGGAACAAGGAGATCGCGGCCATGGATGGGATCCTGGCCTCGACGCCCTTCAGTTGGTTCGGGGGCAAATACAACAACGAGACCATGCCGTTTGCGCAGTTCGGCATCGACCCCGACACGTTCTTCACGATTTACGATGAGCTCATCGTACCGACCGACCAGCTCAAGGAGTTCAAGGGCGACAAGACCGGCTGCGTGATCGGCAAGAAATTGGCGGAGGATCGCGGTCTGAAAGTCGGCGATCCCTTGCCGCTCAAAGGCGACATTTACCCGGTCGACTTGAACCTCACGGTCCGCGGGATCTACGACGGCCCAACGAATCGGGACCGTCGCATGTGCGTTTTCAACTGGGAATATCTCGACGAACTGATCAAGAACAGTCCGCAAAGCCGGACCAACGGGGGAAACGCGGGCTGCATCGTCGCGAAGTGCAAGAGCGCGGATGCAATGGTTCCGCTCTGCCACAAGATCGACGCCGAATACCACAGCAGCGATACCCCGACGCTCACGCAAACCGAGGAAGCGTTTGGCAAGATGTTCGGCGAGATGATGAAAGGGCTTCGCTGGGTGATCACGATGATCAGCCTGGTCGTCGTCGTTGCCTTGGTGTTCGTGGCCGGAAACGCGATGGCGATGTCGCTGCGTGAGCGGACGACCGAGATCGCCGTGCTGAAGGCGATCGGGTTCGGCAACAGCCTCGTGCTCTTCCTGGTGCTGGCGGAGGCGATGTTCGTCGCGGGTGTCGGCGGCGGCCTGGGCGCATTCGGCTGCAAGCTGCTGTGCGATACGGTCGACGTGGCGCGTTACAGCGCAGGCTTCTTGCCGTTCTTTTATGTCTCACTCGCCAACGCAACGATGGGATTGGTCCTGGCGCTCCTCATTGGGTTTTTCAGCGGCATCATTCCCGCCGTGCTCGCGGCGCAGAGCTCGGTGATCAACGGTTTGCGAAAGGTGGTCTGACCGATGATCCCGCTCAAGTACAACGTCCGCAACCTACGCGTGCGCCGAGTGACCACCACGCTCACGGTACTCGGCACGGGACTGCTCGTCTGGGCCTCGTGCTTGTTATTCAGCATGGTCGAGAGCCTTCAGCACACTCAGGAACTCTCGGGCGACCCGCTCGACCTGCTCGTCCTGCGCAAGGGTTCCTCGAACGAGACCACCGGCGGATTCGCCGGCAAGGTGGCCGATGAGCTCACCACGCTCAACGGCATTGCTCGGAGCGAGTCGGGCGTGGTCCTCGCGGCGCCCGAACTGCTGCGGATCGCGCTGGCCGAGGCGCGCGATGGCAACGGACGGACCAACATCATCGTCCGAGG
>DAIDJG010000289.1 GCA_027451445.1 Singulisphaera sp.
GGCTCGATCAACGCGTCAAAGCGAACATCTCTAGCCCGTCTCGTGTCCACTCCTGAACTCCTTTCCCGAGAGGACCCGTGTCATGGAACCCACCAAACGCGAGCTCCGCGAGGTCAAGCGGATCATCAAACGCAAGGGCAATCAGCGCCTTCGGCGGCAGCTCAAGCAGACCTTGGCGGAGCATCCCGAGGACGCCAACGACGGTGAGTTCAACTACGGGCGCTACCAATCCTCGCTCTTCAACGGCATGGATCACGACGCCACTCGCCGCCGCGCTCGGTGAAGTCGACACTCCTCCCTTCGGAAGCACTTGTGTCTATACAGTGGTTGTTACCACCAATTGAAGCGAATCTCCCTCGTTCCCACGCTCCTGCGTGGGAATGCAGTCTTCGACGCTCTGCGTCTCTTCACGCCGGGGAAATGCGGCCGCAGAGCGGCCAAGACGGCATTCCCACGCGGGAGCGTGGGAACGAGGAATTCTCTCTTGTCTCGCCTAAAGAGAAACTGTGCAAATACTAACGCTTGTGAAGAATCAAAATCTGAATGTGGCTTCGTTGGGAAAGCGTATACACTATCCAGTCAATGCGCCAGGGGCGTCGCGCCCTATTTCTCGCCGCTGTCTTTCTTCTCGCCGGCCGGCGCGAGCTCAGTCTTCTTGGCTTTGACCGCCGCGTCCAGAAGCGTTTCCGTGAGCTCGGCACCAAACCCTTCCACGACGACGACATCCTTCCCCCTGCGCTCGATGGCAAGCACCGTTTCCTCGCGAGGGCGGCGCAAACGGTCGGGGATGGTATCGGGAGGTTCGATGTCGGCCGCTAGCTTGGTGGTCTGAAGTTTCCCGTAGCCCGCCAGGAATTCCTTCGCGTCGTCTTCGGTGTCCCAGGTTGTGAACCAGACGAGTCCGACGGCGCCCTTCGCATCTTCAAAGACCGCGTAGTGGTCTCCGTCCCAACCCGTAGCCGCGTTCCGACCGCCGTAGCGCTTGAGCAACACGTTCAGTTGCATCTCGCCCACGACGTTGCGGCCGAGTTCCTTCCACGTCCCGCCAGCCTTCAATTCACCGAGGTCGACGATGGTCGGAGGATCGGGTTTCGCCTTGTACTTTTCGGGGTGGAGAATCTGCTCGGTCGACTGCGGCGGCTCGCGATACGCGGCGTCGAGCGCATCCCAACCGCCGTCGTTAGTCAAGCGAGCGCAGAAGACCATGCCGCGCATGTAGGGGAAGATCATCGTTTCCGAGAGAATCGGCGGCGCCTCGCGCAACGCCTGGCTCCCGCCCATCGGCAAAAACGGCGTGAGGAAGCCGAAGAGCTTGCTGAGGTAGTCGGAGGGGACTGTTCGGATCTGGTTACCCGTCCAGTCCTCCATCTGGGCGCCGATCATTGTCAGGGTGGCCTCCCCTTCAATCAGCGCAGACACAGCCATCTCGCGGTCGTCGTTGTGCTTGACGCGTTTCTGCATCGCCTCGATATCGTAGTTCTGGTCGGCCAGGGCGTGCGTCAATTCGTGCGCGATGACGGTCTTGTTCTCGTCCTTGTCGAACCCCGTTTTCTTCCCGAGCAGCTTCTCCAGAAAACTCGGCTCCTTCTTCGCTTTTTCCTCGGTCTCCTTGATCAAATGCATCGTCTTGGTCTTGGGATCGTAGAATGCGGCGATTTCCTCCGCATAAACCTTGACCATGATTTCCTTCAAGTTGATGTCATGAGGAAGCAGGCCGATCGCCTTCATGCCCAGTTCATTGGCGCGGAACTCACCCGGTGTCATCTCCTCGTCGATTTCCTTGACGAGGAGCGCCTTCAAGTCCTCCCGCGCGGTCACGTCTCGCTTGACCTCGTGCTGAAAGCGGAGGTGTCGCATACCAGGCAGGAGTTGTTCGAACGCGCCCTTGTATTTAATCACGGCGTCGTTGGGCTTTCCCTTGTCGGCAAGGTCGTCTCCTTCGTTGAGCAGCTTCTTCCCGTCAGAGACGCTGGCCGGCAAGTCCGCCCCCAGGCCCGCGCGCGGAAACGATAGGTCGCAGCCCAGCGCGAAGGCGAGAAGCAGCAAACCGCGGCCGATGATGTTTCGAGCGAAGACAGACATGGGGCGGAATCTCTCAAGGTTGAACTGGGGATCGAACCGCCGGCGTACCGGCGGCGGACCGTACGACCTTTGGCGTTGCCGCCTTGGCAGGCTTTTTCTCGCGGACCGACGGGAACGGATACGACAAAAGCTCCTTGGCCGCACTGACGCGGATCTCGTCCGGATCGCGAGCGCCCGCCCGCGCGTTGTAGAGGCGATTGTGCGCTTGCTTCTGAAGGTAGTTGAGAATCGCGGCCTCGGGGATGCCGTGCGCCCGAAACATTTCGACCTCGTCTTTTCGACTCATCCGTTCCGTGGAGAGTCGGAGCCGCGTCGCAACCCGTTCGCGCACCTCGGGTGCAACCTCGTACCCGTACTGCTGACAGAGCGTCTCGATCTGTCGGCCAGCGTCTCGACCACCGGCCTGGACGATCTGCCTGAGATCCCTGCGGAAGGATATCCGATCGTCGAAGGCTCGACGCCTCGCCTCGGCCTTCTCGATCTCAAGGGCCTGCGGCTTCAACCGTGCGAGCTCCTCGCGTTCGGCCTCGCGCGCCTCGGCCTCTCGGCGGATGTCGCGCTCGGTGTCCTCGACTGTGGGATTGGAGGACACCGTCGCGGCTCCCGAAATCAGCGTGGCGTCCTCGGCCGGCACACTGAATCCAATCCCCGTTCGTGCTGCGTCGGGCTCGCTCTCCGGTTCTGCGTCGGCCTTCGGTTCCGCGGCCCCTGTCGACGGTGGATCGACCAGAATCTCGCGAGGTGATGACGGCGCGGGAGCTACGGACGTGTTCGACGGTTCCGCACCGTCCGAAACGGGCTTCAATCCTGCCGCCGACGTGAGATCGAACAGGTCGCGTGGAATGGTGATCGGCCCGCGAGCGACGACCTCGTCCGGAGGATTCGCGGGTTTCGGCGGCGCGGTCTCGACGACGGTGAGAGGCTTTGCCGGAGGCTCCGCGACGGGAACGGCGGGCGGCTCGGGCCGGGGAACGGGCCGCTCCGCAACGGGCTCGGCCGGCTTGGGCGCTTCGCTCTTTACGACAATCGGCTCCGAGTCTGCCGACCGATCTGCGGACTCGACCTCGATCGTTCGTCCCTTGCCGCCGGCGGATGCCGGCATGGGCGGCCGTGCCACGCGGTGCGACTCGACCTGAGCCGCGATGGGCCCCGGAGGCGTCAGGTGCTGATACGACATGATCCCGAGCGCTGCGAGGATGATCAGCAGCGGTGGGATCAGATAGGTCGGAATGCCCCGGTTGCGGTACTCGATCACGACCATCGGTTGCGCGGAATCGGGTCCGATGGCGTCATCCGGTTCCGGGGCGGCCTCGTCAGGTTGTTGGGACGATCCGACCGGCTTCGCGGCGCCGAGCTGAAAGTCGCGTGGGTCGCTCATCGTCGTCTCCTCTCCCGTCGCCGCTCTCGCGATCGCGTTTTCGAACCTCAGCCCCCGCCCGCCCCGCCGACGCCCGTCCCTCGCACCGTCTGGCCGAGAGGCTCGAGCACGCGCTCGATCTCCTCAGCAGTCGGATAGCCCCCCTTGGCCTCAATATCTTTCGCCGACGCCGGATTGCCCAGCCTCGTCTCAACCTCTTCGAGCGGCTTCCCCACCAGGCTCAGCGCGATTTCCCGTACGTTGGCACCTTCATGATAGGCCGTCTTGGCGATCGCCGCAGCGCTATCATAACCAACGCGAGGCGCCAGCGCCGTGCACATCGCGAGGCTCCCCTCAATCAACTGCCGGCAACGCGCCTCGTCTGCCTGAATCTCCGACACCCCGTCGATCTTCTTGCCGGCCAGATGCCGCGTGGCATCGACACACTTGTCCGCCAGGTGCTGCGCCGAGTGTGCGAGCAAGCTGATCGACTGGAGCAGATTATACGCGATCACCGGCATCATCACATTCAGCTCAAAGTTCGAGCCGAGTGCGTTCGCCCAGGAAATGGTCGCGTCGTTCCCGACCACTTGGGCCGCCGCCATGAGCACCGACTCCGGAATCACCGGATTCACCTTGCCCGGCATGATGGAACTGCCGGGCTGAAGCTCAGGGATCTTGATTTCGCCGACCCCGCAGCGCGGGCCGGACGCGAGCCACCGGATATTGTTCGCGATGTTCGACAGGCTGATCGCCACCGTCTTGAGCGCCCCGGACGCTTCGACGGCCGCGTCTCGGTTCGCCATGGCCTCAAAACAGTTCGCCGCCGGCCGAAACGGCAGGCCAGTGTCCTGGCTCAGGAGTGCCGTCATGCGCTGGGGGAACTCGGCGTGCGTGTTGATGCCGGTGCCAACCGCCGTGCCGCCGATCGGCAGCTCCGCCAGTGACTCCGAGCAAAGCTGGAGCCGGCGGATCCCATGCTCAACCTGCGACGCGTACCCCGAAAACTCCTGGCCCAGCCGGATGGGGACCGCGTCCTGCAAGTGCGTCCGCCCGATTTTCACGATCGCGTCGAAGGCCTTCGCTTTCTGGTCGAGTGCACGCTGAAGCTCTTGTAGCGAAGGGATCAGCCGTTTCTGGATCTGCTCCAGCGCCGCGACGTGGATCGCCGTGGGAATCACATCGTTCGACGACTGGCCCATATTGACCGCGTCGTTGGGGTGGACCGGCGATTTCCCCCCGCGCACCCCATTATTGAATCGCTCGTTGGCGATCCCCGCGATCACCTCATTCGTGTTCATGTTCGTCGACGTACCGCTTCCAGTCTGGAAGACGTCGAGCACGAACTGGTCGTCATGATTGCCGTCGGCCACCGCACGAGCCGCCTCGAGCACCGCCGCGCCGATTTCGGGCGGGAGCAGGTTCAGGTCCATGTTGACCTGGGCCGCGGCCTTCTTGATCAGGCCCATAGCGCGCAAGAACGAGCGCGGGAAACGCAGGGAGCTGATCTTGAAATTCTCGAAAGCGCGTTGCGTCTGGGCTCCGTAATACGCATCGATGGGGACTTCCATCTCTCCCATCGAATCCTTCTCAGTACGCGTCTTGGCCAAGGCAAGTCTCCCCGTTTCACGATTCCTTGTGAGTCATTCCAGCACCTGAAGTTCCATGTGCGTGGGGGCGCTCACACGGAAAGATCGGGCCATCATAGCAGATCAGAGCGTCCGCCGACCATGCGGCCGGCGTTCGCGCGAGGGGCGGTTTCACTCTCGTACCCCAAGGCCCTTGTTCGCAGGAGTCCGAAGGCTGCGGAGGGCGTGGAGCTTGCTCCCGCTTTCGCAGCAGACTTCCACTCCTACAAGGACCCTTCCGGTTTCGATCGGCTTGCCCGCGAGTTTGCGCTCTCCCCTGCCGGTGGCCGCGCCGCGACCATCCAACGGAGTGTCGGCGCTTGGTCCGTTGTCGAGCCACTTCACCGAAGACGTTTCGCAAGTCATCACGCCGGCAGCTTCCCACCTCGAGCCTCGCTCGACGTGCCTCATCTGGGAGCACACGCCTCCGGCGTCGCGATGCTAAATCTGTCGTCGAAAAACACGAAAAACAGCTCCGATATTTACGATAAATACGATAAATGCCCCAGCAACACGTCGCCGGAACGCCGTTTCCGCCTTTTCGGACCACTTTCGAGTATGCTTTATAATATGCAATATGGGGGCAGAGAGTTGATATTTGGAGATGCCGTTTGCCTCTGCGTTCGACCGTTATTCGGAAATTCGGAAACGAAGACCCCTTATTTTCCAAGGGGTTCCGAATTTCCGAATTTCCGATCAGCGATGTCGATGGCCGTGAAGACTTCGTGAAGCCTGGGCGCCGCCCCCTCGTCCGGGCGGCGATCCTCGGCGTGTCACGGTTCATAGGGCGATGTGCTGTCGGCAGCCCGCGACCCGTCGTTTCCCCACCGTCGCCAGACCAATACGCCGTGCGGCGGGCGCAAGCCGATGAACGGGTGGTGATGAGACTTGCAGGCGACATGATGCCCCGAGCCTTCCCCACGTTTTTCCCACCGAACGTTGGGCGCGCTAGCGGAGGGAGAGAGAATGCCTGAACCTCCGTTACTTAGTATACGTGCGCCAGGATAAAATATTCGAAAGAAAAATCCGCGGACCCACGGATTTTCGCCGACTCGGCGGGAGAGGGAACAGCGACGAACGAAGACGCGAAGAACCATCATGCGGCAATGGTTCGCCGACCCCAGCCGCCTTGCGCGGCTGGTGAAGGAGGTCTGTGGCTAGACACGACGCATCACGCGCTGCGTCTTTTCCCCGACCCCAGCCGCCTTGTGCGGTTGGTGAAGGAGGTCTGGAGCTAGACCGCGGCTCGATGGCGGACGATCGTCCAGGCCGGCAACGCGACCCAGATCGCCGCGAACAACGGGGTAACCACGAACGCCGACAAGGAGACCCTGGGGCATGCACTTCGTCGGCCTCACGGCGCGATTTCAGGGAAACTTCTCACTCGTTAAAATGCAGGTCTTCGCCGCCCGGTCGAATTGGATATGTCGACGCAGCCGAGCCTCCTCAACCTTTGGAACGATGGGACACCAGGAGCTGGCCGCAAACGGCCCCCCGATAAAAGCAACCCCTTGCTTTCCGTTTCGTGCCGCCGCCAAACCGTGCTATACTTGTTCCTGCACAGAATCGAGGCAAAGGCAAACCTCATGAGCAGCGCAACAGGTACGGGCGACAATGAAGTAACCATCCTGGCTCGCGTCTTCGACGATGAGCGGGGCCTTCTGCGGCCAGCGCTGGCGCGGTCCATCGTCGATGTGGAATTCAGCGCGCGGGACAAGGCTCGGATGCACGACTTGGCGGTCCGTAACCAGGCGGATACCCTCACGCCAGCCGAGAAGGAAGAATTGCACGCGTTCGCCAAGGCGGGAACGCTGTTGGGCATCCTCAAATCAAAGGCCCGGCGAACGCTGAACATCACACCAGAACGGCACACGAACTCCTGAACCGCCAATGAACGCGGCGTTGACCCCGCTGGTCTGGCAACGGGCGGAAGGCTGCTGCGAGTATTGTCGGATGCCCCAGGATTTCGACCCCGCTCCGTTCGAGATCGATCACATCATCGCGGACAAGCACAAGGGGCCCACGGTGGCCGGCAATCTCTGTTTAATCTGCTTATATTGTAATTCATTCAAGGGTTCGGACATTAGCAGCCTGGACGAAGTAACGCACAAGCTCACCCCGTTGTTCAACCCGCGGCGGCAAAAGTGGTCGCGGCATTTCCGGTGGGAAAGGGCCTACCTCGTTGGCCGCACGGCGATTGGCCGCGTCACTGTTGAACTGCTTAAGATCAACGATCCGTTCCGCGTCGAACTGCGTGAGGAGCTGATCGAGGAAGGGCTGTGTCCGCCGGCTTAGAGCGCCTCGTAGATGCATTGCGCCCAGCCGGGAGGACGAGGCTCGATCGAAACGGACGCCCAGGCCCGTACCGCTCTGCACTGGTCCTCCTGAGTCAGGATCACTGTTCTGACGGTTCCGTCGTTCGTCACATCGACTGCGATTCGGAGAATGGTCTCCTCACGCTCGGTGGCGAATGATCATCCAGGCCAGAAGCGCGACCCAGATCGCCGCGAACAACAGGGGAACCACGAACGCCAGCGGGCGACCGATCGATAAGCCGTCCGTCCGCCACGGACCGGCGAAGCTGGCGACGGTTCGCCCGTACTCCGGAACGGCACGTCTCACCAGTGCGTGGACATGGACGCAGTACCGCCAGTGCCGGACCTGGACCACGAACCAGAGCAGCGTGAACGCCAGGGAGATGGCGATCAGCGGGAGGAAAACTCCGAGGGCCGGCTCCTTGTTGTAGAGGATCGCGAAGACACCGAGCAACCCGACTTGCATGGCCGAGAAGAAGTTCATGCGGTCGTGGAAAAGCTTCTCCTCGTGCAACGCGTGCATCCAGAGCCGATTGGCTTCGTCCGGATGCGACTGAGCGTCGGGACTGTTGGGCGGAATTTCCATGTCGATCTCAGTGGACTCGGCGCCATTTCCCAGGGACGGTCTCGCACGACGACGGGTATCATCGTCCACTTGGGGTGCGGGGCATAGGGGAACATCGCTATTGCTTAACGCGGACTTGGTAAGTTGCGGAGACCAATCGCGCTGATACACACAGCTTCGTCCCACTGAGGGCGATTACCGTTTTGGTGTACTTAACGAGACCCAGGCGGTGCGCAGCATGGCAGCGTCGCCAGTGCTCGCCGACGCACTACCCTGACCGCGCAAAACCCATGGAGCAATAGCAACGTCCCCTCTGCCCGACACACGGTATCCTTCACAGAATGCGGAAACCGACCGATGAAACCGAGGCCGCTAAGAAGGCGGGAGGAAACATGATCGATGATGAATTTGAGATTCGCCATGCGCAACGACTTCGGCAAGTCCCCGACGACTTCCTGTATGCGAAATGCGTAGAAAGAGGTTCGTTCGTGTACGGCACCCTGGATTCAGGGAAGAAGATCGTTACGGATGGCGCGTTGCTCGAGGTGCGAGACGAGATCTCGCCGGAACTCTCCGCACTGAAGTCGAAGGTCGAGCGAAGCTGGGAGGTCTCGCATGCGAACGTCATGGGATCCTTGCCTCGCCCTGGCGAGTATCGGAGGCCCGAGTGCATCATGACCCGAGCCCTCGTCGACGAGGCCAATCCTGACTTGCGTCTCTTAATCGCAGGCCATGATCATACCTGCCTAATATCTCAGGATTATTTCGAGTACATTACGGAAAAGTACCCCGAGGCGCAGATCTACGTCTCCGGCCCAAACGACGCGGTGATGGTTGAGGCTGCGGGTGAACTCGTCGCTGCAGCCATGCCGATTACGAGGGGCGAATGAGCTACCCGATCGTCCCGGGGCGACGGTGTCCTGCGCATGCGTCGGTGGACCCGCGTACGCGAAGGCGTCGGAGAGCGCGAATAGGGCTTCTGACGCGTTTGCTCTGTTTACCCACGTTGACCCCAGGGCCGTGCTCAAACTCGTCGCGCACCCGATCCCGCGGTGGTAGACTCACCGGGCGTTGGAGCGAATGACAGGCGATGCCGTAAGACGGAGGCTCGCACCATGGACCCGAGATTTCAACCCGCGCAGGCTGCCCTCGCTGCAGGTGATCTCCAGGCGCTTGAAGCGCTCTTCAGAGCGGACCCGGAACTGGCGACCGCAGTCTCCTCTCAGAGCCATCCGACCCTCCTCCAATGCTTGGTGCTGACGATGCCGCCGGTCGACAAACTGGAACAACTCGTCGACGTCCTCGTCGATCGTGGTGCCGAAAGGGATAGCCCACTCATCGCGGCTGCGGGCGTGAATAACGTGCGAGCGATCACGAAGCTGCTGGACCGCGGAGCCCGTATCGAGGGCAACGGTCACTGGTCGCCTCTTGAGGAAGCGCTCTACTTTGGCAGCGCGGAATCGGTGTCGCTACTTCTGGCGCGAGGAGCGCCTGTGGAAAAGCTCCGGACCGCCGCAGCGCTCGGCGACATGGAGAAAGTCGCGGCATGCTTCGACGCTTCGGGTGTCTTGATCCGGGCAGGCGAAATCGAATGGCCGTTCCAACAGCACGCAGTTCCGGAGCAACACCGGCGCGATCCTCAACAGATCCTGGGCAATGCGCTCGTCTACGCCGCCGCCTGGGGGAGGTCGGAAGTCGTCGAATTCTTGCTCGCCCTTGGCGCCGAGGTGAACATGATCCCGGCTGGTTTCGACTACTCCGGCACGGCGCTGCATTACGCCGCGTTCGGCGGCCATCGCGCGATGGTCGATCTGCTCCTGCGACATGGTGCCGATGCCGCGATCCGCGACACGAAAATCAGCGCGTTGCCTGAGGATTGGGCCGCGCACAGCGGATATCACGAGCTCGCGCAATTTCTCCAAGAAGTCCGCGGACAAGGAAGGGTGAGCGGTTAGACCAAATTCCTCGCTGATCATGACTGCCGCGGCATCGAATATCGAACTCGCTCTCACCGTCACGTTTTCCGCCGCGGCTTGCGCGGTGCAGCAGGGCGCTCAGCGGACAAGCGGTTCAGGTACTCGCGGATCTGCTCTTCGGTCAGACCCGCCAAGCGCTCCTCCGGAGGCAGTGACTTGATCATATCCTCCCGCTCCTCTTGCGGTAGTGACTTGATCACATCCTTCCGCGCCTCCGGCGTGAGCTTCGGGAAGTGATCCTTGACAAACTGGCGCTGGAATTCCTCCATCGTATACGGCATGGGAAACCCCTCCGCATGAAGCCCTTCGAACAGTTGGATCAGCAGGCCACTCGTGTTCCGGGAGTGCCGCTGGTAGGTGCGGCCGCCAAACCCGACAAGCTCCGGCGAGGCGCTGAACAGGTGCAGCGGGGCGTTGTGCGGTTCGCGCGGCAGCTCGCCTGCCACGACCACACGGATCGTATCGGCGCCCCACTGACAATCATAGACACCCGCCTGGACCCTCTGCCAGGGCACCTGGGCCGACAGATTTTGCGGGTAGCGGGCGGTCACGGCATAAAGCCGGAATTGGTCCTCGGCAAGTAGATCCGACGGCGAGCGGCTGACGAGCTTGCGGTAGGCCACGTAATGACCGACCAGCTCTTTCATGGCCCAGGCGTCGAGCGCCTCACGGTGCGACTTGAAGGTGAGCAGGTTGTGCGCCAGGAGCCCCTCCAGGCCGTCCGGCAGACGGCCAGAGAATCGCCCACGGCCCCGGCGTACGATCACCACGTCGAGCAGTTGCTGCTGCACGGACAGGTCCGCTTCGATTTCGACGACGAAGGGCGAACCGCTGAAGAGGTCGGTCAGCAGTAGGCCGAACAAGCGGTGGCAGTCACGCAGTGCTTGCCGATTAACGGCCATCGAACAGCCCTCCACCCCTCTGTGTCGAACGCGGATTGTACCTTTCGGGAAGCCGTCTTGCCGCGCTGAGAAGTCCCTTCGGTCCGTCTTTCTCGGCGAAGTTCCGCTGTCGCAGGAGACCGGGTCGCCGCCACCGTTGACGAATGGTGTTGAGCGCGAAGAACTGACTCCTTGGAAGGGAATCTGAGCGCGCAAAAATGACCCCCGGGGCCGCCAACATCAAAGTTACAGTATATGTAAGTATGAATAGAAACGCGGGAACCGCGGGCCATGTACTTCGTTGCGTCTCGAGCGCGATTCCATGGGAAACGAATTGCCAGCTACAAAGCGTGTCTTCTGGAATCCTGATCCTTATCCGCGGCCGGTGGTCATGCGGGTCGGAAAAACACGATAAACCCCACGACGATCAGCCCAACGTAAACCGCCATGAGGACCAGTACGGCGACCACCAACGCCCCCACGGCCTTGGCGATCGAGAATCGATGGGCCTCGGCGACGCACGCGACGAGCAGCACGAAACTCCAGACGTACAGGGGAATCGACGCCAGGTCGATGATGAGCCGCAGCGACATGTCAGCGCCGGGGGGTTCGAGTGCGTCGGTACCCATGACGAGAATCGCCGCACCGCGGAGGACGAGGATCGCCACCATCGGGACCTCGGCCCAGGCGGGCGCCGCACGCATTTCCTCACTCTCACCGTCGCCGCCGAGCACGTGCCCCGCGAGCCGGAGGATGCCCGCACCCAAGAAATAACTGAGCGCTGTGTAGATCGTGGCCCCGAGGAGGAGCAACAGGAAGACATGGAAGATCGTTAGGTTGACAGGAAGCCGCTCAAACCAGAAGTTGGACAGCGTTTGATTGACGCCGGCCAGGAACAGCAGGAGCATGACCCCTTGTTCGGCGTCCTTTTTGACGATGCGGCGCAGCGTTTTCCGGGGACTGTACCAGATCGTCAACCAGGGATTCCGGAGCGGTTTCCTGGGCCGATCATTTTCGATTTGGTCGCGACTCAGCCACTCGGGTTCTTCGGCTTCCGGCGCTGGGGAGCGTCGCGGCGGGAGCGGCTGCTCCTCGATCCCGAACGGGTCGTCGGGCGCGTCGCGTCTCGCCGCCGACTTGCGCCGAATCGGCGCCTCGGAGCGCCCCTGGATGGTGGCACGCGGCGTCTTTGGGATCGGGATCGAGAACAGATGCCCGCATTGCTTGCATCGGCAACGCTTTCCCGCCAGCGCGCCGTCGACATCGAAGCCTTTGCCGCACTGCGGACACGAGAAAGCGATGGTCATGCCGCTCTCAATGGGGGAAAGGGCCCGAGACTC
Organism: Singulisphaera sp.; assembly: GCA_027451445.1. Taxonomy (GTDB): domain Bacteria; phylum Planctomycetota; class Planctomycetia; order Isosphaerales; family Isosphaeraceae; genus DAIDJG01. Next base: position 12,145 of record DAIDJG010000289.1, read on the forward strand.
TCGTGAGCGATAGGTGTAAGCCGCAGGAGAATCTTGTCTTCTCATGATAACCTGAAATGCATGGGTTCGCCATAGAAAGTCTTCGAGTGAAACCGATGTGCCGTTCAGGCAATTCCGCGGATTCGAAAGTCAAGTCGCCCACGGAAATCCGATCGTTTGCGGAAGATGCGTCGCTCGCTGGCCGCAATAACCCACTTGAGTTCGCCCAAGGCGGTTTTCGATTGGATTGCGTGCGGTATCGCATCGCGCTTCTCCTTCAGCGGAGCCAACCTCATAACTCCCCCCCTTGGGAAGTTTTGAAGTTGCGCGTTTTAGGTTTGGCGTAGGGGACGGCGCTGGGAGTTCCACCCGCTCTCGAGCCGCGAAAGGCGTGGTTCGCCAGCGTTCGGACATCGGTTGTGGTCTTTCGCTCCGCGAAAGAACGTGTTTTCGCGGAGCGAAAACCGACTATCGATACCCGTATCCTGGCGAGCGTCGCCTTTTCGCAGCTCGAGAGCGAAAAGCGGTTCTCACAAAGCCACTCCCCTGACACACCGAGAGCCGCCGCAGACGCTGAACAGAAAAAGCGCAATTTCAAAATCGACGAACCGGGTGGCTTGACCACCAACCCGGCGCACCAACTGGTGACCGCAAAAAGAGTTTTGCCCTACGGTCGCCGGGGGGGAAATCACGACTACTGGCGGGTTCTCGCATGACAGCGCCGCATGAGAGTGCGCGTTCTTGCAGAAGGCAGAGGGCAACGTGTCTGCAAGATACTTGCATACCAACGGGCGCCGGATAAGCTGGCGAGAGGGTGTCGGCCCCTTCAAAGGCAGCGTCTGCTTGCCGACCGTGACCGACCTGGTCGCGAAGGATCCAAAGGGCATGTTCACCGTCGGTTCTTCGGATGTCCAGAGGCGTATTCCGATCACATCTGCGCTCGTGCTGACCGCTCTCCTGGCGGCCTACGCGCTCAGCGTTGCTGCGGTCTATCAGGTTTTTGACGAGTATCGGACATTGGGAGCGTGGCTCGCCGGGCCGGGGCCGGTACCAACCGACGAGATTCGAGCGCTCCGGCAAGACATTGGGGGCCGGATCATCGCGCGGAGCATCGCGTCCGCGGTGCTCCTGCTCTGCACGCTCTCAACCCTCTGGCTTCAGCAGCGGCAGCTTGCCATCCGCCGTGCCCTGGATCACGTGAAGCTGCTCGCCCACAACATCCTGGGAAGCCTGGACGCAGGCGTGATCACCACCAACCAGCAAGGAATCATCACGAGCATCAACTCCGCAGCGAACGACTTGCTCGGGATCGATTTCGAGTGCGTTGGCCAGCCCATTGCCTGCATCTCGTCGGGTGAAGTGCCTCTCGAAACGATGAGCGCCTGGGTGACGGCGAAACGAGAAGCCGTGAACGATCGCGAGCTCACCCTTGACCGCTCGGGGCGCGTGCGGCGACTCGTTGCGAGCGCGCTCGAGCTAAAAGACCGGCAAGGAGACACGCTCGGCTGTGTGATTCACCTGCGCGATGTGACGGAACGCATGCTGATCAAGGAACAGATGTGGCGGATGGAGCAGTTTGCCAGCCTGAGTACCCTGGCGTCGGGCTTGCACCACGAAATCAAGAACCCGATCGCCGCACTCAGCATCCATGTGCAGTTGCTCGAAGAGCAGCTTTGTGCCGCCGGGGCGGCCGAATCCGTCGCCGGCGTTATCGGTATTCTGAAGTCCGAAATCCGGCGGCTCAATTCGACGCTCGACAGCTTCCGCAACTTCGCGAACCTCCAGCGCCTGAACCTCAAGCCGGTCGACGCCCAGGGAGTGCTCGAAGACCTCGTTCGGCTCATCGACCCTCAGGCCACCCGGCAGGGCGTACGGCTGGAGCTACTACGACCCGACACGCCGCTGCCACACGTGGTTCTCGACTCGGAGAAGATTCAACAAGCCCTGCTCAACCTGATCTTGAACGCGCTCGAAGCCATGCCGAAAGGCGGAGAACTGACGCTGAGCGCCACTGTTGAAAATGAGGCGCTGCATATGGTGGTGCGCGACACCGGCCCGGGGATCCCGCGCGAGATTCAGGACCACATCTTTCATCCGTATTTCTCAACCAAGGACCATGGAACGGGAATAGGCCTCAGTCTGGCCGAGAAGCTGATCCGTCAGCACCGCGGACACCTCGACTTCCGCACGGGACCGGGAGGAACGTCGTTTCGGATCACGCTACCACTCAAATCGCCTTTGAGGAGCACCAACGTCTCATGAGTAGCGAGGTCTTTCCGATCCTGATCGTCGATGACGAGCCGAACATCCGTGCTGGCCTGGCGCGGGCGCTGGCGTGCGACAACTATTCCATCGCCACGGCCAAAGACGCCCAGGAAGCGTGGAACCTGTTCCGAAGCGACCACCACCTGCTGGTCCTCACCGACTTGAAAATGCCCGGTGGCAGTTCGGGCATCGACTTGATCCGGCAGATCAAGGATGAGCGTCCGGAGACCCTCATCATCGTCATCACGGCGCATGGTACGGTGGAGACGGCCGTCGAGGCCATGCGGTTGGGGGCGCACGATTACCTGGTGAAGCCGGTCGACCTCGGGACGCTCCGGTTGCAAGTGCGCAACGCGTTCGAACACCACCGGCTTCGCGAAGAGAACCGCCGCCTGCGGGATCGCCTGGCCGTCGCGGGCGAAATCCCCGAAATGATCGGTCAATCGGCGGCAATTCGCGAGGTGTTCGCCCGGATTCGGCAGGTTGCCGACACGGATGTGACCGTCCTGATCCAGGGGGAAAGCGGGACCGGCAAGGAACTCGTCGCCCGCGCGATCCACAACCTGAGCCCGCGTCGCGAGGGTCCCTTTGTGGCTGCGAACTTCGGGGCACTGCCCGAAGGACTCATCGAAAGCGAGCTCTTCGGTTACGAAAAAGGTGCATTTACTGGAGCCCAGCGTCAGAAGGCCGGCTGGTTCGAGATGGCGCGGGGAGGCACCCTCCTGCTTGACGAAGTGGGCGAGATGATGTCGAAGACCCAGGTTGACCTCCTGCGCGTCCTGGAGCAGCGCGAGGTGAGGCGACTCGGGGGAGTGGCCATGATTCCCCTGGATGTCCGCCTGGTCGTCGCGACCCACCAGGATATGGAGGGCCTGGTTGCCAGTGGCAAGATGCGCGAAGATCTGTACTACCGCCTCAATGTCATCCCGCTCCGCGTCCCTCCTCTTCGCGAACGCATCGACGATATTCCCCTGCTGACACAACACTTCCTCCGCTGGGCCCAGCAGCGACACGGACGCACGCCGAAAGAAATCGCCAGCGCCGCGATGCGCGCTCTCTGCGAATATTCCTGGCCCGGAAACGTGCGCCAGTTGAAAAACTGCATGGAGCGCCTGGTCGTCACCGTCGAGGGGTCGATGATCCACCTCGAAGACCTGCCAACGGAGATGCAAGGGAGGCGGCCTGCTCTGACGGCGAACCCGTGGCCCATTGATGTCTCCGAAAAACTCGCCCACGAGGTGCCCACGCTCGAGGCCGCCGTGGCCGAAGCCGAGAAGACCACGATCCTCGCGGCGCTGAAGCGTTGCGAGCACCACCGCGAGCGAACCGCTCAACTCCTCGGCGTGAGCGTGCGGACGTTGCACTACAAGATGAACCGGTACAACCTCCAGTAACCCAAAAGGCCGCGCAGAATGGGATCCGCATTCTGCGGCCTGCAAGGATTTGCCGGTCTGCAACTTTCTGCAGCTTGCAGTCGGTCGTTCGGGACGGACATCTGCAAGTTGTTGCAGCCCCACCGGTGAAACGACGTTGAGGCCCTCCAGCGTGATCGCCGCCTGGCGTCTCGATCGCCTTCCAGCAAAGGCTCTGCCGTCTGTTTTGCGATTTCTGGCAGGCTCCGGCATGGTTCGTGCATAACCGGTTGTTTGGGTCGGTTTCACACCATCATCGAGAAACCGTACGTTGATCGGTCAGGTTCATTCCCGCGGCGGGAAGGCGATCGTTCCACGTCGTCGGTTGCATAAGCGGGCTCGTCGCTCCCCGAGAACGCGAGGAATCCATGCACGTCTCTCTCACAGTTCCCAATCCGCTCGCCCGGCTCATGCGCGTCCTGGCGGCTTTTGCGGAAGCGCGAGATGACAGGGCGCGTGCTCCCGTTGCCGGCCGTATCGAGACGTCGGGGGGTGTAAACCGTCACGCTCAATGTGATCTGGAGGACTTGAGTCTGAGTCGCTCTGAAGGTTGGCACGGTGACGGCTGGACCGCTCTCGAGTCGTTGGCGATGACCCGCGAGGCGGAGGTTCACGGCAACGGTCACGACGACTTGAGCGCTGCCAGCCTCACGCGGTCGGAGCCGCGTTGCGCGGGCTCTTGATACCGCAGCACGATCCAGACACGGCGTTGGCGAACCTTCTGCGAGTCGAGACCGGCACCCATGGCGACGTTGCTACTGGTCTTCCTCACCCTCCACACCGAACCGTACCCGTCCGCATCCTGCCCCCCGGCGTTCCAGCAGGACTCGGGAACGCTGATGCCCTTGCCATTCGAACGGTCGGAGCACGTGGGATTCCTACCGGATGACGCCGCGACGGAGGAGAGCGAGGAAGAGGGGTTCGACGGTGATTTGCCTCGCCTCTGCGTGCTCCTTCCGATCACCGATCAGAAACCGCTTTTGTTTACCTTCGATCCGAGCCTCTCACCCCACCCGCTTCACTCGCGGGACCGCCGCGGATCGCCGCGCAGTCCTCCCCACCCAAAGGATACTCCCTGACAGCATTGTGATTGACGTTCACGGCGCGAGACGGGACATCATCCCCGACGATTGTCTCTCAATGTGTTCGAGCCAGTGCTAGGTTGAGGCCGCGGGTCGCGCGATGAAGCGGCCGCTTGCGTGGTGCGTTGAGTCCCTCGTGACCTACCGTAAGTCGTTCCCGTTGTACCAGTTCGTCGCCCATGGGCGGGATCCAAGTTCCCTGGCCCTCGCTCGCCCTCGGTGTTTCTCTCGAAGACAGGTGAGAAGAAGGTGCTTCGATGAAAGAAGACGCGATCGCGGCGGCGGAGAAGCCGCGCAACGGCCTGGCCGGACTTAAACACTGGCGACACGACATGATCGCCGGTTTGTTGGTTTCGATGATCTCGGTGCCGTTCTCACTGGGCATCGCAGTCGCCTCGGGCGCACCACCCATCTGTGGCCTGGTTTCGGCGATCATCGCCGGACTGATCCTGCCGTTTATCGGAGGGTCGTACGTCACCATCAGCGGACCGGCCGCCGGCCTGGCGCCGGCGCTGCTGGCGGCGATGATTGTTCTCGGCAGGGGCGACCTGGCAATCGGCTACCCGTTGCTCCTGGTCGCAATCTGCTTGACCGGAGTCGTCCAGGTTGTGCTCGCGAAATTCAAGGCGGCTCGGTTCAGTTCGCTGTTCCCTTCCTCGGTCGTCGAGGGCATGCTCGCCTCCATCGGCCTGCTGATCATTGCCAAGGAACTGCCTCTTCTCGTCGGACGGAAGTTCGCGGCCCACGAGTTCTGGGGGATCCTGGCCGAAGCACCCTCACAGTTCGCGCGGATGGAGCCCAGGGTCTTCCTGCTCGGAATCGCCACGCTCGCGCTCATCTTCGCGCTCGCTGCGCTCAAGACGAAATGGCTCAAGGTCGTGCCGCCTCAGGTTATCGCCGCCGTCTTTGGACTGGTCCTCGCCCGGTTCATGGGCCTGGATTGGCAGTATCTCATTCAGCTTCCCGACAAACCGTTTGAGCATGGGTTTGTCTTTCCGAACTTCCACGGCGTGCTCGCCGACTCCGCGCTCTGGTGGCCGATCTTCACGACGGTCCTCACGCTGACCCTGATTGATGGGGTCGAGTCGTTGGCCACGATCGCCGCGATCGACAAGATCGATCCCTTCCGCCGCAAGTCGAACCCCAACCGAACGCTGTTGGCGATGGGAATATCTAACGTGTGCTCGAGCATGGCAGGCGGGCTGACGATCATCCCTGGCGGGGTCAAGAGCACGGCCTGCATCGTGGGCGGCGGGCGCACCCAGTGGGCCAATTTCTACAATGCCCTGTTCCTGATTTTGTATCTTGCGATCGGCCGCAATGTCATCAACATGATGCCCCTGAGCGCCCTCGGGGCCATCGTCATCTATACGGGTTATAAACTCTGTGCTCCCAAGGTTTGGCGGCACATCGCACATATTGGGGGTGAGCAACTCTTCGTGTTCACGGTGACCGTCCTGGCCACCGTCACCACCGACCTGCTTTGGGGCATCGCCATCGGAATGCTGGCCAAGCTGGCACTGGAGGCATGGCTGGCGTCCCGGGTAGAACGGCTGGAGGGGTGCGAACGGCTCGGCGGACGCGTCGCGCGCTGCGTGGCGCGGTCGTGTGAACTCTTCAGCAACCCCGTTCTCCAGAGCGTGTCGACTCCTGAAGGGCACCATCTGTACTTCGGGCGCCCGCTCGTCTGCTTCAATGCGTTGCATCTGAACCGCGCCCTCGAGCAGATCCCAGCAAGTGCGTCGGTGGTGTACTTTCATGTCACAGACCTCGTCACGCTGATCGACCACACAACGACGACAACGCTCCTCGAGTTTATCGACGACTTCAAGGCCAGTGGTCGAGGCGTCGCGAGGATCGTAGGGCTGGAACGCCTGCGCTCCTGGTCCCACCACCAGCGCTGCTTGCGCACCAGCCCCCCGATCCTGGCTGAGGATCGGGCGAAAGTGTTCCAGGCCCTCACACACTTGAGTTTGTCGGCTCCGGGGATGAAGTCGAGCGACCTTCTCCGCGAGCTCGACCATTTCAGCTTGAGCACGCCTATCGCTTCCGAGTCCGTGGAGTCCGCTCAATTGATCACGAAATGAACCGGCAGCACCGGGAGAGTCGTCTGGAGCATCGTCGAACGCACCATCGCGTTTGTCGGTGGGGTTTTCAGTCACAGTGCAAGATGCGCCACCGATCGAGATCTTCTCGAGTGGAGTCTCTCGCATTCCGTGGACTGAGCGCGCCAACCCGAAACGACCCGATCCGCCCTCGGACTGCTCGCATGGGTTGACCCCGCTACCGACGCCGGGGATACCCCAACCGACAGGGGGGTGGCCGGAGGTGCGTTGATTCAAGTAGCGTAGGTGCGCATCCTGAAGCCAAACGCGCGAAAAACGGGACGCTCAACTTTAGAACCACCAGAGGTCGGACCAAGTAAACAGGGATTCTGAAGCAGTTTTCTTGTTTACCTGATCGCCCCGTTGAGATTATTGAACTGCGCGTTGCCTTCAGATGCAGCACGTTGATCGAAGTGAACTCAGAACGGCCACCATCGCCGCTTCTTCGGCTTCGGGTTCTCCGCCTTTTGCCAACGCTCCATCGAGGGATCGATCGCCACGATGTGACCGTCACGACCAGACAACAGGTTGTCGATTCGCGCGATGTCCTCCGAATTCAACCCCCCAAGTCCGCGGATGGCCTCACAAGCTCGATAATAAGCAGAACGCGCACTTTGCCGACAAATGACCGTTGCTTACGTTTTCCGTCGCGACTTGCGCGGTGTAGCGGGGCGCTGGGGTGACAAGCGGTTCAGGTACTCTCGGATCTGGTCTTCGGTCAGACCCGCCAGACGCTCCTCGGGCGGCCGTGACTTGATCACATCCTCCAACTCCTCCGGCGGCAGCGACTTGATTACGTCCTTCCGCGCCTTCCGCAGCAGCGACTTGATCACATTTTCCCGCACGTCCGGCGGCAGTGACTTGATCACATCTTCCTGCTCCTCCGGCGTGAGCTCCGAGAAGCGATCCTTGAAAAACTGGCGGCGGAAATCCTCCATGGTGTACGGCATCGGAAACCCCTCCGCGTGAAGCCCTTTGAACAGTTGGATCAGCAGGTGACTCGTGTTCGGCGAGTGCCGCTGGTAGCTGCGGCCGCCGAAGCCGACCAGGTCCGGCGAGGCGCTGAACAGGTGCAGAGGGGCGTTGTGCGGTTCGCGCGACAACTCGCCAGCCACAATCACGCGAATCGTATCGGCGCCCCACTGACAATCATAAACACCCTGCTGAACCCTCTGCCAGGGCACCTGGGCCGACAGGTTCTGCGGGTAGCGGGCCGTCACCGCATAGAGCCGGAACTGGTCCTCGGCGATCAGATCCGACGGTGAGCGGCTGACGAGCTTTCGGTAGGCCACGTAATGGCCGACCAACTCCTTCATGGCCCAGGTGTCGAGCGCCTCGCGGTGCGACTTGAAGGTAATCAGGTTGTGCGCCAGCAGCCCCTCCAGGCCGTCGGGCAGACGGCCAGAGAATCGCCCACGGCCCCGGCGTACGATCACCACGTCGAGCAGTTGCTGCTGCACGGACAGGTCCGCTTCAATTTCGACGACGAAGGGCGAACCGTTGAAGAGGTCGGTCAGCAGTAGGCCGAACAAGCGGTGCCATTCACGGAGTGCTTGCCTTTTGCTGGCCATCGAACTCCTCTCCGCCGGTTTGTCTCGGGGCTTGATTGTACCTTTCAGGTAGCCGCCTTGCCGCGCTTGAGAAATCCTTTGAGCCCGTTTTTCTCGGCGAAGTTCCGCAGTCACAGCGTGCCAGAACGCCGCTGATGTGGATGAAATCAGGCCTGACTTGGGAGCGTTCCTGCGCGCGTGGACGCGACACCAGGACATCCGCTTCGTGGCTTCCCAGGGCGATTTCACGGGGAGTAGCCACCTGTTAGAGTTTTTGAAGTTGCACGTTTTAGGTTCGGCGTACGCGATGGCGCGGGGCGTTCCACCCCCTCTCGAGCCGCGAAAGGCGTGGTTCGCCAGCGTTCGGACATCGATCGTCGTCTTTCGCTCCGCGAAAGAACGTGTTTTCGCGGAGTGAAAACCGACTATCGATCCCGTATCCTTGCGAGCGTCGCCTTTCGCGGCTCGCGGGCGAGAAGCGGCTCGCACGAAGGGACTCCGATGAGACTCCGAGAGCTGTCACACACGCCGAACAGAAAAAGCGCAAATTCAAAAGTTAAAACGCATGTACTCGGCGTCCGCTGTAGAGCGTGCGCGTTCCTCTGGGCGGCCGAGATCTCTCGGATTCGTTGCTCGGCCTTTTCTCAGTTCGATGCTCAGCCACCCCGATCACCTGGCGAGAACTTCACATTGCCGGGACTGATGAGTGTCTCGGTTTCCTTGATCAAGGAGGAGATCTTCAGCACGGTCAGGGTGAACTCGGTGAGTTGGTCGATCCCATCCGGGCAGACCCAGGCGTAACTGTGCCCGCTCTTCCCGACGTAGCAGGCGTCTTTCGGGATGTCATGTTTCGACCCGACGTGGAACCAACCGGGCTGGATCTCAGCGAGGTCGGCCTGAAGTATCTCGATCTTGCGGCAAACATTGGTCGCCAGCGGGGACCGGTCGACCGATGCGCCAGGAGATTGGCACACGCCGGTGTCATTAGTTGAGAGCACGTGAGCATCGAGATCGCGGGGATTGTGATAGGTGCGATACTCCGATTCGTAGAACAACTGCGACTCGTAGCGCAGGTCGTCGTTGGATGCGAATTGGTCCTTCAGCTCGTGGGCCAGCTCGTCGAGGAATCGGGGCGTCGGCATGTCGGGAGCACCGAGGGCGCGGCGGTACGCGATCCGGAGCAGTCGGAGCTCGGTCGGGTCGACCACCGGCGCCATGCCCCACTGGGCCACCGCGGTCCTCGATCCCAGAAGCTGGGGGAACCATGTGACCGGTGGGCCGAGGTCCAGGGCTGCACCCCCTGACAGTGAGTCGGTGAGCTGAGAGGTTCCCTCCTTGAGGTTGACGTGCCAGGGCAGGGAGCCGGGATGCTCGGCGAACTGGGCGAGGTTGTCCAGCACTTGCTGGTACTGCATTTCCGGGAGCGTGCTCCCTTGATTAACCGTCCTTTGCCGGAGCCGGCCGGTCGTGCAGCCGACCACGCACGACAAGCCAACGAGAAACGACAGGCGGACAAGCCGCATGACGTCCCGGCGCGTAGCGGTTGGGCGGTTCATGGGAATTGTATCGGCGGAATCTGGGCCGGACGTGAGGATTGCGATGATTCTGGCAGCGCGGGGATGAGGTGCCTGCATTCAGGGGGCGAGTCGTGGCGACACCCGAAATGGGAGGGGAATGAGGGGGAGCGGCGACGTCTGGCACGGGCGCTTCAAGGCGTTCCCATGCCAGGACGACGACCCCTTGAGAGCCGGCTGGGAACAATCTCCCGGTTTGCAGATTCCTCAGACGCTACTCGTGTGTGAACACGACCGCAATCGCGGAGTGCGCTTTGACCCGTAGGGATATCGGTAGCGGGACGCGCGATCAATCCACTGTCTGGTTTTCCGGAAACCTCGACGCACTTCTCATCGCGACTCAGTCGCGGTGACCCTTACGCTTCCGGGCCGAACGCCACGCGCAAAGGCTGGCTCCCGTGACGAGCACCGCGAGCGTGCTCGGTTCGGGCACAGACGTGGCGACGCCGGTCGCGCCTTGATTGTCGATGGCGGCCATGACTTGTTGCATGGACAATCCATTGACCGGCGCAAGCATCAGCGTGTGCAGCGTCCCGGAAGAGTCGTAACCGAGAGCGGCGATGTCGCCAGCGCTGTCAATGGCCCCGGCCCGGGTGATGGTCCAGCCGAGCGAGGGGCTTATGAGCTGATTCAGGTCGGCCGCCGGTCCCCCGTTGTCCGAAATGAAGCCGTGCGTTCTCGATCCGGTGGCGTAGATGCCGACGATCAGGCCCGCATCGTTGATCCCGATCGCCTGACCATTTCCGCCGCCGGGAGTCGCGATGGCCGACATGCCCTGGCTCACCGTGTACAAAAAGGGCTGGGCGATCCACTGATTGCCAGGGGTGGAAAAGGACATTCCGACGACCTGGCCGGACTGGTTGACGCCGAACGCCTGGCTGCCCTGTTGGATTCCCTGAGTGCCGGGTACGACGCCGAGGTTTTCCAGTTGTCCGCCCAGATTCGCGAACGCGAGTTGCGGCGGGATGCCGGGCCCGTTGGCGACGGCGGACGCCCAACCGACCTGATTGTTGCCGTCCTGACCGCCGAGGATCCCCGTGCCGGCCGTGAAGCCGGCGGGCAGCGGCCCAAAGTAGGGGGACATTCCGCCGCTCACCGTGACACCGCCCGGTTGCGTGGGATCGAACACCGGCCCGTGAATTAGTACGTTTCCGACCACATTATATTCAAGGCCATTCGGTGCGAGGCTTTCCCCGACACTCTTCACCGTGAAAATGGCATCGGCGCGGGCCCACGTGGTGGAAAGCGCGACCATTAGGACGGACAGGCCGGCGCGGAGTTCGAGGCGGGCGAGGAATGAGGACATAGGTGGCGTACCTTCCTTGGAGTGACCGCCGCGCACCGTCGATCCATCTTCGCAACCGAAGCGGTCGTGGCGGCGAACGAGACGGAATGATAATAGAACGACATGAGACGTCAAGTCGAAGTAGGCATGGACAAAAGACTCTACCCTAGCGTTAAAACGCTGGTTTGTTATCAAATTTCCCTAGCGGGACATAGACCGTATATTCAATCCACGCAACATGTGTGATTCCCGGATTCCGCATGCTGTGTGTGGATTGCTTCGCAGGAGCCACGAGCGCCGCAAAACGGACGGAACTGGTAAATGCGGCAAGCCCAACATCTGACCGCGCCGGTGGGATGGTGATTCGAAAGCGGGAGCAAGCTCCATGCACTCCAAAGCCTTCGGACTGCTTGGGACGAGCGGCTTCCGAGGCGAGAACGAAATGGCGCTGGCCTGGGCGTCTTTGGTCAGGCGGAAACGGGCTCATAGGACGGATGCGAGGACGAAGCGAGCCACGTTCAAGATCCCCGCGCGCTCCGAAGGGGTGAACTCCCCGCGCGCGATGATGGCGTCGAGCGTGCGGATCGCGTTGGTCATGAGCACGATCTGCGTACGACCGATTTGCAACTCTTCCCGTCGCTCAAGCAAGCAACTCATCGCGCCTCGCAGAGTAACGGCCTCGGCTAGCGGGTTGTCGGCCGCGGCAACCCAGCGCGGGGGTTCGGGCGAACGAGCGGCTTCGCGGCAGACGTCAAACACCACGCGGGTGATTGACTCAGCCTTGGGATAGTTGATGGTTTCGGGCACGTCGCGAGGCGAGTGGTAGCACGGGTTCTCACCGGTCGAGAAGAAAAGGAAGGGGACCTTCCGAGAGCGGAAGGGGCCATAGTCGCTTCGGTCCAGCAGCAGCAGGTCCGAACCGAGCAAGCCCACCTTCAAGGCCGGGCGCTGAGAGGCCGCTTCCTCGATCCAGGGCCGGACGCTCGGCACATGCTCCGATCCCATCACGAACACATACTCCGTGCAGCCCCCACCGAGTGAGCGCCCAATCATATCGGCCGTGACGAAAAGCGCCACGCGGCTGAGCGGAATGGGCGAGTGTTCGGCGAAGTAGCGGGAGCCGAACAGTCCGATCTCTTCGAGATCGAAGCCAATGAACATGATGCTGCGACGCGGCTTCTCGGCGCCCTGGGTGAAGCAGCGTGCGATTTCGAGCATCATCGCGACGCCCGAGGCGTTGTCATCCGCACCGGGGTAGAGCACACCGTCACGCACGCCGAGATGGTCGAAGTGGGCGGAGACGATGAGCCACTGGGTTCGTAGCTCCGGGTCCGAGCCGCGCAGGATCGCACCCACGTTACGTCCCTGGATCTTCCCTTCCTCACGCGCGGGGATGTTCTGATAGAAATCACCGTCGAAGAGGGGTTCCAGTCCGAGTGTGCGGAATTGTTCGACGATGTAGGCGGCGGCCTTCTGTCCGCCTTCGCCGCGACGCCCTTCGAACTCGGGGTCGGCGAGCTTTGTGATAATCGCCTTCAGACGTGCTTGTTCGGGTTCTGGGGGCTGCGCGAAGACCGTTCGGCCGGGCGCGAGCGTGCCCAAGAGAAGAAGGGCGTAGGGGAGGAACCTCCGTGTCATCATCGGTCATTCGGCCCAGAGAGCCGACCTCCTCATTGGAAAAACGGGTGCATGTGTTCGAGTTTGCCGGAGTGGGAAAACCGTACCGGGGATCGAAAAAAAAATGGGCCTGGTCACGCACGCTCGTTTTTCATGTGTCATGCTACCTCCAGGTCCGGGAATCTGTTCCCTACACGGAGGTGGATTGTGACGCGAGCCTCATGGATTAAGGCGATTGCGGTCGGCGCGGTGCTGTTCGGATTCAGCGGCGCCGGCTCCGCGCAAGCTCAGGACTGGACGGATTACCTGCACTGGCCCTACGTTCCTCCCCAAGTTCCAGGCAACGGGTTTGAATACCGCTCGCTCTACGACGGTTTCTACGTCTATCCTCGCGAAGAGCGGATCGTGCCCCAGATTCAGGGTCCCTACTACCGCAATTATTACGGCGGACGCCGTATTTTCGGGTATCGGCACCCCAACAACTGGCACGGCTTGGACAAAATGAAGTACTACCAGGGCTACCACTTCACGCTCGACGTCTTCTAACGGCGGTTTGGAGACAGCGGCGGCCGGTGGAATTGTCCCTGGATTGCAACTTGATCGACTCCTTGTCAATCCGAACGACTTCACCGGTCGCCGCTGCGTTGCTCCGCAATGGTGCTCAGCGTTTGTCCCAGAATTCTGGGGAACGCACAGGTCCGGAGATCGTCGGACGCTGCTCATTCGCATTTCCACGCCCGCTCCGCCAAAAAAGGGGGACAGGCACCTCGAAGACTCGGAGCCAGTCCCCCTTTTTCGGCTCCGCTCCGCTTCCGGGACAGACTCTCAGCCCGCGCGGCTGTCGCCGAGTCCACACGCCATTTCATAGTACGCATCCGCGGCGGCACGAACCTGGTCGAGCTCGACCCATTCGTCCTTCGTGTGCGCCTGGGCGATATCTCCAGGCCCGAAGACGAGGCAGGGCAACCCCGTCGCATTGAGCGGGCCCGCATCGGTTCCATACGGGACGCCGATGACGTTCGGGGTGCGTCCGGTCGCACGCGCGACGGCCTGGCTGATACTTGCCAACCGCTCGCCGCTCGGGGCTCGCTGCGCCGAGAGGGGCGGGAGGTTGATCCAGGGGTCGCCGAATTCCAACCAGTCGGGCGCACCGATTCCCTTCTCCAGCGCGGCCCAGGCCCGTTGCATGGTCTCCTCACCGGATTCGCCCGGCAAAACGCGGCGATCGATCTCGGCCTCGCACCAGTCGGGAACCACGTTCACGCTTTGTCCCCCTTCGATGCGCCCGACCGAGAGGCTGGGGGGGCCGAGGACGGGGTCCGGGGTCGAGTCGCCCAGCGACTTTGCGTGGGCCGCCAGCACTTCGATGACTTTGGCCATTCGGTAGATCGCGTTTGCCCCGAGGTGTGGGGTGGAGCTGTGGCAGGCCACCCCTCGCGTGCGCACTTTCCAACGGATCGCGCCCTTGTGGCAGTTGACGAGATCGAGCATCGTCGGCTCGGCCACGATGGCGACGTCGGCTCCGTGCCCGTGCGCAGCGAGGCGCGATGAGCCTTTATGCGTGAACTCCTCATCCACCGTGCATGCCATCAGGACCGAGGCCGAACCTTTGGGACGTTCGCGAACCAGTCGCGCGAAGGCGGTTAACATGGCCGCCATTCCACCCTTGATATCGCAAGAACCGCGCCCATAAAGCCGACCGTTTTCGACGGTCGGCAAAAAGGGCGGGATCGTCATCCCATCCGTCGGGACGGTGTCCTGGTGGGCATCAAACAGGAGCTTCGTCGCTGCACCGGGTGCTTCGTAGTAGGCCAGGATGTTGTCGCGGCCCGGCGCGATGGTCTGGCGCTCACAGGCGATTCCCAGTTCGCGAAACCAATCTTCGAGGTAGTCCGACATCCTCCCCTCGAGAAAGCCAGGCCCGCTCAGCGGTCGCCCCATCGGGTTGACGCTCGGGATCGCGACGAGATCAGACAAGAGGCGGGTCACGGCATCCACGGAATGAGGCTCCGTTGCAAAACTCGAGGTAGCTTGTCGTTCCAACCGTTGGGCTGATCATACACGCACCGAGCCTTCGCGTCACGGGAGGCGTGCATGTCAGACCGGCGCCCGTCGCTTTCCCGTCCATTGCCGCGGTGGTTTCCGTGCTCATCCCCGCCGCGAGATTGATAAAAAAAACGACATACCGCACCGTCTCGGTTTTCATTCCCTACCTTAAACCTTAGAGGAGGATTCCGCTTGATGGATTTGGCTTAACTCTGGCGAATGGGGAGAATCTGCTTGATGGATTACCAAGGTCCTTTGAAAACGTCCCGGTCGCGTTTGTTTCCCAAATTGGTCTTGTTTGGCGGATTGGCGGTTTTTCTACAGTCGGGGGTCGGGGTTCGCGCGTCTTCCATGCTTTCGATGTCAGTGAAAGGGGGCGCGGAGAATCTGCAACGGTTTACGGCGGAGTTTACCGGCCTCGACTCCGCGCCCACGACGTATTACGCCGGCACGTTCACCGCCAGCCTGAATGGCGGTCCCAGCTTTGACTCGTACTGCGTCGACCTGTACCACACCGACTTCGTCAGTGGGACGTCCGGTCCGTCCTACCTGGTCAATCCGGTCCCGATTGCCGATTTGACGTCGGGAAGCGGAGGCAACGGCTCAGGGGTGGGCTACTTGTATGACCAGTTCGCCCCCGTCGTGGCTGCGATGTCCCCTGGGCAGGCCCAGAACATCGATGGGGCCGCACTTCAAGTGGCGATCTGGAAGGTCGAGTACGACAATGGCGGGCCGCTGACAACCGGCAACTTTACAGTCCGGGATTCGAGCAATCCAAGTTCGGTCCAGCACCAGATCTTCCAGGAAGCGACCTACTTCCTGAGTTTCTACAACGGCACACAATCCGGCGACGCATTGTGGCTTGCGGCCCTGACCCACCCTTTGAGCAAGAGCGGCGTTCCGATCAACCAGGACTTGATCGGTCCGGTCGATCCAGGATCCCAAGCGCAGCTTCCGCCGTTAGCGGCGCCTGAACCGGCCACGATCATTTCGGGCGCACTCGGAGCGCTCGGCTTGCTCGCGTACCGCTGGAGAGTACGCCGACGACGGCCGGAAGCGTAAAGATGCATTCGCGGCGGCGTTCGACAGCCGCCGCGATTTCGCGTGGGAGCCTGTTGGGCGCGTGCTTACTTCACGCGCTCGATGTACTCGCCGGTCCGGGTGTCGATGCGGATCTTTTCACCCGGGCCAATGAATGGCGGGACCTGAACTTTCAGGCCGGTCTCGAGCACGGCTTCCTTGTACTGGTTGGTGGCGGTGGCACCCTTGATCGACGGCGGCGTATCCGTGACCACCAGCTCGACCGAGGCCGGCACGTCCACCGACACGGCCTTTCCACCGACGTACTGAACGGTCACTTTCGCTTCGGGGAGCAGGTACTGCATGGCCGTCCCGAGGATTTCATCCGGAAAGCTCAACTGGTCGTACGTCTCGGTGTCCATGAACACGTGCTCGTCGCCGGCGGAGTACGAGTAGACGTACTCCTTCGTTTCGACGTAGGGCACCTCGATCTGGTCGACCGAGCGGAGGCGCTTGTCGATCAAGGAGCCTGAGTTCATGTTGCGCAGCTTCGTCTGAACCATCGCGCGCAGGTTGCCCGGTGTGTGGTGCGCGAAGTCAACGACGACGTAGTTGACTCCGTCCATCGTGATCACCATACCGCGGCGAATGTCAGTTGCCTTGATCATCATGGTGGTACGAGTGACCCCCGAACGAACAAACTTGTCTTGTCATCCTGTTCCCAACGAACAAACGCCGCGGTCGCATGGGCGCGACCCGGCGCTCGATATGAAATCGAGCCTAACGAACGGCACCAATTCTGCCTAGATCATTTACAGGCGCCCGCAGGGTATCGCACCAGCGGGGGCCCGGCGCGACCAGAAACTCGCGAACGCGAGTGTCGGGCCGATCGTACCATAGAGAATGGAGCAAGATGCGCGACATCATGAGGAGGCGAGCGTGCGAATCTTACTCCACGCGCACGATGGTGATATTCTCGTTGATTTTCTGGAATCTGACGAGGAGGATCACGAGGAATCAGGCAAGGCGCACGGGCCGGTTCGCCGGTTTATCGAGCGTAAATTCTTACACCTTAAGGAGAAGTGGAATACTTCGGAGAGCTGGTTCATCCGGAAGTTGCGCGAGCTGTGGCACTGGCTGCATAGGAACACGTTTCCCGATGAGTCCGCGCTGACGCGCCTGCGGACGACTTCGGGCGTGGAGATCGTCTTTTCCCCGCCGCTATCCGAGGACGACGCTCAGCGCGTTTGGAGGCAATATTTGGCCGCGCGACAGAAGCGCCATGCGTGGTGGCTGGGGTTCAACGCCGTGATCGCGCCGTTTACGGTTCTGCTCGGTCCACTTCCGGGTCCGAACCTGATAGGTTACTGGTTCGCGTATCGCACCGTGCTGCATACGATGATTCTGGTAGGGCTCCGGAAAACGCGACGGGGCAAGGTACCTACCGCGTTCTCACCGTGTGGGACCGCGGTCTGCGGCGACGTAACGCCGCAGGTCAGTGTTGGGGCCCGGTAGAACGCTGCCCGGACTGTCGATCGTGTACGAGGACCGCGCTTCGATGCGAGTTCTGACCTACAACATTCACAGAGGGATCGGTGGACGCGACCACCGCTATCGGCTCGATCGGATCATACGCGTCATTGAGGACGCGGCCCCGGACCTCATTTGCCTTCAGGAGGTTGATCGCAAACTCAAACGGTCTGGGTACGACGATCAGCCGAAAGCGTTGGCAGCCGCGTTTCGCTCGGCCGGCAAGTTGTTTCAACCCAATGTCAAGTTTGGCCAGGGGTGTTATGGAAACCTTCTCCTGTCGCGGTGGCCGCTGCGAGACTCGCGCAAGGTCTCGCTCAAGCTCAAGTGGCACTGGCCGCGCGGGGCGTCCTTGGCTGTGGTTGAGACGCCCGAAGGTCCACTCCACCTGGTCAACTGGCACCTCGGCCTGGGCGAGCGCGAGCGGCACCGGCAGGTCCGCCACCTGTTGAACCACAGCCATTTCCAGGAGTGGGTGCATCAATTGCCGACGATGATCATTGGCGACTCCAACGACTGGCGGAACACACTGGCCCACGGGCCGTTCGCCCGGCACGGGTTCCACCACGTCACGGCCCCTCGCGAGCATTTCCGCACGTTCCCTGCGTACTACGCCATGGTGTCACTCGACAAGGCGTTTGCGAGGGGGGCGATCGAGGTGAAGGGTGTCCATGTTGTGCACACCCATCTGAGCCGCCGGGCATCGGACCATTTGCCGTTGGTGATCGACTTTCATCTTCCTAACGCCTCGGCGCCGACGGGGGCGTCGTGATGGGATCAGCGGCCTCGAAGGTTTGCGTGGCTCACGTCACTTTTGGGCTCGACGTGGGAGGCTTGGAGAAACTGCTCGTCGAGTTCGCAAGGCACGTGGACCGCGACCGGTTCGCGCTGGAATTCATTTCGCTCGGCGGCCGAGGACGGCTCGCGGGCGATGTCGAGGCCTGCGGCTGGCCGGTGTCGGCGCTGGAGGAGGCCCAGGGACTTCGCCCCGGGCTCGTTGTGAAACTCGTCCGCCTTCTCCGCGCGCGCCGATTCGATGTCGTCCACACCCATGATAACCGGCCGCTGGTTTACGGTGGCCTCGCCGCGCGCGTTGCGGGTGTCCCGCGGCTGATCCACAGCCGGCACGGACGAAGCTTCGGGACCTCAGGTCGAGAGATCGCCCTGGTGGGACTCGTTTCTCGACTCACGGACCGGATCGTCTGCGTTTCGGAAGACGCCACGCAGCTCAGCGCGCGCCAGGGAATCGCCCCGTCGAAACTGTGCACGATCTGGAATGGCATCGACCTCGAACGGTTCGCCGCTGGCGAGCCCAATCCCCACGGTCCGGCAGCGATCGTCGCTCGGCTGAGCCCGGAGAAGGACATCGCGACGCTGCTTCGCGCGTGGAGCCTCGTCGTCCGAGAAATCCCTTCCGCCCGGCTCGTGATTGCGGGAGACGGACCGTGCCGGCACGACCTGGAATCACTCGCGAGAGAGCTCTCTCTCACCGACCAGGTCGAGTTCAAAGGCGAGGTCCACGATGTCGCCGGTCTGCTCGGTGATGCGCGGTTGTTCGTGCTCTCGTCGATCTCGGAAGGCGTCTCGCTCACGTTGCTCGAGGCCATGGCGCGTGGGCTGCCGGTGGTCGCGACTCGCGTGGGCGGGAACACCGAAGTGGTGGTCGACGGTGAGACTGGGGTGCTTGTGCCTCCCTCGGAGCCGGAATCACTTGCACAGGCGCTGCTCCATCTCTTCGGCGATGCCGACGAAAGCCGTCGCATGGGGCTTGCCGGGCGCCGCCGCGTGGAAGAGCACTTCGACGTGCGCAAGATGGTTGCAGCTTACGAGCGGCTCTACTGCGAGGACGCGCGATGATCGTGGCTCATCTCACGTCATCCCCGTTCTTCGGCGGGCCGGAGAAGCAGATGCTCGGGCTGGCCCAGCACCTGCCCGCGCCGTTTGAGACCAAGTTCCTCCTGTTTCGCGAAGGGGGACGCCACAGCGCGTTTCTCGAACAGATTCGCGCGGCTGGCTTCGAGGGGATCGAGCTGGGGGCCAATACGCCTCACTTTCGAGCGATGGTGTGCGACGTCGCCAGCCAGGTGAAGCGGCACGCGATCGACGTGCTCTGCTGCGCGGGTTATAAAGCGGATCTCGTCGGCGGGCGTGCTGCGCGGCGAGTCGGGATTCCCGTGGTGTCCGTTTCGCACGGCTGGACGGCGGCGACGTGGAAAGTGCGCATCTACGAGACGTTGGACCGGATCGCGCTCCGGCGTATGGACCAGGTGGTCTGTGTCTCCGCTGCCCAGGCGGACAAGGTCCTCGCGTCGGGTGTATCGTCCTCGAAGGTGTCGGTCATTCGCAACGCGATCCGGCCGGAGCAGTTCGCGGAAGTCGACTCTGCCGCCTTGACCGAGCTTCAAGGGGGATTCGTCGATCGCCCCGCGAAAATCGTCGGTGCCGCGGGGCGGTTGAGCCCGGAGAAAGGGTTCAACGTTCTGATCGAGGCAGTCCCCCACGTGCTCAAGAGTCGGCCCGACGTTGGGTTCGCGCTCTTTGGGGACGGACCGGAACGCGCTGCGCTCACAAAGCGGGTGACGGAACTCGGCCTGGAGCGGCAGGTCGTTTTTTTCGGCTTTCGAACCGACGTTGGCCGCTTTCTGCCCCACTTCGACGTGCTCGCGCTCCCTTCGTTCACGGAGGGTTTACCGGTCGTCGCGCTGGAAGCGTGCGTTTCCGCGGTACCCGTTGTCGCGACGGCGGTCGGCGGCACGCCCGAGGTGATCGAGGATCGCGTGACTGGTCTGCTCGTCCCGCCCGGCGATCCGCCAGCGCTCGCGCGCGGGCTGCTTGAGGCGCTCGACGGCGAGGCCGGACAGATTTTCGCCCAGCGTGCCCGTGAACGCGTCCTCAACGAGTTTACGTTCTCTCAACAGGCGAGCGCGTACGCCGAGTTGATCGAGCGATTGGTGCACCGGCAAGGGCGTTGACGCGGTAACCGGAGCACTACCGCGGGGGTGCAGACGAGACCCGTGATGGGTTAGGCCACACACGGCATAAAGCCGGCTCAACCCGTTCGTATCCGGGCTGGAGTTGGGCTGATTCGGTGGCGTAGAGGGACCGCTTTTGCGCAGGGTTCCGCCATTCGTACAAGGGCTCGGTCGCCGTAGGGGAATCCTTCGCGCCGACCGGTGCCGCATAAAACAGAGGCTTCCCCGACGGCGTTTCACCCGCCTTGCCTACTCGGAGCCCCCCCTGCCCCGTCGTCTGCGCGTAGATCGGCACGCTGCCTTCAGCGGGCCTCTCCCAAGCGAAGAAGCCGATCGTCCCAAAGTTGCGTCCTTCATTGCCGACGGCCTCTGTGACAAACCTTGGGTCCGGCTCATTCGTCGCGTAGATCGGAACAGGAAGGTTTAATCGCCCGTCGTCAAGATTTAACTTGTACATGACCTGATTATACTCGTAGCGTGGAGTCGCATTAGAGTTTCCCGAGAACATTTGTGTGTACGTTCCCTCGAAGAAGATTGTGCGGCCGCCGTCCTTGTCGAAGTAGGTGTGCTGCTTGGGGTTATAGAAGCTGTATTTGTCATGGGTGGCGATCTTCCGCGCGTAGACCCACGGACCCAGGGCAGTGGGCGCCTCAGCGAACCACACTTCGCCGAGGACGGAGGAGCTGCCCCCCATCTCGACGGTGATCATGATCCAGCGCTTCCGATACGCGTTCCAGTAGACCGATCCCGTGTGCGCCTGCACCACCTTTCCCGTTGTCACGTCGCGCAGCGGTAGCAGAACCTCGTCCGGCTTCAGCAGCCCTCGTTTGACGAGCTTGGCCTGCTCGGCCGGCCCGACCATCGGCGTGTTCCGTTTCCACGCGTAGCGCGGCAATCCGTTGGCATCGCGTTCGACCTTCGCCTCGTCGAGGCGGCTCCCGTCCGCGAGACACGTGAACGCCTCGTACTGAGAAAGGTCCAGGAGTGCCTGGGCAGTCGCGCGAACTCGCAGCAACGGGTACGGCAGGCAAAAGTAGACGTACTCCTCACTCCCGTCCCGATGCACGAACGTCTGCCCCCCCGGCCGGATCGGGGCGTCGAGAGGGAACTGGACTCGTTTCTCGAACCGGTCGTGCGCGTCGTCGTACTCGACCATCCCGTGCTCGTAGACATTCAGAAATCCGCGCACTTTCACGTAATGGGAATACATGTGCTCGTGGTTATCGCTGTCGCGCAGTACGACCAGGCCGAAGATCCACGTGGGGCCCTCACCCGGCACCGGGGCCATGCCCCGAGCGAATCCCTTGTCGTCCGCGAAATACGTCAGGTCGACACCGATGTCGGGATCGAGCCCGCCCTTGCCAGGGAGCTCCGACACGGCGCCGGTGACCTGGAAACTGCCCAGCGGGTAAGCCGGCCGGTTGGTGTCGCCCCAGAACCAGCGCAGCTTGCCGTGATAAATCGCGTTCACGACGCTGTCCGAACCGAACACCTTCGCGTTCAGCAGCGGGTCGCGGATCGGGACTGACTTCCCAGTGAGCACGCTGTCGCGGTACAGCCCCGCGCCGGTGACCCGGTACAGCCGCTCGGCAACGTTCAGACGCTTCACCTTCAACTGCGCCTGACCCCCTTCCGTGACCTGAAGCGCCTTGCCCGCAAAGCCGAAACCATCCTTGGCGTGTTCGTAGCCGTGGCTCCGAACGGTGAAAAACACCGACTGTCCCATGAGCCCCGGTTCCTCGAACGCCACCACCCCCTGGCTGTCCGTCACCAGGCGGATGTTGTTGGTCGTCTCGAGCTCGACCAGAGGGACGCCGCGTCCTGTCTGCTCGTCGACGACGGTGATCGCAAACGGCCGCGCCAGCGCATCAAGGGGAGCACTCGCGCACAGGGCGGCTAGACATAACAGACTACGAGCGTGCATGATGGGTCGATTTCGAAAATGAGACAAAGATCGTGCGGACCGGTACAATAGTTGAGGCACTTCCAGCGAACACGTTGGGGAGAGGTCAACCCGAATGGCTTGCACCTCCCGGTCCGACTGAGGTCGAGGCTAAGATAATCGGCAACCTGCGGGCTCGATAGCCCGTGGTCCCCCCTTTTGGGCAAGGACACGCCCGTTTCAGGATGTCTGGAGACCCGACCATGAAGCGAACGTGCCCGATGATTCTCACGGTCCTCGTGCTGGGTTGGGCCGTTCCTGGCCTGGCACAATCCCGAGGATTCGGAGTGCGCGACGAAGCCAAGATGTTCTCGGCCGACGCCGTGCGTAAAGCCGACGATCGGCTCAAGGCCCTCGACCGCGACAGCGGCTGGCAAGTCCTGATCGAGACGATTGATTCGCTCAACGGCGACGACGTCGACGCGCGCGCCCGAGAGTATGGCAAGTCCATGAACGTTCACGGACTCGTTGTCCTGATTTCGAAGCGCGATCACAAACTCGCCGCCGAACCCAGCCACGTCGCCGAGAAGGTGTTCACCAAGGAACGCGTGAAAACCCTCGTCGCCAAGCTGCGGGACGATTTCAAGGCGAGTCAGTTCGACAAGGGCTTGCTCGCTACGGTCGCGGCCGTCGAGGACGATGCCCGAATCGTCGGCATCCACGACGAAGCGAAAATGTTCTCCTCCGATGCCGTCGAGAAAGCCAACGCGACGCTCAAGTCCGTCCGGCAAGCGAGCAAGTGGCAAGTCGTGATCGAGACGGTGAGTTCGCTCGACGGGCAGACCGCCAAGGAGCGGGCGCTGGCCAATGGGAAGAGCTTGAACGTACATGGTCTATCCATCGTGATCTCGAAGGGCGACCACAAGCTCGACGTCCAGCCAAGCAACTCAGCGCGGGGGGCGTTCCCGAAGGACAAACTCGACGCGATTGGGCAGGCGTTCGAGAAGGAGTTTCGCGCCAAGGATTTCGATAAAGGTCTGCTCAGCGCGGTGGCTCTGATCCAGAGCGAC
>DAIDJG010000290.1 GCA_027451445.1 Singulisphaera sp.
ACCGATGTCCAACCCTGTAGGGAACCGGATGGCGCTCCCGGAACCGGAATACCAGTCGTGCGAACTGCGCGTGCGCGAGGGGGATCGAACGGCCCTGGCGACGCTGTTCGCCGACCATCAGGTCGCGCTCAGGCGCTGGGTGGAGGTTCGGCTCGACCCCAAAATGCGGGGCCGGCTCTCGCCCTCGGACGTGGTGCAGGAGGTGTACATTGCGGCCGAGCAGCGGCTCGACCACTTCCGAGAGCGGCCTGACATGCCGTTTTCGGTCTGGGTCCGCCTGCTGGCCGATCAGCGACTGATCGACGTTCACCGCCGCCACATCGGCGCCGAGGCCCGAGACGCCGGGAAGGAGGTCCGGCTCGACCGCGCTGCACCCTCCGCAAGCGCCGCCAACCTCGCCGCGCGGCTTGCCGGCGACCTCACCTCGCCCAGCCAGGCCGCCATTCGCCACGAGGTGCACGGACTCCTCGTGCAAGCCATTGAGGCCATGGACCCGCTCGATCGCGATGTACTCACCCTGAGGCACTTTGACGAGCTCAGCAACGACGAGGTCGCCAGGTTCCTCGGGATTCCCAAAGGAACGGCCAGCAAACGCTACGTCCGAGCCCTGTCACGGCTGAGGGCGATCCTGGAACAGTTCCCCGGGCTCCTCGATGGTCCGGCGTGAGTCGCTGGAATCGGAGGCCGTCAGCGGGGTCGTGGGGAATGGTTGATGCAAAATGGCGGATGGTGGATGGCAGATGGTGGATGGCAGATGAAACGACCCTACCACACGGCCGGCCTCTCGATTCCGAGTTGCCATTCATCATTTGACATCTGACCTTTGCCATCGGCCATCGAGCGTACCTCCGCCCCAAACCTCAACGGACCGCCATATGTCCCATCGCGAGGAAATCACCGAGCGCGACCCTCTCGACGTCCTGGCCGACGAGTTCGCGAGCCGTTGCCGGAACGGCGAGGAACCTTCGGTTGAGGAGTATGTGGCGCGGCGGCCCGACCTGGCCGATGAGATTCGCAAACTGCTGCCGACGGTCGCTTTCCTCGAGCGGGGCAAACGAGCGGGGCTGCACCCGGGATCCACGACGGAATCCGGCGAAATGGCAGCTCTGTCCGGGCCGCTGGTCGAGCGTCTGGGCGAGAACCGCGTGGTGCGCGAGATCGGTCGCGGGGGGATGGGGATCGTCTATGAAGCGACCCAGGAACCGCTCGGTCGACGCGTCGCGGTCAAGATTATGCCTCGACACGCGCACAGTGATATCAAGGGCCGCAAGCGATTCTACCGCGAAGCGAAGGTGGTCGCAAAGCTACAGCACCCCCACATCGTGCCCATTCACGCTATTGGCGAGCAGGATGGTCTTCCGTATTACGTGATGGCGTATATCGATGGAGCGGGGCTCGACCAACTGCTGGCCAATCCGGGGAAGATCATCCCCAAGGACGTGGCGGCCCGCGCGAAATGGGTTGCGCGTCTGGGTTTCCAGGCGGCCGACGCACTCGCCTACGCGCACAGCCAGAACGTCTTGCACAGGGACATCAAGCCGGCAAACCTGCTGCTCGATTCGGCCGGCCAAATCTGGCTCGCGGATTTCGGTCTGGCGAAACTCGCGGACGACCTGACCCTCACGGCGAGTGGTGAACTGTCAGGCACGCTCCGCTACCTCGCGCCGGAATGCCTGCGCGACAGGGCGGACGCGCGCAGCGACATTTACAGCCTCGGACTGACCCTGTACGAGCTTCTCCTGGGGCAGCCGGTGTTTCTGGAGCTGGACCGAGTCCGGCTTTTGCACCAGATCGAGGCCCATCAGGTCGTGCCACCCCGCCGTCTGAACTCAGCGCTTCCGCGCGATATCGAGACGATCATCCTGAAAGCCATCGCGCGCGAACCCTCAGCGCGCTATGCGACGGCCGCGGCTCTCGCCGACGATCTTCAGCGCTTCGTCGAGGGACGTCCCATCAAGGCACGTCGTACGTCGGTTGCCGAGCGCGTCGTGCGGTGGGGACGGCGTAATCCGGTGGTGGCCGGACTCATGGGCAGCTCGATGGTCCTGGGACTCCTATTCGCCTACTACTTTCGCCTCTGGTGGATGGCCCCTCCCCACGCTCGTCCGCCCGTGCGTGGACTCGACGATTCGCCTGCGGGCGTCTCGGGCGAGATGCTCCCGCCCGACTGGCGACCCGGCGACCTCCCCCCAGGCCTCACCCGCGAGATGCTTCCGCCCAACTGGCAACCCGGCGATCCCATCCCCAAGAAAGGCCGCCGGCATCCCGGGCCGCCGCCTCCAAGAAAGTCCGCATTTGAACCAAGAAACGACCTCGGAATCCCGCCACGATAATCGCTGGACTGTCGCACCGACCCCGCCGTTGTCGCGTCGGAACGATATGCACGACGCACGCGAACTGACTCACCTCACATTTTTTCCTGGCGCCCCACAGATTGTGCGTGAATGTGGGAGACCTGGGGTGGCCGGGGCAGAGGAGGCCGGAAGGCCGACGTGCCCCGGAAGCGTCGCGGCCCACCGGGGCACATGGAGCTGCGCTCCCCTTCGCCCCGGCCACCCATGCCGCTCGTTGGGGCGCGCGAGCTCTTAGGCGCCAGGCATTTTTTTGCAAACTCGGTCGACAGAAGCCCATCCGCCGCGTTTCTCCCAGCAGAGATGACCCGGTCGAGGTTGCGACGAGCCGCAAACCCGGTGTCCTGGCGCTGTAAGCCTCTCTCGAAAACCGAGGACTGACATGAAGCGTGTGTCCTTCTCACGTAGGCACTGCCTTCGACTTACCGGGGGACTGCTCGTATTCGGCCTGGCGCTGGCCTGGCTCAATGCCTCGGCGTTCACCGCCCCGCCCGGCGAGCAGGGCTACGAGCGTTACGCATACGGCGCCAGCGGCGACGAGGATCTGCCGGGTGATCCGCCACCGCCACCACCGCCGCCTCCGCCTCATCCCCTGCTGATCGCCCTCGACACCGACGCCGACGGCGCTCTCTCGGCCGATGAGATCAAGCGGGCCTCCGAGGCACTCGCGACGCTCGACAAGGACCACGATGGCACACTAACCCGCGACGAGCTCCGGCCGCCGCCTCCGCCTCCTGGCCCCCACGGTCCTCCCGGGCGGCCTCATCGAGATCCCGAAGGCCGTCATCCCCGTTTTGAGGGTCCTCCGGCGCATGAACCGCCGCCGCCGGACCGGGACGAGGAGTTCCGGCCACGCCCTGACGGTCCCCCCCCGCACGATCCGCCGCCTCCCGATGGCCGGAACGAGCGGAGAGGACAGGGCAGGGGACCCCGCGATCAGGGCCCCCCTCCGCGCAGGCCTGACGATCGGGAAGGACCGCGACCCGTTGGGCCTCCGCCGCCCAGTCCGCTCCTCCGTGCCCTCGACAAGGATCACGATGGCAAACTCTCGGCCGAGGAGATCCGAGCCGCTTCACAATCGCTCAAGACTCTCGATCACAACCACGACGGCATGCTGTCCCACGATGAACTGCGGCCGCCGCGCCCCGGTCCCGGCTTCGGCGGTCCCCCAGGACCACCGCCTCGGCGAGGCCAGGGGGGCCGGCCCCCGCATCCCAACGGTCCACCCCCTCGCGGTCCGCACAACGACGAGGGATAGAACATGACGGAGCCTGTCAGCACGATCGCCGAGTGAGAACGAGTCCCCCCCGTTACTCACGATTCTGATCGCAACCCGGGATGCCGATGTCGGACCGCGCGTGAATGTGGTCCGCCCGATCGCGGTGCGTACCTCGACGGCCGTCCATTCGGCCTCCCAACACAAATCGGATCTTCATTTCAACATTCGCGTTATTTAACAAATCATGGTTCATGAGGCAGTTCTTCGAGATCATCGCCAGGGGGTGTTCCTCTCGGTGCTCGGAGCTGTCGGTGTGTGAGTCACGTCGAAAGGGGGAAGCCAGTGCAACGGTTGAGTTCGATGGTCTGCACAGTTTTGGTGACGTTCAGCGTGTTGCTGGCGTCGACGATGGTGCGGGAAGCCGTTCCCGCTCCGTCGAAAACCAAGTCCAAGTCGTCAACGCCCAAGAAAACACCACCGCCTCCTCCACCGCCGCCTCCACCGCCACCGCCTCCCCCACCGCCACCGCCGCCGGCGGTTCCGGGGTTAGGTGCACCGTTCCCGGGGTTACCGCAGAACGAATTGATGGCATGGCGGGTAGGGCAGCAGGCGTTCCTGGCGCCGGAGACTCCACCGGATGGACTCGGACCCGTGTTCACGGAGGGTGCGTGTGCGAAGTGCCATAACGCGGGCGCTGTGGGCGGTGCGGGGACCCGGCTCGTCACGCACTTCGGACGAATCGTCAACGGTGTTTACGACCAGATGATTGCATTCGGCGGTCCCCAGGTTCAGGATCGTGGGATCGGCTTCTTCAACGGCGTCAACTTCGTGGGCGAAGTCGTCCCGCCGCAGGCGACGATCGTCGCCAAACACCGGACGATTCCGACGTTTGGTCTGGGGTTGGTCGACGCCGTTCCCGACGCCGTCTACCTTCAGATCGCGCAGCACCAACACGCGAACAGCCCGCAGACCGCCGGTGTTGCGAGTATCGTTGTCGACGCCTCGACCGGACAGAGTCGCGTGGGGAAATTCGGCTGGAAAGCCCAGGAGCCGACGCTGTTCGACTTCGCGGGCGACGCGTACGTGAACGAAATGGGCGTCACGACGCCACTGTTCCCGAACGAGAACTGCCCGCAGGGGAACTGCTCATTGTTGGCGGCGAACCCCGCGACGACCAACCCCAATGATCTCACGAACGCGACCGTGCAGCAGTTCTTCAACTTCATGAGCCTGACCCAGCCGCCGCCGCGCGGCCCCATGAACGCCAGCGTTCAGGCAGGTTCTGCGCTCTTCAATCAGATCGGCTGCACGAACTGCCACCTGCCGACGTTGCAGACCGGCCCCAATCCCGTCGCGGCACTCAGCGGCGTGACGTTCTCGCCGTATTCGGACTTCCTGCTGCACGACATGGGCTCCCTGGGCGACGGCATCGTCGTGAACCAGGTCGGTCCCACCCAGATGCGGACCGCGCCGCTGTGGGGCTTGCGGTTTGAGCCGAATTACCTGCACGACGGACGCGCCACCAACCTCGACGAGGCCATCATGGCCCACGCCGGCCAGGGCCAGGCGTCGCAGACCCTGTACTCGCGTCTGAACCCGACGCAGAAAGCTCAGCTCATCGCCTTCCTGAACTCACTCTGACCCCCCACCCTGCCGCAAGGGCCGGACAATCCTCGTCCGGCCCTTGCCGCCAGTCGCTTCACACGGCGCGCACCACGCAACGCCGCACGCCGTGAGCACCAGGACCAGCCGTGAGGCAAGCCGAATTCCGATGCCGTTCGCGATCCGAGAAGTGCGCCGCTTTTATCTTTGTCCCGTAGGGACCTTTGAGAATAGCCCAGCGTTTTAACGCTGGGTTTATCGGATGCCTTTCTCTTTTTATTTCGCCCCAGCGGGGCGGCTTGAGTCCGTACCGTCCCTCCGGGACTTATGAGAATTCAAGGGTGTCACGAATCCCAGCGTTAAAACGCTGGGCTACTATCAAATGCCCCATCCGGGGCAAAGCACGAGACCGGGATCTTGGCAGATGGCGGTCTCGCCGAGTCGAGCCGGCATCGGGAAGTTGTTGCCGACCCGTGCCTCAAGCGCCATGTGCGAACACCAACCCGAAACGGAAGCCAAGGGTCATCATATAATGCCCTCGCCCTCGCTTCGGGGTCATGTTGAAGATCCCTCGCCGTGAGATGCGTAACGCGATCGCAAACGGCTTTAGCGGCGGTTGGTGCGCGTTGTTTCGCCGGTGTTCTTCGCAAGCAACGAGGGCCGGACTTTCGACATCACCGGCACCGACGCGGGCATGCGCGTCGCCTCAGCGTAAGGGGCAACGACGCGGAGTACGAACCAGAAATGGGCCAGGCTTCCCGCCATCACAAACACGTGGAATAGCTCGTGCGCCTGGAACACGCCCGGCCAGAGAACCGGCCAGCGCAGGATGTGGAACACCGCCCCGACGCTGTACAGGATGCCGCCCAGCAAGAGCGGCCAAAGCGTGCGGTGGGAGAGCGTTCGTGCCATCTCGAAGTAACAGAAGAGCGCACCCCAACCCATCGCGAGATAGATACACGTCGAAGTCGTCGGTGATAGCACGCCGCAGAACCAACTCTCGATCCCTCCCAGGAGCGCGATTGCCCACGCCAGGCCCAGGATTGCGCCCTTGAGCCGCCCGTGTAGGAGAACGGCAGCAACAGGAGTGTATGTGCCCGCGATGAGGACATAGATGCCGATATGGTCGATCCGATCCAGCGCGTCGAGTTCCCAGCTCGGCCCGCGTCTGCCGTGATAAAACGCGCTGGCCGCGAAGCAGAACGCGAGGCTCAGAGCAAAGATCACGAGACTGAGCTGTTTGCGACGGTCACCCTGGCCTCGCAGCCACAGGAGATAGGCGCCGGGGAGCGTCAAGAGGAGCCAGGAACCGTGTGTCCAGGCGCTGACTGGTTCACGAAGGTCAAAGAAGATGTCCATGCCCGCCTCTTCGTGCTGTCAAGGGGACGATGGCCCGGGGAATCAAGCCTCGAGCAGAGCCATGAGCGAAGGGGGAGCTGTTTTCTGCAACAGCTTGCTCTTCCATTCCTTCGATGGCCTGAGCAGAAGGGTTCGACCTCGTCTTCCAGAGTCGGCATTTCCCGTGGTCGGCCTTCACCAAGAAGTCCCGTCACACTGAGGGCTTCTATCAATTCTGACGGCCGTGCGCGGCCATTGTGACGAGAGGGCGCGGCCCTTGCCCGCGGGATCCCGCGAGCGGACACTCAGAGTCTGTCCCAATCGTGCAGGCAGCGTGGAAATGGGGACTGGCTCCGGACGTCTTCGGACGGTGCCTGTCCCCATTTTCACGCTGCCTGCTCCGCCGGAAAACGGGGACTGGCTCCGAGTCTTCGAGGTGCCTGTCTCCGTTTTCCGGCTACGCTCCACTTCCGGGACTGACTCTCAGAAACAGCCAAGCGCATCACGTGACCGTCGAGCGCCGGCCTGTGAACGCGCGCCAGGCGCTGCCCGCGAAGATCTCGTCGAGCGCGGCGAGGGCCGCGTCGAGTTCGTCGTCGCGCGTATAGAAGTGAGGTGAGAGGCGAATGCCTGCTCCTGGGCGATAATCGCAGAGGATATCGAGGGCTTTCAAACAGCGGGAGACCTCGTACCCGTTCGCAACGTCAAGGGCCACCGTTCCCCCTCGGCGTTCCGGCGCTCGGGGCGTCGTGCAGGGATATCCCCGCCGATCGGCCAGGGTCAGCAGGTGTGCGGTTTGGCGGAGCGACTTCTCTCGGATCGCCTCGATACCAATCCGGTTCACGATCTCGAGGCCGGGGCGAGCCGCGTAGAAGGCCGAGATGTTGGGTGTCCCGTGGAGAAAACGCCAGGCGTCGCCGCGACGATCGTGATCGGGGGCGAAGTCGAAAGGATGGGCGTGACTCATCCAGCCGGTCAACCGAGGAGTCAACCATGAGACAATCTCGGGCCGGACCCAGCAGAACGCCGCACCCGGCCCGCCGCAAAGCCATTTCAAACAGCCGCCGATGTAGACGTCCACCCCGAGCGCCTCGACATCGACCGGCAACGCGCCGACGGACTGGTATCCATCCACGATCGAGTACGCCCCCACTTCCCTGGCCTTCGCCACGATGGGGGCAACATCGTGAATATACGAACTTTTGAAAAGCACATGCGACACATTCACGAATGCCGTTCGATCGTCGATCGCCGCGATCAGGCGATTGGTGTCCACCGTAACGCCATCGTCGCTCGGTACGACGACGACCTCGGCGCCCGAGGCTTCGAGCTCGCGGAGCAAGTAGAGCAGCGAGGGGAAGTGCATCGCATCGGTGACGACCTTCCGCCGCTTCCCCTGGAAGGAGAACGCGCTGAAGATCACGGCGTGCGCGAGCGTGACGTTCGGCTGAAAGACGACCGACCCCGGTCTCGCACCGATCAAAGGGGCCACGAGGTCCCCCAATTCGGAGACGAGCATCCACCAGGTCTCCTCCCAGGCTCGCACGCCGCGCGTGGCCCAGGTCTCGTAATACGCACGCAGGCTCTCGGCCACCTCGGCGGGTACAGCGCCCAGCGAGTTGCTGATCAAGTAGTTGCACCGGGCCAGGATCGGAAACCGATCGCGGTGGGCGAGCAACGGATCAGCGGCGTCTTGAGCCGTCACGAACCCGCCTCCGCATTGGGAAGCGTTCGGAGAATCGCCCGCACAGGGCTCGCGTCAAATCCAACAAGCCTCAAGGGCAGCGCAATCAGTTCGTAGATCCCCTCGGGAACAGCGTCCAGCACCACACCCTCGAGAATCGCCATGTCGTGCTGAAGGCAGGCGTGGTGCGCAGGCAGATCTTCCGCTTCGAACAGGTCAACGCTCGGCGTATCAATCCCGACGAGTCTCACCCCATGAGAACGCAAATAACCGATCAGCTCCGGGGTCAGGGCCGCGAAGTCCTGCCGGAAATGGTAAGGGTCGGGAAACGTCCCAGTCCGGAACAGGATCCGCTCGGCTCGTACGGCCGCCGTAAGGGTCTCGGGCGTGATCCGCCCCTTCGGTCCCACGGCGACGTGCATCACCTGGCAAGGCCCCAGGTAATTCTCCAGGGCCCGCGTTTCGATGCCGGGTGCGTCTTTGCCGTAATGACTTGGGCCGTCGGCATGTGCCCCGAGGTGAACCGTGGCGTGGAGCGTCGAAAGCGTAATGTTCGCCCCGCGCTTCATGTCGAGCAACACTTCGCGCGACGGCGGCGTGTCGCCCGGCCAGACTTCCAGCGCGTCGGTGATCGGTGGTGTGATGTCGTAGATCATACATAGTATTGTAACGCGGCAAGCGAACTTCGGCGGCCGAAAAACGGCGGCGCGATCTGCACGGGGCCGTTGAGCGGTCTCCAATCCGCAGCAAACTGCCGGCACCCGCTGGTCGGCGCGAAGCCGGCGGCAATTGCGAAAAATGGTCTGATCCGCTATGATCGGTTGTGTGTCACGCCATAACCACCATCGCGAGTTTGATTTATGGCTACAGAAACCAGCACACCGTCAACCAGTGCGGCGGCGATCCTTTCGCGGTTAATCCGCCCGGAAGATCCGAACTTCACCAGAGAGGCGGCCGAAAGCTTGCTTCGCATCCGCTTCGACCCCAGCGATTTGGACCGGATGCATCAACTGGCCGTCAGGAATCAAGAAGACAGTCTGACTGCGAGCGAGGAAACCGAGCTAGATAACTACCGTCAGGTTAGCTTCCTGCTTGATTTGATCCATTCAAAGGCTCGGCGCTCGATCATGAGCCATAACCCCACAGCATAAAGCATGGATGCGAACTTGGTCCGGCTAGTCCGCCAGCGAGCGGCCGAGAGGTGCGAATACTGCCGCCTCCCTCAATCCGTAACGTCCGTACCATTCGAAATCGATCACATCATCTCGCTCAAGCACGATGGTTTGACGGTCGCAAACAATATATGTCTTGCATGTTTTTATTGTAATATCTTCAAGGGATCATACATAGCAGAGCTCGATCCGAAAACTAAAAAGTTGACTCAACTTTTCAGTCCGCGCCGCCACGTTTGGGATTGGCATTTTCGTTGGGATGGTCCATGGCTGAGGGGCAGGACGGCGATCGGTAGAACCACGGTCCGGCTCCTCCGAATTAATTGCGACGATGCCGTGACCTTGCGTGAATCGCTGCTGGCGGAAGGATTATACTGACGCGAGTAAGCCAGACGAAAACCGCCCTACCTGCCTAACGGAGAACCGTATCCATGCAGCCAGCCGACGAGGACCTGACGAAGTACGTCGAAAAGGGAGATGGCATTCACGTCATCCGGGGGAGCGCCAACTGCCGAGGGTGGAACGGCATCCAGTACAAGGCGGGAATGAGTGCGAAGAACGTCGGCTCGACGAAGCTCTCGATGAACGTGGCGACGATCCCGCCGGGGGGCGTGGCGTACGCGCACATCCACGTCGATTTCGAGCTGATGCTCTACATTCTGCAAGGCCGGGTGCGCCACGAATACGGGCCGGGGCTCAAGAAGGTGGTCGAAAACGAAGCCGGCGACTTCGTCTACATCGAGCCCGGCGTGCCGCACGAGGTCTTCAACATGAGCGACACCGAGCCCGTGGTGGCGGTCGTGGCGCGTTCGGACGCCGATGAGTGGCAGAACATCATTCCGTACGACCGCAACAGCGAGCGTTGACGAAGATCGCCGTTTCCTCTCCCTCGAAAGCCCCACGCGACCGAGGAGCGGGCCATGGCACGAATCGCGATTCCGAACGAGGTGGACTGTCCTCATTGCCAGGCGCGCAATCCGAAGGCGCTGGACCGTTGCCAGGCCTGCGGGAGGAGCCTCGCCTTCTACATCGGGCCAGCCGAAAACTTCCCGCGCAGGCTCGACCTGCGCTCGATCATGGTCGTCATCGCGCTCGTCGCGGCCTGCCTGGTCGTCACGCGCGAGGTTCCTCCGCTCGGGATCTTCCTGATGATCATCTCGGTGCCGGCGCTCCTGCGCACCTTTGTGTGGACGGCGAGGATGAAGGGTTACGGCCGGCCCATGCTTTGGCCCGAAAGGCTCGGGGCTTTCACGGCGTCGCTTGGAATCGTCTGGCTCATCGTGCTCGGTGCGAGCGCGGCGTTCGCGCTCGCGTGCACTGCTGGGACCATCGGTGGGGCGGCGATCCTGGCGATCACCACCGGCCGTCCTGGAAACGGGCCGGATCCGAGCTACCTGGGCATTCCACTCGGAGGCATTGCAGCCGGATTCGTCATCTATGCACTGGGCAAGGTTCTGTGGCCGGTCAAGGATTAAGCATAAATAAGTAACTCACGATGCGAGAGCGCGTCTCGCAGCAACAAGCGGTGCACACGACCTGGCGCAAGACGATTCGTCCTGCGTCTTTGGGAAACAGCGAATCAAGTTGTCCGCGAGATCCGCTGGTTGTGTTTCTCATCTTCGGGTATCCTTGCCCTCGCGTCCTCTGCGTCCTTGGAGGCGATTCCGACCGGCCGCGATGCTCGATCCCGCTCGATGACTGACCCTGCCACACGCCCCGCGCTCTGGATGCTCTGTGGGGCCTTCCTGTTCGCCGTGATGAGCGCTCTGACGCATGCGCTAGGAACGCGCTGCGACTGGCTGGTCGTGGCCCTGGTCCGCACGTTATTCATGTTTGTGACCACGGCCGCCGTCGCCCGCTTCTCCGGCGTAACGCTGGTCGTATGGAACCCGCCGTCACTCTGGATGCGGAGCCTCGCCGGGAGCTTCAGCCTCGTCTGCAACTTCTTCGCGCTGACGCGCTTGCCCATCGCCGACGCCCTGACATTGAACAACACGTACCCGCTCTGGATTGTGATGATCGCCTGGTGGCAATTGCGCAAGCCGCCGACGACGGGGGACATCCTGAGCGTGTTGGCAGGTACCGTAGGCGTGGTTTTGATCCAGCAGCCCCACCTCGATTCCGACCGGCTCGCATCAATGGTCGCGCTGCTCAGCTCCGTAGCCACCGCCATCGCCATGATGGGGTTACACCGCCTCAAGGACGTCGACCCGCGGGCCGTGGTGACCCACTTCGCCGGCGTGGCCAGTCTCGTGGCCCTGGGTTGGTTCTGCCTTCGCGGCGGATCGAGCGCAGTGACCGTATCGACGGATGCGACCACCGTGTGGATGCTCATCGGCGTCGGCGCTACGGGGACTGTCGGCCAGGTGTTCCTGACCAAGGCTTACGCCGCCGGTCCGCCAACGCGCGTGGCTGTGATTGCGCTTTCGCAGGTGGCGTTTGCACTGGGGTTCGACGTTCTGCTCTGGAGCCGCGCGTTATCGCCGCTAACACTCGTCGGATTTCTCCTCGTTCTGACACCCACCGCCTGGCTGCTCACGCGTTCGGCCGAACGATTGCAGGCCGGAGGAAAGTCCTCCGTGTAGGCTCTGTCATGGGTCGTCCAGGACGTGGATTCACTCGAAATGACTTTCACCCAAAGCGAGAATGATGGTTATATAATATCCTCGCTCGCACTTTGGGTTCGTATAAGAGGTTCCAACTTTCGCTCTACGATTGGGGTCTCGGCACTTCCAACGGTCTTGAAGAATCGAAGATACGCGTCCGCCAGGCGATCGGGCTGCCAGCGCTCGGCGGCTTCTCGCGCGCGTGCCCGATGTGCGGTTTCCCACGCGGGGTCGTCCCACAGCCGTTCGATGGTCGCAAGCCACGGTCGCACCTCGCGCGCCGAGGGGACGGCGCTCCCCGATGGCATGCAGCGCGTCGGCAACGTAAACAGAAAGCCGGCGTCGCCCAGGGTTTCGGGGAGCGCCCCGCGATCGCTCGCGAGCACGGGCAGACCGTTCGCGAGCGCTTCGGCCGCCACGCGTCCGAACGACTCGCGCCAGAGCGAGGGCATCAACACCACACGGCTCACCCGGTAGAAATCGCGGGGGTCAGGCGTGTTGGTCATCCGGCTGAGGTTCGTCAGGCCGGAGAGATCGAGTCCCGCATCGGCCAGGCCATCCGCCTTGCCGCGGCCCTCGACGACGAGAAGCGGGATGTCGGGCCGAAGGCGGTCGAGCTCGGAGGCGATTCTCGCGAAAACGGTCACCCCCTTGGCAGGCTGGGGGTTGACGAAGGTCAGGTACTGAGGCTGAGGGTTGTCGGCGACGGTCCGCTCAGGGCGCAACGGGTAGGGAAGGGCGGTGCACTCGATGCCGAGCCGGCGCGCATGAAACCGTCGCGAGAATTCCGAAGGGACAAGGACGGTCGACGCATCGGCAAATGCGCTCCGGTCCGGATAACCGAAGTTGTGCAGGTGGAAGACCACGGGGATATGCCGGCGACGCGCGCGAGCCATGAGCGCAAGGTTGGCCGGATGTCCGCCGTAGGTCAGCAAGACCTCCGGCCGAAAACGGTCAAGGACCTGCTCGGCCAGGGCCAGGAAGAGCGCGCCTTCGTCGCGATCGGGCGCCCGCATTGCGAGGCTGGAGGCGGTGGGCAGCAGCGTCGTCCGTACGCCGTTGAGCGTAAGGTCGATGACCTCAGCGGCTCGGTTGTTGCCGAGGAGAGCGCCGACACGCTCGTAGGGAAGCTCGAGCGAGTCCAGGAGTGGTTCCAGCGGCGTTTCGTCCTGAAAGTCAAGCACTCCGGTGGACAGCGCCCGGCAGTCGACACCGCGTTCCGCGAGCAGTTCGAGGATATCGCGCGTGGCCAGAGCGGCCCCGCTGGAGGGGTCAATATAGCCATGAACCGAGGCAAACAAGAGACGAGAGAGCATCCGAAGACCTCCGGGCGGCGGACCCGAATTCACGATATGACGTCCGTGGGTGCCTTGCTCAACCG
This sequence comes from Singulisphaera sp., assembly GCA_027451445.1. Lineage (GTDB taxonomy): Bacteria > Planctomycetota > Planctomycetia > Isosphaerales > Isosphaeraceae > DAIDJG01. The sequence continues at coordinate 13,354 of DAIDJG010000290.1, forward strand.
CTCGACCGCGCCCAAGGCCTCGCGATCGCCAGGGCATTCGGCCAGCACCTCGCTCCAGAACTGCCGCGCCTCGGCGCGATCACCGCGCTCTTCGGCGAGGGCCGCCAGGTTGCGGCGGGTCAAGTGGCCGTAAATACCCGGATCGACGCTGGCGAAACGCTCGGGGCGCGACAGCGTGAGGATGCGCCGCCAGCAACGCTCGGCACCCGCAGGATCGCCGTTGTTGCGACGCACGACGGCTTCCCGAAAATGCAGCTCAGCGTCATCCGGATCCACCGCCAGGCCGGCCGCGCAAGACTCGAGCGCCCGGGTCGGATCCCCCAACATCTGATGACACCGCGCGATCAGGGCATAGAGCTTACGCGTAATCGAATCCGTCGGAGCAGAGCCGTCGAGGCTCTGCTGCAAGTGTGTCAGAGCGACGCTCCAGTCCTGAAGCTCGATAGCGATCGACCCGAGGTTGAAGAGCACGAACGGGTCATCCGGGCGTTCCTCCAACTCGCCCCGAAGGATCGCCTCATCGCGCTGAAGCTTGCGCCGGCGAAGGGTTCTGTCCGCGTAGCCAGTGTGCCGGACGACGACGTCCGTCCAGCGCACCGGAACACCCGCAACCCGCAAGGCTGGGAGGATCTGCTCGTGGACGCGGTACGTCCAGCGGATCTCCTCACGCACCGGAAAGAGACGAATGTGATCGACGACCGTCGCCCCGCCGCCGCCGTTGGAATCGGGATCGCAGGCACAGCGAACCACGTACGAGGACTCACCATTCTGTCCCAACGCTTCGAGGACGGCTTTGAGTTTCACTCGCTCCGGCGGCTCGAGCACATCGTCGGCGTCGAGCCAGAATGCGTAATCGCCCGTGGCGCGGGCGAGCGCTGCGTTGCGGGCGGCGGCGAAGTCGTCGACCCAGATGAAGTCGAAGACGCGGGCGCCGAAGGAGCGGGCGATCTCGACAGTTCGGTCCGTCGAGCCGGTGTCCACGATCACGATCTCGTCGAAGAGCCCCTCCGCCGAGGCGAGGCACGCGGTGAGGTTTCGCTCCTCGTTGCGGACGATCATCGTCAGGCTAACCTTCGGCTTCTGTCCGACAGGCACGGAAGGCGGAGCGCTCGGAGTGGACCAGGGGCGCAGGACAACCCGCCGGCCTGGGGATTCCTTGAGGCCCCACTTGGCCGAGAACTTGGCCTCGTTCTCGGTGAGGAGCGCCTCGGCGTCGATCTGCGCACCCGTAAACGTGCGGCTGCCGAAGTGGTGGACGAAGAGGTCGTGTGCCACGGCCAGTGTGAAGCCCGCACCCTGAGCGCGCAGGGCGAGGTCGTCGTCGTCGAAGAAGCCGAGGCCGAACCGTTCGTCCAATCCACCGAGGGCGTCGACAACTCGGCGCTTGAGGAGTACGCAGAACCCGGAGAGCTTGTTGACCGTGAGCCACTGGCCGCGGTGGACCTCGCGCCAATGGCCGGCGAACCGGTGCATCGCATCGAGGTCGGCGTACGGAACCTGCTCGACAAGCTGGGGCGGGCTCGCATAGTTGGACATCGGGCCGGTGAGGCCGATCTTGGGGTCGGATTCGGCGAGTGCAACCAATTGATCGAGCCAGTCGTGGGTGACCACGGCGTCGTTGTTCAACAACACGAGGTAGTCCCCGCGCGCCGCGTTCAACCCTTGGTTGCACGCGGCGGGGAACCCGCGGTTCGCGGGATTCGTGATCACCTCCACGCGAACGGGAGCCGCGTCCCGAACGCCGGCCAGGTAGGGGGCGGTGCCGTCAGTCGAGCCGTTGTCGACGACGATCAGTTCCCAGGGCTTCCGCGTGTAGCGAAACAGCGCCGGGATGCAGAGCCGGGTGAATTCGAGCTGGTTGAAGCACGGTATGATGACCGAGGCCAGCTTGGCCTTGCCGTCTCCGGTCGTACGCATGAAACCCCTCCCGACCTCACTCGCCTCCACCGCGACACATCCC
>DAIDJG010000291.1 GCA_027451445.1 Singulisphaera sp.
ATCTATCGGCGAGTCTTCGAGCCGATGGATCATCGCGTGCCGCCCGGGGAAACCGCGTCATCACACGCGATGTTCAGAGGACTCGAAGACTCGTCCTCCGAACAAGGCTGGCTCGGACGGAGCCTCGCCCTCCCAAAAACAGGCAGGTGCCAAACATAAAATGATGTCGGGTGGTTCGGGCGTGCGCAACGCGAGAGAAAACCGCTCTAAGCACGGACGAGGTTGACCGAACACTCGCTATCCGTGCTTCACCTCCGGAACGTCACCTCATAGTGGACGTGATACGTGGGGTCTTGTTTCACGGCCGACGGCGCAGCGCCGCGGAGGTGGACCGCGGGTCGGCTGACTTCATAGCGGAAAGGCTTGCCCGTGAACGGGTCGTCCGGCAGCGGCACCGGGATGTCGGATTGCTGCGCAGGTAGACGGCCATCGTGCGCGACAACGTAGAGACGGCGGGCGTCGACATGGCGCAGTAGTGCGATCCGCAGACCTGGCAACCAGAGCCATTTCATTCTCGCACCCAAAGCCGTTCGTCCGAAGGATTCCGAAGCCTTTGGACTGGAACAACCACGAGTGTCCCAGCATGAAACGGCCCTGACTGGGCAAGTCTTGTCTCTTGCCGCCGAATTCATTAATGGTAGAGTACTTCATGGGACCGTTTGCTCGCACCAACCCATCGGCGGAGACCTTGCGAGCGCGCGCCGGAAGAATTGACCATGCGTATCCTCTTCGCTGCATGCTTCCTGGTCGTTGGGCTCGGACTCGCGCTCCTGTTGAACGGGCTGACGTTCACAAACAGTCTTCTTGGCATTGCTTGCGCCAGTGCAGCGGCTGGGCTGGCGATCGAACCCGCACGGGAAAAGTCCACGCAACGCGGGCGTTTTCGCGCGAACTGGCTCCTCCTCGGACCCAGCATTCTTCTCGTGGCCTTTCTCGTCGCGCAGCTTCCGTCGGCCAATCGATTCCAGGCCGGCTTCAATCGAAAGATGAAAGCGCTCCGACGCGCCGGACGACCGCCCAGGGTGTTGCATCACAGCGTCGTCGATGATACATCGGCACGTGGCTAAGAGCCTGTCCCAATAGTGCGTGAGACGTGGAAATGGGGACTGGCTCCGGACGTCTTCGGACGGTGCCTGTCCCCATTTCCACGAAAAAAGGGGACAGGCACCTCGAAGACTCGGAGCCAGTCCCCTTTTCCGGCTCCGCTTCACTTCCGGGACAGACTCTAAGGGTGGCGGCTCGCGCGGGGGGAATCGTCAAGGAAATGTCGTAACATTCCATCGCGCGCGGTTTTGCGTCCGACGACTCATGATTGTCGAAGCTCGCTTGCCCATCTGGCTTTCCTATTCACATCAATGAATTTCTTAAAGGAGACACATTCGTGAACAAGCCCGGAAATCATCGCGGCACACGCATGGCGGCCATTCTGTTCGCTTCGGTCCTCATGCTCGCAGTCGGTGTCCTGCTGCCGATCCGGGTCAGTGGACAACCGCGCCAACGCGAGCCGGAACCGACCAAGCTGGCCAAGGGCCTGATCGGCACGTGGAGCCTGGCGGAGGCGGAGTCCCCCGGCAACCCGTCCGGGATTGGGAGCCGGCTCAAGTTCTTCACGGGCACCCACTGGATGATCACGCAACCCGATCCCAAGACCAGCAAGGTCATCTTCCACCACGGCGGCCGCTACACTCTTGAAGGCGACACGATGACCGAGACCGTCGATTTCGCCAACGAGAACACCGCCGCCCTGATCGGCCAATCGCACAAATTGAAGATCAGTGTGGATGGCGATACCCTCAAGCAAACCGGTCTCGAGAATCCGTTCACCGAGGCGTGGAAGAGGGCGAAGTGAGGAGTGTGTTCCCAGCGCGATGGATGGCGGACGGACCGGCCTCAAGGGACGAATTCACCGCGCTGGTCCGTCCCCTCTTTTGCGCCTCCAGCCGCAACGCTACTCTTTCGCAGGCACTCTCCACAAAAACACCTGCTTGTCTTCCGCTCCCGAGGCGAGCCATTTGCCGTCGGGGCTAAACGCCAGCGACTGGACCCGGCCTGTATGTCCTCGGAGGGTAGACTTCTCGACCGCTCGCGACATCCCACAGTTTGATCTCGGCCAGGTTCGCAGTTCGATCACCGAATCCGGCACGCTCGAGGTCGGCGGGGCTTCGGTGTGCGGCTTCATGACGAGCTGGGGTGATGGGTTCTTTCCCGTCGTGCGGGATCTGGACGCAAATGGACGTCTCGTTCGCATCCGCATCGAGGTGGGTTGCGACGAGATCGTCGCGCGCCAACAGCGCCTCGATGAGTGGTGGTGGGGTGCCTTCGCCAAACAGGCGGCCGTGAGCGAGCAAGTCTTCCAGGACGGACAGTGCATCCGCTTTCTCTATCGAGAAGAGCCCTACGACGATCAAGACAGCGGCTGGCGCGTGTTTACAGGCGAAGAGGAAGCGGAGTTTTGCGAGAACCTCGACAACTACCGCGACTGCCCGCTCCGCGATTTGATCGAGCGCGACCGTTCGCTCGGAGCCCTGTTCCGGTCACCGGTCGGCTCCGCGTTCGAGCGCGCGACATGCGGCGAAGACTTTCACGCGGTCGAAGGTTTCAAGACAACAAGGTAGGACGAGGCGTTGCCCTGGGATGTTCTGTGCCGCCCTTTCAGGGCCAAGAACGACAACGACAGCGCTGCGATGGTGCAACAAAGAGCGGATCTGACACTGTATGTGTCAAGCCCAAGCTTTCACGACGCCGGCCCCGTCGTCCGTCATCTGGCGTTGCGTTCGCTATGCGGTCCAGATCATAATGACGATCGCAACTGTTCGTCGGATCGGCCGGACCGCGATTCATGCGGAGGGACCCGATTCGAAGGAGCTAGCTCGATATGAGTGACGACGTACCCAAGGCGGTGAGGGTGGCGGAGTTTCTCCGCCGGTTGGCCGCCTTGGCGGCTGCCTCGACCGCCGAGGAAGCGTTCGAACAGATCGGCATAACCCTCGACGCGGTTGAAGACGAGCTCACGGCAACTCTGAACCGTCCGGAACTCTGGGAAACTGACGGGCGGCTGTACCCTCCACAGCACGACAAGAAACGCCGGGTTCCGGGTCGCTCCGACGTGACGGCATATCGCAGCGAAGGGCACCGTACATTCATCGCGAACAATGGCGCGATTGAGATTCGGGATCTGAACGGACGCGTCGTGTTTACGAAGCCGGGTGCGGACGGCCAACTGGCTTTCCCCAAGGAGTGACCATGAACCAAATCGAACGGCTTCGAGATGACCTGACCAGGCAATTCCGCGACATCGAGACCGAGATCGACGCGCCGGACGAGGCCGGGGATCCCTGGTTTCTTGACATTCGGCGCGCCGGTAACGGTGCGCCCATCATCGTCGTTGAGTGGCGCCCTGACCGTGGGTTCGGCGTCTCCACGCCGAGAGACGACGAATACGGAGCGGGGCCCGACGAAACTTACCCGAACGCGCGGACCGCGCTCGACCGCGTTGTGGGTCTCATCGTCTCCGGTGGTGAAACGAGTCCCCCGGTCGCAGTTCGGCTCGCCGAGCTTCGGCAGGCTCGCGGGCTGTCCCAAGAGCAACTGGCCGAACGATCGGGAGTGCATCAGGCCAGCATATCCCGATTAGAATCCAGGGATGACATCCTGATCAGCACATTACGAAAAATCGTCAACGCCATGGGCGCCACCCTCTCGATCCGGGCACTATTCCCTGACGGAAGCCACAGGGAGATAAGCGTGTAGCAACGGCGGAAACGCTCCGCAGTGGAACCGACCAAAGAACGTAGATGCTGTTGAACCGCCGGATCGGGTCAGGGTCCGCTGCTGAGGCATCGCATACGAAAAAGTGAGGCTCATCACGTAAAACCACCGGATTGGGCCGCCTCGACGGATCGGTCTGTGCATTGATGATGTTAAGCGAGGCGGGTCGGCAAAGCCGTGCTTTCGCGGAGCGAAAGGCGATGATCACTCACTCGGCCAACCGATCTCCGCACCGGCGGTGCTGAGCGAAGAGTGTCGAAAAGCGGTAAAGAACCACAGTGTGGATACCGACGCCCCTCGGGTGGGGAATGAGATGTTTCTCGCCTCTGCGCGGGGATTGGCGTGACGCGTTGGTGCGCCGGCCGTTCCGCCTGCGGATTCGGAACCAGTCGCGGTCGAGTGTGATGGCGCGTGCCTTTGCCTTGTCGTCCAACCGCGTTTCGGGTATTTTGCCCGCTCCTCTCCCCCGAGGGGCGAGGAGATCGTGCGCGTACGGAGATGCGCGGAGTGCTCAAGGAGGAGGCGCACCGATGGCGGAGCCAGTCCCGGGGGTCGGTGAAGAGGGAACGATCCGACGGTTTGGTCCGGAAGTGATCCTGGCGCTACTTGCGTGCCTGGTCTTCCTGGGCTTCCTCGGCTCGGTCGATCTCTGGGGCAAGCGCGAGCAGCGGGCATCGGCCGAGGCGATCGACACGATCGATCATCAGCACTGGCTCGTTGCACAGATCCAGTGCCGCCCTCGCCTCGAAAAGCCCCCCCTGCCCCGCTGGACGATCGCCAGCTTGATGCGCCTCACCGGCCGACGCGACGAATGGATGGTCCGCCTTCCGAGCGCGGTGTCGGCGCTGGCAACCGTGGGTCTCGTTTATGCACTCGGCCGACGGCTGGGCGGCCGCTCTGTCGGGCTCGCGTCAGGCCTGGCGCTGACGTCGATGGGCTTCTTCATTACTGAGCTGCGACAGGCCGGCAACGACGGCCCGCTGGCGTGCTTCACCACGCTTGCGCTCTATGCAGCGTGGCGCAGGCTCCATGCCGAGGGGGCGGAGTTTGGCGAACAGGCCGGTGCCAGGCGCTGGAATCTCCTTTTCTATGGTGCGCTGGGACTCGGGTTCCTGACCAAGGGACCGATCGTGGTCCTGCTGGCTGGACTGACGCTGGTCCTCTACCTCGCCACCCTGCACCAACTGCGAAACGGTCTGACACGTCTCTGGGATGGGCGGGGCTTGCTGCTGTTTGTGGTTCTGGCTCTGAGCTGGCCGGTCCCGGTGCTGGTGAGCGATCCCAACGCGCTACGGGTCTGGATGCTGGAGATGGGCCAGAAGGCGGGGACGGCGGGTATCTCGCATCACAACCATCGGATGCCGCTGGCCGCCGACTGGACATGGATGACCCTGCCGTGGGTCGTCCTGGGCACAACGGCGGTGATCTTGCCCTTCCTGCCGAGAGGGAAGGAATACCGGCCCCGGATCTGGTTCCCCTGGTGGTGGGCGATTGGCAACCTCGCGATGTTCTGCTTCTGGTCGGTCGCCAAGCCCAACTACTTCTTGCCCTGCCTGCCCGCCGCGGCGCTTCTGGTAGGGATTGAATGGGTACGAATCACGCGCCTGGCGCGAGAGACAGACCAGCGCGCGTCGAGCCTGGCGCGCCGGCTGTTGCAATTCCACTGGGTGGCGTTGTTCGTGGGGGCGGCCGCGGCGCCGGTGTTCGTGCATGGACAGATGCCGGCGTTTTTCGGCTGGAGCGTGGTCGGCGCGTTGGCGGTGACGTCCGGCGTCGTCTTGAGCGCCTGGGCCTGGCGCCGGGGTGCCGATGGGCTGGCGCTGGCGCCCCTCGCAGGCGCCATGACGGCCGTGATGCTCATCGGCTATGGTGCACTCGCGCCCAAGCTCAACCCCGTCCGCAGTCATCGCGCCCTCGCGGCGACACTCGACCGGGTCTTGCCAGCCGAAACCAAGTCGATCATGTTCTTCAAGGAACTGGACGAGGGACTCTGGTTCTACCTTCGGAACCGCGAATTGCTGCCAGTGCCGGGCAGCCTCCCCAAGTACAATGCCGCCCTGGAACTCGTGATCGAATCCAACGAAAACCGGCTGGAGCTCGACTTCACCAAGCGAGCCGAAAACGACACGAAGATCTTCCGCGAGTGGCTCCAGGGGCCCAATCGCGCTTCCGACTACGTACTGATCCGCACCAAGGACTATGAAAAGTACGCCGCCGGACTTGCCGGCCTCGTCACCCCGATCCATCGCGAAGAAGGCCTGAAGCGCAACGAGCTGGTCCTACTGCACGTCGAGCCCTCCGCCGTCGCAAGCTCACCCCATCAGGACGATCCGGTCCGGCGGTGAGGATGGGTGGCAGGATGGCAGATGGCAGATCGCAGATGGCGGATGCGAGATGCAAAACGTCGGGCGAGCCCTATCCGAACGATTGAGCTAACTGCACGGAATGACCCTCCAGGTCAGCCCACCCCATTAACTCTGCCGGCGCCGCAATCGCCACCTCAATTCGGGTGTCTCCCGTCTCGCATCTCTGCGTTTTGCATTTCTCTTCGGCCATCTCCCATTTTGCATCTGCCATCTGTCATCCACCATTTGCCATTTCGCATCGTCCATTCCCCACTCATTCGACCCTACCGTCCGGCGCGATCATGCGTCTCGGCGAATCTCTGCCGTTACGGAAATGCGGAATACCCCGATTATGCGGGCGTCTTCTCTTGCGCAGACAACCCGTTTTGCCTTACCCCGAAGACCGTCAAGCTCGATTGACGTAAGTCCTTACGAGAAAACGTGAAGCGCTCTCAAGGGACGAGCCGGGGATGTCGATACAACGGGTGGCTCGCCACGGCACACGCCTCGGCGAGGATACGGGAGCACCGATTGGGTGGTGTCGTCTGAAGGGTTGGGCTGCAAGGCCTCGGGTTCTCGGGAAGACCCGCTGACAGAGGACGCCGTTTAACTGGACCCAGAGGGGTGGATCGCACCGGCCGGCCGGAGCCGCCTCCCTTGATCGACCGAATTTACCGAGGAGTATCATCTCCCATGTTGAAGCCCTTGACGTTGAGCCTTAGCCTCGCCGTTGCCCTTGGTTTCTCCAGCCTGAGCATGGCGGGCGGCATTTGCGCCTCGTCCCAGGCCGCTCCGACGGCCCAGTGCGCTCCTTCGGCCCAGTGCGCACCCACCTCGTGCGCTCCGAAGCAGCGCTGCAACCTGTTCAGCGGGATGGGGAACCTCTGCGGCCATCTGAAGAGCATGTGCACCCCCAAGCCCAAGTGCTACACCTACACGTGGGTGCTGAAGAAGAAGCGCGTCTGGGGATGCCACAACAATAGCTGCGGCGCCCCGACGTGCGACACCTGCGGCGTTTATCCTTCGGGCCAGGGCATGCCCTCCGGCCAGACCATGGCCGCGCCGCAAGCGTACGGTGCGGGCCAGGCGTACGGTGCGGGCCAGGCGACTGCGAGCCTGATCCCGACCCCGGCTCCGACCATCGCGACGGCCCCCAGCGGTGACGAAGCGCCCCCGGCGCCCGAAATCGCCCCGTCCGTTCCCCCGGCCCCTGCTCCGGCGACCGGCCCCCAGAGCAGCCTGCTCTTCTCGACGACCCCGACCGGCAACTGATATTCAGCAACGCGAGCGGCTGAATCGCCTGTCAGCCATCCCTGACAACGCTCGGCAGCTCGACTCCTGAATGCCAACGGCTCGTGCGTCTTCCAAAGGCGCGCGAGCCGTGTTCGTTGCGCTCAGGCCGCGATTGACAAACCGCGCCGATTGTGGATAACACGTCCCAGCAGGATGCGACGGGCCCCTTACTCCCAGGGAAGGGAGAACGGTCACGCCCCCCTGATTTTGATTCCCTTCGATGAGCAGCCAGTTCGAGGCGACCGCTTCCGGGCCATTTCCGTCCGCGTCTCATGCTCTCGTACCCCGATCGCGGCCGGGTCGCTTTGCGTCCGCGCTGCGCTGGGGTAGCTCGGAGGAGAGTCGATGCGGACCGACCACCCGTTGTCCGCCAATGCGATCAACGCCCGCGTGCGGGTGCAGGTTGCGCGGGCACGCCAGTTGTTGCGCGAACAGAGCCCCCCAATACGCCTGGGATTGGGATTGGTCGTGCTCGCACTCCTGGGTGCCGTCGTTTACCTGTCGATTCCGAACAACTCCGAAACCGCCTTTGTGCGCAGCGGTGAGAGGTTCGCGCCCGACGAGTTGCTGAAGGTCGGACCGGAGTTGCAACGCAAGCACATCAAATACCAGGTTGATGAAGGCCGCATCGCCGTCGAAACAGACCAGCTCGATGAAGCTAACGACCTGGTCGCCAAGCTTGGGGTCGGCGAACGACCGCTCGACGAGCTTCAGAATCCCCCCGGCGGCAATACGCTCTTCGTAGATCCCAAGGAGCGCGATAAGCGCGAGCGCTCACTGCGCAACCAGTATCTCGCAGGCATGATCCGGCGGATGCCCGACTCGGGGATCGTGGCCGTGCAGGTGGAAATTCAGCGCAAGACGTCGCGGATCGGCATGCAGACCGTGACCCATCCCACCGCCTGCGTCTACCTGCAGACCGAGCAGAACCGGCCGATCAGCTCGCAAACCGTCCAGAAGATCGAGAACCTGATCGTTGGCTACGAACCGGACATCAAGTCCGACGCGGTCACGGTGTTCGACCAGTCCCTGCGCGTGTACATCGACGCCCGCGACCCCAAGGTGGGTGAAGAAACGCGCCGGCATGCGCGCGAGGAAGAACTGGTCGCGAAGATCCTCAAGGAGATCGACTACATCAAGGGCGTGCGCGCGACCGTTCAGCTCGTTCCCGCGGCCGCCTCGCCGCCGGCCCCAACAGCTCCGCCACCCGATAATCCCGCACCCCCGGCCGACTACGTCTTGCCGCCTCCGATCGCCGTGAATCAGCCCGTGGAAATTACGCGCGTAGCGGAACCTCCCAGGCCCCAAGCTGCACCGCCACCACCACCGGTCGCGGCGAAGCCGGCAGCACCTCCCTCCGAGCCCGCACAGGTGCTGGATAGCACAGCGAAGGTCTGGGTCAGGGTCCCTCGGAGCTGGTATCTCCAGTCAACGCCAAGCCGGAACCCTTCGGACGAAGAACTGAAACGGGTCGTGGCGAAGACCGAGCAGCAGATCCGCACCGCCGTGGCGCTGGTCGTGCCGCCCAACCTCGCGAGTGCTCCCGACATCGATACGATCTTTGACGACCTGCCAGCGAAGCCGACGCTCGTCGCGCCGGAGACGCGCGACACGCGCCCGCTCTGGCTTCTGCTGGGCGTCACGGTAGGCGGCGCGTCGGCGATGCTCGTAGTAGGTCTGCGGTTCGCCGCAACGCGCCGGCCGGACACCCGGCGTGCGCCTCGAACGGAACGGAGCCGGTTCCACGCAGGCGAAACGCAAGGCGCCGGGCCGGGCCCTTCGGAACGGGTCCGCGAGCTGATCCGGCTCAACCCCGAAGCCGCGGCGAGCGTCCTCCATCGCTGGACGGGACACGGAGGGACCGACGAATGACTCGAACCGACGCCCCCACGCCGAGCCCAACTCCGCGCGGAACGCTGTCGCACTCGGCCGCGGAAGCCTCGGACGCGCTCACGCCCGAGGCCACGCCGCTGCGCAAGGCGGCCATCCTCCTCGTCAGCCTGGAACAGCCCCTGGCGTCGCAGTTACTGGCCCAGCTCGATCGCGCGGCCGTCGAGGCGGTGACGCTCGAAATCGCCCGCCTGGAGCGAGTGGCCCCGACCGAACAACACGCCGTACTCGAAGAGTTCTACGGCCTGGGTCTGCGACGGCTCCGGTTCGTGTTCGATGACCTGATCAAGATGGACGACGCCGATGTCCGCGAGGCCTACTACGACGAGGACGCCGCAATGTGGGCCCTGGCCCTCGCCGGTGCCGCGCCTCCGGTTCGGGCGAAGGTGCTCGGCGCCCTCTCCGTCGAACCGGCCGAGCGGCTCCGCGAGCGACTCGACCACCTGGGCCCATTCCGGCTCGACGACGCCGAATTCGCACAGGCCGAGCTGGCCGAACGCCTGCGGCGGCTCCATGACGATGGACGGATCACACTGCCCGACCCGAATGGGCGGGAGGCGATCCTTGTCTGATCGCGTGGATATCCAAGAACTTATCTGATCGTTTGTAGGGTGGGCAGTGCCCACCGATCCACAAATCAAAACGGTGGGCAATGCCCGCCTTACATTCGCAAAAAAGGATGTTGCGAATGCCGAAACGGATGCTCGTGTTCACAATGCTGATGCTGGTTAGTCATGGTATCGGACGCTTTGCTCCACTTCTTGAGCCTTGCGCCCTGGGCGCCGAGCCTTCCTCGGGCGGGGCTTCGAGCAGCCCGGACCCGCACCCGTTTGCGCCTCGAGGAACGGCACGCTCCGGCTCCGCGTCGTCCCGTTCTGCGGACGGCTGGTGGATGGGCACGGCCGGCATTGCGCTGGCGCTGGCGGTCGTTGGCGGATTGAGTGTCGCTTCGAAGCGGTTTCTCCCCATTGCGTCGACTGGCTCGACGTCCTTGCGGGTGGTCAGCCGGACGAGTCTCTCGCCCCGGCACGCCGTTTACCTGGTGCAGGCGGGAGACCGCGTCCTCGTCGTCGGCACGGGGCCGCAAGGCCCCCCTGCCCTCCTTGGCGAGCTGGACGACGACGAGCTGGCCCTCAACCGGGCGCCGGTGGCCGCAGGCAACGAGACCGGGCGGGGAGTTCTCGCATGAAGATACAGCGACTTGGATTTTGCGAAGTCAGGTGGCGCCCTCGAGCGATTTCCACTTGGGTTGCGCACGCCGAACGACCAATCCCCCATCCGAAACGCAGAAACATATTACTCCCCCCCTTGGGAAGGGGGGGTAGGGGGGGTGGGGAGTCAGCGTCCGCACACGGGTGCTCCCGTGCCCCTCATCCCGTAAACGCAGAAACGCAGCTGGCGGCTGGATCGTATTCATCGGACGGCCACTGCCCACCCCCCCTACCCCCCCTTCCCAAGGCTGGCCACCCGACACTTTTTACCCGGTGGCCAAAAAGCACACCGCGAATGGCTGAGCTTGCTGGGGAACGAACAAGGCTATGGTGGCTGAA
>DAIDJG010000292.1 GCA_027451445.1 Singulisphaera sp.
ATTTCGCACTTGTGTCTCGCCCCAAGTGCCCTTCACTTTAGGCTGAGGGCACTTGGGGCGAGACACAAGTGCGCAACCCCTCGGAAAGGTGGATCTCTGAGGCCGCGATAATGGCTCAGTTCCCAACCGCTGCCAACAGCATCTAGCTGGATCGGACCGAGAACCATCAGCTCGTCATTGGTTCTGATCAAGGATCGGGTACACCGAATTACAGAAGATTGGCGGCAACGGCTCGGATCCGGTGCAGAAGGCGCCGAACCGAAAAGAGGGCCTGCTTGCGTGGGGCGTGCCGAGCATCGAAGTGAAGTTCCCCAGTGTCCTAATCTGACCCCATGGTCTTCGTCTTGCGAAATGAATTGAAGTTGATGCTTAAGCAATCCATATAACAACGAGATAAATTTTTTCTGTCTACGAGGATAGCAGCCATCACAAAATCCTCGGAATATTTCAGAAAAAAATGATTGTGCTTGATTTGGCCTTGAATTCTATGATTTGATAGGTACACTCCATAACGCAAACTTTCGCCTCCGAATGCGAGGTCATACACGTCGAGGTGACATCCCGGTCAGCCGCAGACGCGGCAGGAGCAGCAAGTGAAGGCGCTCGCCCCCGACTTCCCGATCTTGAACGGGCGCTACCGATTGATCGAGCCTCTCCATCTCGAGAAAATCGGTGTCAAAGCTGTTTTTGCAACGAAAACAGCTTTGACACCGACTATTCCCCATCAAGTTTCGCCGGGCGAAAGTATTACGGTAGACTCGCCGACGGCGTTGAATTCCTTGACAGCGCTAAGGTACTCGCTGGCCCAGGCGGCCCGTCGCTCGAAGACATAGCGCCGCGCTTGAGCTAAGAGATCCTCCCTTGTCAGCGACTCGTGCCCATCTGGCATCCACTTGCCTTTCAGCCGGTTGCAGACGTTGCAGGCGGTGACGTAGTTTTCGATGTCATTTGTTCCACCAGTCGCGGTGGATCTAAGGTGGTCAAGCTCGATAGAGAGCCAGGAGTCAAGGTCGACCATGAGGTTGCGGCCACAGTACTGGCATCGGTAGTTGTCCCGAATATAGACCCTTCGCCACCAGTTCACGTCGGCGTCCCTCGTTTGCCGTGCTTGTTGAACAACCGCGTCCTGAACGCTTGCAGGGTCGATTCAAAGGGGACACTACTATTCTTCTCGATAGTTTGCGCAACACATGATGAGGTAAGCCCTCCTAATCTTCGCCATCCACCACGAAAAAGACGACCGTCCCGAATGGCGTTAACGCGTTGCCGACAAACAATCACCCCTCACGTTTTCCGCCGCGGCTTGCGCGGTGCAACGGCTCGCTCAGCAGGTAAGCGATCCAGGTACTGTCGGATCTGCTCTTCGGTCAGACCTGCCAGACGCTCCTCCGGCGGCAGTGACTTGATCACATCCTCGAGCGCTTCCGGCGGCAGTGAGTTGATCACATCCTTCTGCTCCTCCGTCGGCATTGACTTGACCACGTCCTTTCGCATCTCCGGCGGCAGTGAGTTGATCACATCCTTCTGCTCCTCCGGCGTGAGCTTCGGGAAGTGATCCTTGACGAACTGGCGCTGGAATTCCTCCATCGTGTACGGCATGGGAAACCCCTCCGCATGAAGCCCCTCGAACAGTTGGATCAGTAGGCCACTCGTACTCCCCGAGTGCCGTTGGTAGGCGCGGCCGCCGAAACCGACCAGGTCCGGCGAGGCGCTGAACAGGTGGAGCGGGGCGTTGTGCGGTTCGCGCGACAGCTCGCCGGCCACGACCACACGGATCGTATCGGCACCCCACTGACAATCATAAACACCCGCCTGGACCCCCTGCCAGGGCACCTGGGCCGACAGCTTCTGCGGGTAGCGGGCGGTGACCGCATAGAGCCGGAACTGGTCCTCGGCGAGCAGATCGGACGGCGAGCTGCTGACGAGCTTGCGGTAGGCCACATAATGGCCGACCAGCTCCTTCATGGCCCAGGCGTCGAGCGCCTCGCGGTGCGACTTGAAGGTAATCAGGTTGTGCGCTACCAGCCCCTCCAGGCCGTCGGGCAAACGGCCTGAAAATCGTCCGCGGCCCCGGCGTACGATCACCACGGCGAGCAGTTGCTGCTGCACGGACAGGTCCGCTTCAATTTCGACGACGAAGGGTGAACCGCTGAAGAGGTCGGTCAGCAGCAGGCCGAACAAGCGGTGCCATTCACGCAATGCTTGCCGTTTGTCGGCCATCAAACACCCCTTCGTCCTTCTGTGTCGGGGCACGATTGTACCTTTCGGGAAGCCGACTTACCGCGCTTGAGAAATCCTTTCAGTCCGTTTTTCTCGGCGACGTTCCGCAGTCACAGGGGAAGCAAACCGAAAGGACATGCGCCTTGACGAACGCATTGACCGAGAACTTGAGAACCTGGCCATACACTAAAATTGGATGCACTGTAAGGTCTGCGACAAAGGAAAGATTCTGATTGGGTGTGAAATCAGAGTGATCTGTGTCGATTACGCCGTTCGATTTAGCGCCTCACCACGATCTCACGCTTGCACGAACGACGACTGCGAGGGGAGAAAAAAAAGGGGGGCGACAGGGCGAGTATCGACAGTTGTCGATACGCGCCATGCCCCCCCTTTTTCAGGCCCCCTCAATGTCCTCGAAACGCGTTCGGTGCTCGCCGGATCCCGCGCGACCTTTCTGCGGCCGTGGTCGGCGGTTATCGTCGAGCCTACACCATGCGATCACTCACATCCCGCGCCGAAGGCAGGTTCTCCGTGATGGACGATTCCGATTCGAATCCCTGGTCCGGCCCGAAGACGCCCATCGAGTCCAACCCTCTCGTCGTCCGCGTGCCGGAAGATGTCGAATTGCCGAAGCGAGACGGACCGGTAGGGCGTGGAGTGAAGGCGGGGTTTCGGCTCTCATCGTACGTCTTCGGGACGTTTGCGGGGCTGATCGGAGTGATCGCGCTCGTGCCGACGGCGATCGGCCTGGGCGCCGGTCGAGGGTTCGGGGTTCATGCCGTCGCACTCGGCGCAGTGGCGTTTTACGTTGTCTCGGCCCTCTGTGGGGCGACCGTCGGTGCGGTCTGGGCTGATCCTGGGCGCGTTTCCGACCCGAGATCGCGCGTCCGTTGAGCGAACGCGCGATCCGCCTGCGTTTTGGGCGTCCGCCGGACGTGAACCCCACGGCGCCCAGGCGTCGACTTTGGCCCTGGGGACTCGCCGGTCTGGGATGGCTTGGGCTCGTCGTGGCGTTCGGAGTCGGTGTACCTCGGAAAGCGCGTCGACCGGCGGCTCGCCGACGCCATGGCCGCGGCGGAACGGGACGATCCCCACTGGCCGCTCGATGAGCTGATGGCCCACCGCGAGCCTGTGCCCGACGCCGAAAACTCGGGACGGGTCGTTGGCGATGTCGCCGCGCTGAATACGAACTGGCCCCCCAGCGCTCCCCGTGTGCCGGGGGCACCGCCGCCGAAACCATTGGCGGTGGAGAAAGCGTACGAACGGTTGACCGAAACGGCAGACAACGTCGCGCTCGACGACGCGACCGTCGACGTACTGCGCCAGGAATTCCCGCAGCGTGAGGATGCCCTCATCCTTGCCCGGACCGTCGCCGACTTCGCCCGAGGTCGCCACGAGCTCGTGCGAGAGCGCATAACGATTGGGTTGCACGCGATTCGCCAACGACGCTCCGCGCTCTGCATCACCCCAAACTTCGGAACGCGCCTCAACGTTACAGGCGTGGGGAAAGCTTACTCCCTCCCCCCATCGTGGGGGAGGGCTGGGGTAGGGGGCCGTCGCACGGCTACTGGCTGCCCGGAACCCCCCACCCCAACCCTCCCCCACAAGGAGGGAGGGAGTTCTGATGCTTCTGCGCTTTGATAGTTCGTCACTATACGCAATCCGATGGTTTCGCGCTCTGGGACCGAACATCGTCGACACGCTCCTCACCGAGACGCAGGCGGCTCGGGGGCCAGCGCGACTGCTCAAGGCGGATGCGGCTCTCCGCGCCCACGACGGCCACTTCGAGGGCGCTCTCGATTCTTGCCGCGGCGCTCGGTGTCGCCCGCTCGATTGGCGACGAGCCCTTCCTCATCTCACAACTCACTCGCGTCGCGATCGGCATGGAGGCCCTCAAGGCAACGCGACGCGTGCTGGGCCAGGGTGAGCTGGTGAAAAGTTGGGGCTGACAAGGGAAACGGCTGTATCCTGTCTTGTTGCGCGGAATCGTTAGCATCGCGTGTCCAAGTTGGTTCATTCTTCGCCCCAAAGGGGCCTAATATGACAGCCTGGGGCAACGCCCCAGGACACTTGGCGACCCCCGAGCCCTACCCATCCCCCTCCCTTCTTCTGCTGGCCTACAGCCAGCAGAAGAAGGGAGGGGGATGGGTAGGGTAAACGAGGAATACGTGAGTCCTGATACCTGAGGCGTTGCCCTTGTTCTCCTACACAAGTCATAAACACTTTTGGCACAATGAGTTAGGATTGGGGGCGTACGAGGGGTTGGATTGCAGTAAGTTCCGGCCTTTAAACACTTTGCGCCGGCAACTGTGCAGATCAACACCCCACTTGTGTAGTAGATCAAGGGCGTTGCCCCAGGCTGTCATATTAGGCCCCTTTGGGGCGAAATGCCAATGAGACCACGAGCGCATTACAATCAGTCGGGAACAAACCCACCCGAGCACGAGGACCGCTCCGACCCGTATCGCGCCCTGGGCGCTCCTGATGTTCGACAACCCGCGGGCCTTGTCGCTGGAATGGATGAACCATGCCGCGGCGATTTCCCATCGCCCTTTCGCGGAGCAAGCGCCCGAGTGGAAGGCCTGGGATAACGAAATCCGGCGGGTCCAGTTGAGCCCTCTGGCCACAGACACGTCGTCGTTCCCGGTGCTGATGATGCCTGCGCTGACGATGGCTTACTCGACCTTGGCCCGCTATCAAGGCGAACTGGGGGCGACCGCGCTCGTTCTCGCCGCAGCGACACCGTTGCGATACAGGCCATTGGCCAGCCTCGGCCGACGCGCTCGCCGACGCGCTACGGATCTCTCTGCCCGTGGACCCGTTCTCAGGCCGGCCTTTCGTCGTCGAGCACCGCGACGCCATGCTGATCGTCCATTCGGCGGGGCCCAACCTCCAGGACGATCACGGCGCGTACGACCCGAAGCGCTGGGGACACGGCGGGGCCGATGACGTCGGCGCGACCGCGTGGGATGTCGGCCAACGCCGACAGCCGCTGGGTGATGCTTCCGAGGACGGTCGTTGCCGTGTCGTTTCGAGAAGGGAAATACTGGCCGCGCGTGTTCGTTAGTCGAGCCAATTCATGAACTTCAAGCCCGTCACCTTCTCAAAGTCCCGCCGATTGGCTGTGAGAAGCAGGGCGTTCGCGGCCAGAGAAATTGCGGCAATCTTCAAGACGCGCGTGGCGATTCGAAGCCTGGCGGCTCGAAGGGAGTCGAAGAGGTCGACGGCCGCTTGATCAAAAGGCGCGATCGGGAATACCGCGAAAAACGAGAATAAGCTGCTCAATTCTCGGTAAGCCATCTGCCGTTGGGCGATTCGTTCCTTCGCGATGGCGGCTCACCATCCCCTCATTGTTTCTTCGACGACCACGATCGGGATGCCGAAACGTTCATCGTGCGCGAGCGTCATCCGTTCGACGAGCCGGGTCCGTCGCTCGCTCTGAGGCATCCTCAGGATGCTCACGTGGTTGGTGTCGAGCAGAATCACTGGCCCTCCTCGGACAACGCGGCCTGGCGATCGGCCTGGTGGGCGGCTTCGATTTCCGCGAGCATGAGGCGCGTAAACTCGTTGTCTTCCGAAATACCGACGACATCACGCCAATCTCTGCGGGCGCGACCGGCTTCGTTCGCTGCGATGACCTTTTCGAGGGCGTCAACTCGCCTGGCAAGTGATTCCAGCGTCAAGTCGTTCATGATCGTCTCTCCAGATGCTCCCATTGGCTCCCTACCATTTTACCTGGCCGAGTTCCTTTCTGAGAATCCGGCTCCCAGCGTCTCTGCGCCCGGCGTTTGGGCCACGTTGATCGAGGACATGAGCCGCGAGGGTCGGGGCTAGCCACAGACCTCCTTCACCAGCCACGCAAGATAGCTGGGGTCGAGCCCGCAGGGCGATGCCCCCGGTCCATACGAACGGCCTAAACATCCGGGGGCATCGCCCTGCGGGCTCGACCCCAGTCACCCAGGGTTCTCCATCTTCGCGCACCAACGGGCGAACGCTTGGAAAAATTCGCGGACACGCGAATTTTCTTTCGAATATTTCGAATGTAGCTGACGTATACTAAGTGGTCGAGTGTTTAGTCGCGTCCGTTTCCCACCGCCAGAGCGCCCCCCAAGGCGGGCCGCGTCGGTCGAAGAGCGGTACGGAGGGTCCGTGCATCGTGTGGCCAGCAAAGCTCAACAAGGCTCCGTCGTCCATCAGGGCCGTTTCCTTCTCGCACCAGAACCTGTTCGTCCGAAGCAGTCCGCAGGCTTTGGAGTGCGGGGGCTTGCTCCCGCTTTCGTATCGCCGTCGCGCTTCGAAAAGGACCCTGCCGCATCCGAACGGCCTAACCGGACCTCCACGTTCCAGCCGCAATCCCAGCGCGAAAGCGGGAGCAAGCCCCCGCACTCCAAAGCCCCCGGCCTCCGTATACCAGCCGATACCCAGAATGAAACGGCCCTGGTCGTCCACTGGGTTCCAGCGGAGGGCGCATTGGTCCGCCCGGCCAACGTCAGGCGGGGAAACCACGGATCGCGCACGCCGGAGAGCGGCGCCCTACCTCGTTGACACGTTGCGGATCGTCGCTCGGACGCTGCGACTGCGCGCAATCGTTGGCTCCGTCTCGACGAACTTTTCACTCTCGTCGACATCGTTTATCGGAAATTCGGAAATTCGGAACCCCTTGCAAAATAAGGGCTCTTCATTTCCGAATTTCCGAATTTCGTACGATGGGACAGGCCAACGGCAGCTCCAGACCGCCGGTTTTCTACGGGCAGATCAAGCCATATCAAGCACTTACGGCGACAGCTCGAAAAGGCGTGAATGCCATGTTGGCCGACCATTGCGGGGGCATTTATCGTATTTATCGTAAATTTCGGAGGCATTTTTCATGTTTTTCGACGATAGATTTGGCGTAACAACACCGAGGCCACGTACTCGCAGATGAGGCACACGCAGCGACGCTTGAATTGGGAAGCCGTCACCACGCTGGTTTGCGGTACGGCCCCGGAGAAGAGAGGACCGAAGAGGCGTTTCCGTTGTCCCTCCTCTTCCCCGGGTGGCGATTGACCGTGCACCTTCGAGGCGGTAGATAAGATGATCCAGTCGTGTCGCGGTTTGACATCGGCTTCCCCCCCTACCGCTCCGTAGATTTGGCGGTCTCAGACTCAACGAGAAGGGTCTCCCGCGTGCCATTCCGCTCCGATTGCGGGATGCCGGGAGGAGCCTCCATGTCTTGATCCTCGGGGGAACTGCGATGAGGCGGCTCGCGTGGAAGGTCGGTCTTTCCCTGATCTTACTGGGTTCCATCGCAATGGGTCCCGGTGCGGCGGCGGACGAGGGGTTCCGCGTGAGCGCACCGCGGTTCTGGTGGCGCAACTGGGCCGTGCCCCCGTGGATCGCGCTCGTGGGCGATGCCGACGGCGACGGCCGCGCCGATCTGATCGCGGTCGATCCCTCGGGGGAAATCGAGGTCGAGCGAACCTCGCCCCTCGGCAAGTGGGTCAAGGACCCCGACGCCCGCAAAACGTTCGGCAAGGACTTCGTCGCGGTCGCTTGCGGCCGGTTCACGGGCGGCGCGGAGGATGAGGTGCTCGGACTGGAACGTGATGGATCAGTGCGCCTGGCCTTCGGCATGCATCGCGGTACCAGCGGTTACCGAGCCGACGATCGCGCGGGCCAGATTCCCGCGTTCACCCGCCCAGCGACCCTGGCGCGCGCCTTCAGCGCCGACATCGACCGCGACGGCTGCGTCGATGTGGTGATCCAGCGCGGCCCGAACCAGCTCGTCCTGCTTCGGAACCTCCGCAAGGACGAGGGCCTCGTGCGCTTCAGCGCCTCCGTCGCGCCGGACCCCGCAGCGCGTGCGGCGGAGGCCGGCGTGGGCCGCTTCGGACCCGAGGCGCACACCCGGTTGGTCTGGCTCGACGACCAGGGGAACCTCAGCACCGCCGGGCTCGAGGTCGCCGACGGCGAGCTTCACGTGGGCGCGGCCGTGACGCTGCTGAAGGCGAACCGTGGCGATCGTCTGGCCGTCGGCCGGTTCCTCGGACACGCGACCCACGATATCATCGTCGGGCGGCGACTCCTGCCCGGCGGCGACGCCTCCCGGACGATCGAGCTCCCCACGCTTCCCAACGAGGCCGAGGCGAAGCACGACCTCTGGTGGCGGGTCGGCGACATCGACGGTAACGGCATGGACGACCTGGTGCGCAAGCGATCGCGGACGGATCGGGAGGGTGGACCCGAGATCCTCATTCACTTCGCGGCGCGACAGGGAAACGTCCAACCGGGCTTCCTCGACGAGGACCAGGATGGCCTGCCCGACGACTGGGAGACCGGCCGGATCAAGCCCGGCGGCATCGACCTCCGCGCACTCGGCTGCAAGCCGGGACGGAGCGACGTGATCGTCGAGATCGAGCGGTTCGACAAGGTCGACACGCGGCTACTCGAGACCGAGGTGGACGTGACGGTCCGTTACTTCGCCTCCCTTCCCGTCGCCAACCCCGATGGCACGCGGGGGATCGCGATGCACCCGGTTTATCGGCCGACGACCCCGCACGCCGACTTCGACAACGTGATCAAGCGCTTCGACGAGCGTTATCCCCCTCAGGCGCATCGCGGCGTCGTCCACTCGATGTTCTGCGGCGCGGAGGGTGACCCGGACTTCGCCGTCGCGGGGGTCATGGGCGGCAACGGCAGGTTCCACCTCAACCGAATCGTCCACGACGTGATGTCGCACGAGTTCGGACATGAGCTCGGCCTGACCCACGAGGCGTTTCAGCCGCACAACTGCCCGATATACCCAAGCGTGATGAACTACACCTATATCGAAGGCCCAGCGCACCGCCTCGACCTGGCCCGCTATTCGGAAGGAGCACTCTGCTCCCTGGTGCTGAACGAGCGGCACCTGTCGGAGCGGCTGCCGTTCCCGTTGGAGCGTGTCGAGTTCCTCTCGTGGACCCCCTATCAGTACCGGCTCGAGCGGAGCCGCGACGGCCGTTCGGTGCTGATCGACTGGAACTGGAACGGGATCTTCGGCGAGGAGAATGTGGTCGCCGACATCAACTACGACCACGGAACGGACTTCGGCCCGCCGCGCGACGTCGGCCGCGCCGACTCGGCGCCGGTCCTCGTCACGCACGGCACACCCAGGGACGGGCGGCTGCTCTTGCTCTTGGGGCGCGGGGGCGGTTTGCGACTTCGCGAGTGGCTCGGTTCGGACGTCGACAAGGAGGGGGACCGCTGGTCCGCGGAGGCCGTTGTGGAAGCGTCGGGCGTTCTGGGCGATCCGACGGCCGTGTATCTGGAAGGCGGCACCTGGGTCGCGTACCGGACCACCGATCATGTCGCCCTGCGCCGGATCGTTCCCGGCGGGGACCATCCCACAATCGGTCCGGCGCTCGCCGTCCCGGCCAGCGGCGGCTGCGAACCGACTTTGGCCTCCTTCGGCGGGCATCTCGCCTTGTTCCTGTGGCGGTCGCCGGGCCAACCCATCGGGCTGCGGGTGATCGACGTCAAGGGAAGGGAGCCTGCGTTCGGGCGCGAGGAGGAGTCGAATTTCGCGAGCCTGGTGCCCGTTGCCGCCGTCGAGGCGCACGATCCCGCAGCGCCTGCGCTCTGGGTCGCTATGGTCGAGCCGAACGAACCCGACCGACGGTCCTGGAGCGGCGTCCGCCGCTTCGTCCGCACGCCGGAGGGGCGCTGGCACGAGTCGCGCCGGGAGTGGGTCGACGGCGAGGTCGCGGGCCGCGACGGGGCCAAGCCGTTCGCCATCCACGCTGCGCACCGGCCGACGCTCTTGTGGCGCTCCGAGCCGGGCTTCGACGCCCGGCACGGCCGGCTCTACCATTTCAGCGGAGGTGCGACGACTGCCGATCGACCCTGGTCCGAGCAATATATCACGATGCAGACCGCCGCGCGGGAAACCGGCACCAACTGGCTCTCTCGGCGGTATACTCAGCCCGAATTCACCAGCCGGTCCGCCCCCGGCGCATGCTGGTTCCGCGGCGACATCGCTTATGCGATTCGCGTCCACGACAACCAGGGCGATCGCAACGACGTGGTGAAGCTGGGCTTCTACGGCAGCGGCGCTCTGCCGGAGCCGATGAGCGACTACAACGACGTCGCGTTCATCCATCGGGTCGGGCTGAGCCATTCGATCCCCGTCCTCACCCCCGAGGCGGAAGCCGCCACTCCCAACTTCCCCGGACCGGTGTCGCGGTGAGACACGCCCTGCGCTGCTGGGCCCGGGAGATCAGGCGGCTTCGGAGGACGTGGATTGCCCGTCCTGTCCCGCGTCGACCACGAGTGGTTCTCGATCATGAGAGATCACATGCTCCGAAATTACGGAGAATTATCCTATAGTGAGTCTGCATTATTTCATGAATCATTATAAGAATTATGAGAACTCATTGTTTGCGACGTCCGTTCAGCTCACGAACGAGCACACCGGGCCTCGATAGACTCGAGTTAGGGAGCGCCGTTTGTCCCACCTTTGGCTGCGTCCGAGCCGGGAATACCGGCACAGTGATATTGTCATCCGGCCGATGGGTCGATAGGCTCGCGAGTGGTCAGAACGGCAAGAAGCGAGCGAATCCATGGCACTTGTGAGTACGTCGGTGGAAGCGTCCGTCGGGACGATCACGCTGGATCATCCCGCGAAGCACAACGCCCTCAGTGCAGCACTCATCGCCGATCTGCTCGAGGCGCTGAACGGCCTGGTCGGCGCGGGCGTCCGCGTGATCGTATTGCGGGCCTCTCGGGGGGCGAAGGTGTGGTCGGCGGGGCATGATGTGCGGGAGCTGCCGACCAACGGACGCGATCCTTTGACCTATGATGATCCCTTGCGCAGGGTGGTGCGCGCGGTCAAGGAGACGCCGGCGCCCGTGCTGGCCATGATCGAGGGGACCGTCTGGGGCGGGGCCTGCGAGCTCGTGATGAACTGCGACCTCGTGGTGGCTGCGGACGGGGCGACGTTCGCCCTGACGCCGGCGAAGCTTGGGGTCCCGTACGACATGGCGGGCGTCTTGAACCTCATGCGGTCGGTGAGTCTCCCCGTCATCAAGGAAATGCTCTTCACCGCCGAACCGATGCCCGCCGAACGGGCGCTTCGGCTGGGGCTCGTGAATCAGGTCGTTCCGGTGGACCAACTTGAAGCGGCAACCCGCGACCTGGCCCAGAAGATCACGCGGAATTCGCCGCTGGTGATCGCGCTGCTCAAGGAGGAGCTGCACGTCCTCTCCGGGGCGAGCTATCTGAGCCCGGAGGGGTTCGAACGAATCCAGGCACTGCGGCGTCGCATCCTTGACAGCGCCGATTATCAGGAAGGGATCCGCTCGTTCTTCGAGCGCCGCGCACCCCACTTCGAGGGACGTTGAGTCCATGCCGATCGCGAAGCCATACGTAGGCCTGTCCGCCGAAGAGGCCGCGGCCTTGATTCCCCACGGCGCGTTGGTCGCCGTGGGCGGGTTCACCCCGGCAGGCGCACCGAAGGCGGTGCCCCGGGCCCTGGCCAGCCGCGCCCGGTCGTTGCATGAGGCCGGCCATGAGTTTCAGATCCGATTGCTCAGCGGTGCCTCGACCGGCGCCGCTTGCGACGATGAGCTGGGTCGTGCCGAGGCTGTAAGTTGGCGGGCACCCTACATCACGTCGGCGCCGATGCGGGAACTGGCCAACACCGGGCGGCTCGACTTTGTGGACATGCACCTGTCGCACGTCTCGCAAGTCGTGCTCGAAGGATTCCTCGGACCGGTGGACTTCGCCATCGTCGAGGCCACCGAGATCACGTCGGACGGCCGGGTCTACCTCACGACGGGCATCGGCAATGCGCCCACGTTTCTCCAGTGCGCGGAGAGGGTGATCGTGGAGCTGAATGCGCACCACTCGACCCGATTGCGCGAGATGGCCGACATTATCGTGCTGCCGCCGCCGCCGCACCGGGTGCCCATCTCGATGCGCGATCCGCTCGATCGGATCGGCCGCCCTTACGCCGAAGTCGATCCGGAGAAGGTGATCGGCGTGGTCTTCACCAGCGAGCCCGACGGCGGCCGCGGATTTACGACGCCCGACGAGACCAGCCGGCGGATCGCCGATCATGTGGTCGAGTTCTTTCTCCGCGAGATTCACGCCCGACGAATCCCCGCGCACTTCCTGCCGCTCCAGAGCGGGGTCGGCAACGTCTGCAACGCCGTCCTGGCCGGGATCGCCGCACACCCGGAGTTCCCTCGGTTCAAGGTGTACACCGAGGTGCTCCAGGACGCGATGCTCGATCTGATCGCCTCGGGCGCAGCGGTCGGGGCGAGCGCTTCGTCCTTGAGCCTGAGCGAGGAGAAGTTGAAGTTCCTCTACGAACACTTCAGCGACTTCGCCGACCGCATCATCCTCCGCCCCCAGGAGATCTCGAACAACCCGGGCGTCGCGCGGCAGCTCGGCGTGATCGCCACGAACACCGCAATCGAGGTCGACCTCTACGGACACGTCAACTCGACTCACTTTTTCGGCACTCAGCTCATGAACGGCCTCGGGGGGAGCGGTGACTTCGAACGCAACGCCTACCTCTCGATCTTCATGTGCCCGTCGACCGCGAAGGGAGGACGGATCTCGACGATTGTGCCGATGTGCTCGCACGTCGATCACAACGAGCACTCCGTCCAGGTTGTCGTCACCGAGCAGGGGCTAGCCGACCTCCGTGGGCTGGCGCCGTTGGCGCGCGCGCGGCGGATCATCGCGACGTGTGCGCACCCGGCCTACCGGGATGTCCTCTCGCGATACCTGGAGAACGCGCCGATGGGCCATATTCGCCACGACCTGCGGAACTGTTTTGCGATGCATCTCAACTACCTCGAACACGGCGCGATGGTGTCGGATCTCGACGTGTCGCAGTTCGAGCCGCCGAGCACACGGGGATCCTCGTGAAGACTCAGGAGCCGCCCGCATGATCGAGAAGGAGTTGAGCCTCGGCGCCGACTTTCCGGCCATCGCCTACGACGCGTGGCGTGCCGCCGTTGAGGCCGAGCTTCAGGGTGCGCCGTTTGAGAAGAAGCTCGTCACGCACACTTATGAGGGTATCGACATCCAGCCGCTGTACAGTGAGCGCGACTGGCCGTCGGACGGCGATCCTTCGGGGTTTCCGGGGTTCTTGCCCCTGACCCGCGGCGTTCGCGTGCTGGGCCACACCGGCGAAGGGTGGGACATCCACCAGGAGCATCTCCATCCCGACCCGGCCGGCGCGAACCGCGTGATCCTCGAAGACCTCGCGCATGGGGTCACCTCCATTCAGCTCCGGCTCGACGCCGCGGCCTGCGCGGGTTTTGATGGCGACAGTTCGGAAGCGGCCGGTCTGTGCGGCCGCGACGGTGTCATGGCTTATAGCGTCGGCGACCTCGACGTGGTGCTGAGGGACGTTCCGCTGGACCGCGTGCCGGTTTCGATTGATGGGGGCGCGGGGTTCCTGCCGGCTGCGGCACTGCTGGGGGCGTTGCTCCGGCAACGCGAGCTCGCATCGGGCGTGCGCTGCGCGTTCAATGCCGATCCGCTCGGTGCCTTGATGCGCGAGGGGGAACTGCGGACGCCCCTCGCGGTGGCCCTCGAGCATATGGCGGACCTGGCCGCGTGGACGGCGGTGAATGTTCCGTGCGCGTCCTCCGTGGAGATCGGCACCGGCGTGTACCACCACGCGGGGTCGAGCAGCACCCAGGATCTGGCCTTCGCCGTGGCGACCGCCGTCGAATACCTCCGCGCCTTGACGCGTGCCGGGATGGATGTCGATACGGCGGCGCGGCAGATTGTCTTCGGCACGAGCGTAGGATGTCACTTCTTCCGCGCGATCGCGCGGCTCAGGGCCTTGCGCACGTTGTGGGCCAAGGTCGTGACCGCCTGCGGCGGCGGCAGTACCGCGGCACGCGCAACCCGGGTGCGGGTGCGGACCAGCCGCCGCGTTCTGACCAGCCGAGATCCCTGGGTCAACCTGCTGCGGAACACCGTCTGTTGCTTCGCCGGAGCATTGGGGGGCGCCGACGCGATCACCACGGCGCCGCTCGACGCCGCGCTTGGCCTGAGCGACGAGTTCAGCCGACATCTGGCCCGCAACACGCAGCTCATCCTCCGCGAGGAGTCGCACCTGGAGCGCGTGATCGACCCCGCCGGGGGTTCCTGGTACCTGGAGCGGCTCAGCGGCCAGCTTGCCGAGTGTGCGTGGGGCCTGTTCCAGGCGATCGAGGCACGCGGGGGCATGATCCAGGCCGCGACCGAGGGGTGGGTCGCCGAGCAGATCCGCACGGTGGATCGCACGCGCACTCGCGATCTCGCGACGCGGAAGCAGGCCGTCACCGGCGTCAGCGAGCATCCCAACGTGCACGAGGAGCCGCTGGCCCGGCCGAAGCCCGACCTCGCCCGGCTCCGTACTGAGGCGACGGACCGGCTCGCCGCCTGGCGGCGTCGTCACTCCTGCGACGCGGCCCTCGCGACCCTGGCGCGCGTGGCCGCCGACACAGCCCGAGCACCTGGCGCCTTGACCGAGGCCGCCGTCCAGGCCGCCGAAGCCGGCGCGACCCTCGGTCAGTTGAGCGCGGTGCTGTCAGCGCAACCCGCCCGCGTCACGCCCCTGGCGAGCCATCCCTACGCCGCCGCCTACGAGGAGCTACGTGATGCCAGCGACCGCTACGAGGCCCGCACCGGCAAGCGGCCGCAGGCGTTCCTGGCCAACATGGGCACGCCGGCCGACTTCAGCGCCCGCTCGACCTACGCGGGGAACTTCTTCGAAGCCGGCGGGTTCGAGATACTCACCAATGACGGCTTCGCCGATCCCGCCTCCGTTGCATCGGCCTTCAGCCGGAGCGGCGCGAAGATCGCGGTGGTCTGCTCCACCGACGCAAAGTACGAGACCCTCGTGGAAGACATCGCCCCTCGACTGAAGGCCGCTGGAGCCCGGACGGTCGTCCTGGCCGGTAACCCGGGTGGCTCCGAGGCGAAGTACCGAGCCGCCGGTGTGGACCGATTCATCTTCATACGCTGTGATGTCCTGGGCACGCTTCGCGAGCTGCTCCGCGATGAGGGGGTCCTGTGATGAGTCCTGTGCCGAACTTCAAGGATATCCCCTGGGACGGGGGCCCTCGCGCAAACACCCGGCTGGCCGACTGGCGGGCCGAGGCTGGAAAGCCGGCCGACGAAACGGTGACGACTCCCGAGCGAATCGGGATCAAACCCCTCTATTCCTCGGCTGACCTCGACGGGCTCGAGCACCTGGGCGGCATGCCGGGTTTCCCGCCCTTCGTGCGAGGCCCGTACCACACGATGTACGCGGGCCGGCCCTGGACTGTGCGCCAGTACGCTGGGTTCTCCACGGCCGAGGAGTCCAACGCCTTCTACCGGCGCAACCTGGCCGCGGGTCAAAAGGGGCTGTCCATCGCGTTCGACCTCCCCACGCACCGAGGCTACGACTCGGATAACCCCCGCGTCGCCGCCGACGTTGGCATGGCGGGTGTCGCCGTCGACAGCATCCTCGACATGCGCATTCTGTTCGAGGGTATCCCGCTCGACGCGATCAGCGTCTCGATGACCATGAACGGCGCCGTGCTGCCGGTCCTGGCCCTCTACATCGTCGCGGCCGAGGAGCAAGGGGTGAGTCAAGGCCAGCTCACGGGGACGATCCAGAACGACATCCTCAAGGAGTTCATGGTCCGTAACACCTACATCTATCCCCCTGAGCAAAGCCTGCGCATCATCGCCGACATCGTGCGCTACACCAGCCGGCATATGCCCAAATTTAATAGCATTAGCATCTCCGGTTACCACATCCAGGAAGCCGGCGCGACCGCCGACCTGGAGCTGGGCTACACGATGGCCGACGCCCTGGAATACCTCCGCGCCGGGCTTGCCAGTGGCCTGAGCATTGACCAGTTCGCCCCTCGCCTCTCGTTCTTCTGGGGGATTGGCAAGGATGTGTTCATGGAAATCGCCAAGCTCCGCGCCGCACGGTTGCTCTGGGCGAAGCTCGTCAAGTCGTTCGAGCCCAGGGATCCCAAGAGCCTTTGTCTGCGGACCCACAGCCAGACCAGCGGGTGGAGCTTGACGGCGCAAGATGCGTACAACAACGTCATCCGCACCTGCATCGAGGCCATGGGGGCGACGCAGGGACAGACGCAGAGCCTGCACACCAACTCGCTGGACGAGGCACTCGCATTGCCGACCGACTTCTCGGCGCGGATCGCCCGCAACACCCAGTTGTTCCTCCAGGAGGAGACCGACACCGACCGCGTGATCGACCCCTGGGGCGGCAGCTACTTCGTCGAGCGCTTGACGCATGAGCTCGCCCACCGCGCCTGGGCCCACATCGTCGAATGCGAGCAGCTCGGCGGCATGGCCAGGGCGATCGAGGCCGGCATCCCCAAAATGCGAATCGAGGAAGCCGCAGCCCGCACCCAGGCCGACATCGACTCGGGCGTCCAGACGATCGTCGGCGTCAACAAGTACGTCCGGGAGCGCGAGGAGCCCGTGAAGGTGCTCAAGGTCGACAACCGGGCCGTGCGCGAGGCGCAGGTCCGGCGGCTCGCCGAGTTGAGGAGCCACCGCGACCCGGCCGCGCTCGAATCCGCGCTGACGGCTTTGACGGAGTGTGCCCGGTCCGGGCAAGGAAACTTGCTGGAGCTCTCGATCGCCGCCGCGCGGGCGAGGGCCACGGTGGGCGAGATCAGCGACGCCCTGGAGAAAGTTTTCGGCCGGTACACGGCCGGGATGCACGCCGTCTCGGGGGTCTACGCATACCGGTTTGGCGAGCAAGGCGGGGCCATCGCCCTGGTTCGCCAGCGGGCCGAACAGTTCCAGTCGCGCGAGGGGCGCAGACCGCGCATCCTCGTCGCCAAGCTCGGCCAGGACGGACACGACCGAGGCCAGCAGGTCGTCGCCACCGCCTTCGCCGACTTCGGCTTCGACGTCGATATCGGCCCGTTGTTCCAGACACCCGAGGAGGCCGCCCGCGAGGCCGTCGACAACGACGATCACATCATCGGCGTCAACTCACTCGCGGCCGGTCACCTCACGCTAGTCCCCGCACT
>DAIDJG010000293.1 GCA_027451445.1 Singulisphaera sp.
CCGGCGCCGGAGACGAACCTGATCGACGCCGGCGGCAAGCCGTTCACGCTCGCCAGCCTGCGTGGGAAGGCCGTGGTGGTAAGCTTCGTGTATACGACCTGCACTGGCACGTGTCCCGCGACGACTCAGCGTCTCGATCGCATCCAGGATGCGCTCCGGAAAGCGGGGCTCTGGGGTGAGAAGGTTCAATTCGTCTCGATCACGCTCGACCCTGAGCGCGATCGGCCTGAGGTACTCGCCGCGTATGCGCGCGTCTACCGAGCCGATCCCAAAGCCTGGCACTTCCTGAGCGGCCCATCCGACCGAGTGGCTCAGGTCGTTGCGGCCTGGGGCATGTGGGCAAAGGTCGGCCCCAACGGCGTGTTGGACCATCCGTCGCGGACCTTTCTCGTCGATCCGCGGGGACGTCAGCGCGAGATTTATAACCTCGACTTCCTGACACCGAAGACCGTTGTGGAGGACGTCCAAATGGTCCTCAACGAGAGCGAGCCGTCATGAGAGCTGCGCGACAAGTTCCTTCCGAGGTGCTGTCGTGACCGGCTCTCTCGGCGCCAAGCGGATCTTCGTAGTTATCAATCCCAGGGCCGGGAGCTACACGGAGCGCGTCGTTCACGACACGCTCGAACGCTACTTCCCCGGCCAGCCGGGCGAACGGGAACCCGTTTGCGAGATTTGCGAGACCGGGCACGGAGAGCAGCTCGTCGAGATGATCCACGACGCGCGCGCACGAGGGTTCGCGATGGTCGTCGCCGCGGGGGGAGACGGTACCGTCTCCGGCGTGGCCGACGGGCTCGTTGGGAGCGACGTCCCGCTCGGGATCCTGCCGCTGGGCACGGCCAACGTCCTGGCGCGTGAACTCGGGATTCCCGTCGATCTCGAAGGGGCCTGTGCGCTGCTCGCGGGAGAGCATGGGATCGCCCAGCTTGACGCGATGCAAGTCGGCGAACACAGCTACTTCACTCATGTTGGTTCAGGCATCGACTCGCTCATGATCCGCGATACCCCGTACGAGGGCAAACGGCGATTCGGGAGGCTGGCCTATCTTTGGACCGCGTTGAGAAACCTTTTCGGGTTTCAGCCTCGACGTTTTCGCTTGACGATCGACGGCGTCCAGAGCCGCCCTCGAGCATCACAGGTGCTGGTCGCCAACAGCGGCATCCTCGGCCAACCACCCTTGGTCTGGGGGCCGGGAATCCGCCCGGACGACGGCCAACTCGACATCTGTGTTGTCCGCGCCAGGACTCTGCTTGACTACCTGATCCTTGGCTGGCACGTCCTCACGCGCCAACACGGCCGTGACCGACGCGTGCGGTACGTGAAATCGTACGAATCCGTGACCATCGAGACCGTCAAAACTCCGCTCCCCGTTCAGGCCGACGGGGAGATCATCGGCGAAACCCCCGTCACTGTGCGCCTCGCTGCCCGCGCGGTTAACATCATCGTTCCGAGGAATCGAGAATCGACGAGTCCTATCCGTCGCTGACGCGGATCGGCTTGCGGCAGTATGGACGCGCGACCTCTTTCAACGGCTTGCGACGTAGGAATTCCGCAAGTCTACGCCGTCTGCGCAAAGACCAACCGCTCAACAAAACGGCCGGATCGCCTGCCTCATGGCGGCCGCCGTGGGGTAGCGGTCTTTAGGGTCGCGGGCAAGGCATTTCTGCAGTACGGCCGCCAAGCCCTGCGGCACATCCGCCCGCCGTTTCTGAATCGGCACCGGTGGCTCTTCCAGGAGCGTACGGATCAGGTCGCCACCGTCGTTGATCTGGTCGTAAATGAACTGGCCGGAGATCAGATAGTAGAGCGTGGCCGCTGTCGCGTACAGGTCGGCCGAGGGGGTGACTGTCTTGAAGTCGAGCATCTGTTCGGGGGGCATGAACGGGACCGTCCCGCGCATCTCGCCGGAAAACGTCAGCCCTGAAAGGCCCAGGCCCCGGAAGCTCTTGGCCAAACCGAAATCGGAGATCTTTGCGATCAAGCCATCCGGTGTCTTGCCAATAAGAATATTTTCAGGCTTGATGTCGCGGTGCACAAACCCGAGGCTGTGGGCTTGTTCCAGTCCCTTCAGCACCTGGCAGACCATGCGGCAGGCCTGCTTGATCGGATATTTACCCGGATTGGTGTTCGCCAGGGCTTCGAGATTCGTACCCGTCACGTACTCCATCGCGAACCAGAACTGCCCGCGGGTCATCCCCTGTTCGAGCCACTCGACGATATTCGGGTGCTTGAGCTGGCTGATGACCGACATCTCGCGCAGGAACCGATCGATGGCCGAGCGGGTCGCGGCCGACTCGGGGACGATCAATTTCAGGGCAACGAGCCGCTTGGTCTGGAGATGGCGCGCCTGGTAGACGACCCCCATGGCTCCGCGGCCGAGTTCTCGAAGCGTCTGGTAATGAGGAACCGGCTGAGGCAGCGTCGTGGCTTCCGCTCGACAGAGGTCGCAGAGCCACTCGACCGGTTGGCTAAGGTCGGGGTTTGAGCCATCGACAACATCGACTTCCACCGAAGCCGTCGCCCCGCAACTTGCGCAACGGATCGGAGAACCATTATGTCCGACTATGATCGTCGCCGTCCGCTCCGCCGCCAAGGATGCCCCATCCTGGGAAGGGGCACCTGTCCCTTCGACGCGCACCTGGAAAACGCTCTGTCCTGCCGCAATGCGGTCGCCCGACCGGAGGCGCCCGCGGTCCACCTTCTGGTCGTTAACGTACGTTCCGTTCGTGCTTCCCAGATCCCGGATCTCGCAACGAGGCGGGGAAATCTCGATTAGAAAATGGTCCCTCGAGAGGGCTGTGTCTTCCGGCATCGGGCAATGAACGAAGCGCGACCGGCCCACGATGAACGTATCGTGGCGATCGAAGACAAACGTTCGGCCCTTGCGGGGGCCCTGGAGAACATCCAAGATGACTCGCATGGTCCTCTTGAGAGGTGTCGCGGGGAATTCCGTTCTCAACATTATACGCACGAAGGGGCTATCACTTGGAAGCCATTATGGCAAAAGCTGCGGAAAGGCGCCGCTGAAGCGTCTCGCTGTACCGTAGAAGCGTGTGAGCAGCCGATGATGCGTCGCCGGCGACCGCCGGATGAGGCAAGACACGGGTCGGTTCGCCGAGTGAGGCGACAAAACTGAGGACACTCACGTTCGACAACAAACCTGTTGTTGGTTCCTCTCGCGCATGACTCTAATGATCCGGCCTATCCCAGAGGGGTTGTCTATGAGCTTTTACGCTGAAATCGCTCCGGAGGTTCGTGGCGCGGTCCTGGAAGGGCGAGGTGTGGTTGCTCTGGAATCGACACTGATCGCTCACGGTTTGCCCTGGCCAGACAACGTGGAGACCGCGTTGGCGTCCGAAGAGGCCGTGCGACGGGCAGGGGGGGTGCCCGCGACGATCGCGATTGTCGGCGGTGTGATTCGGGTCGGTTTGTCGGCGGATGAGATCGAGCACGTGGCGCGCTCCGGACGCTACCACAAGGCGGGCCGCAGAGACATTGGAACCGTTGTGGCCAGGGGGCTGGACGCCGCAACGACCGTGTCGGCGACACTTTGGATTGCGGCTCGGAGTGGTCTCTCTGTCCTGGCCACGGGAGGCTTAGGGGGAGTCCATCGCGACGCCGCCAAAACCTTCGATATCTCGACCGACATCGACGAGCTCGCCAGGGCCGATGGCTTTGTGGTCGTCTGCTCGGGAGTCAAGTCGATCTTGGATGTACCGGCCACTCTGGAAGTGCTCGAAACCCGTGGCGTGGTGATCGCCAGCTACCGGACCGACGAGTTTCCCGGTTTCGTATGCGCGTCGAGCGGTTTGCAGGTTGAGATTCGAGTTGATTCGCCGGCCGAAGCCGCGGATCTGGTGCGAAAACACCGTGAACTGGCGCTTCCCGGCGCGTTTGTCGTGGCACAACCGGTTCCCGAGTCGGTAGCGCTTGATCGTAACGAGATGGAATCCGCCCTGGCCACGGCACTGTCGAACGCCGAACGCCTGGGGATCTCAGGCAAATCCGCTACCCCGTACCTGCTCGGCTCCTTGCAGCAGGCCACGGGGGGGCGAAGCCTCCGCGC
>DAIDJG010000294.1 GCA_027451445.1 Singulisphaera sp.
TCGTGCACCCCGACCAGCGGGATGGGTGGCCGGAGCAAAGGGGAGCGCAGCTCCACGTGCCCCGGTGGGCCGCGAGACGCTTCCGGGGCACGTCGGCCTTCCGGCCTCCTCTGCCCCGGCCACCCCAGGTTTCCCACATTCTCGCACAATCCGTTGGGTGCCAGGCATTTTTTTGCCCGGACACCCGCGAACGCTGCGAAACGAGGTGTTTTCGACACGTTTCTCGGTTCGGGAAGCGGACACTTGTTTCGTTGGATCAGAGTCGCCGCTGGTCTGTGCTGGCTCAATTCGGCCAGGTGG
The DNA here is from genome assembly GCA_027451445.1 of Singulisphaera sp. Classification (GTDB taxonomy): domain Bacteria; phylum Planctomycetota; class Planctomycetia; order Isosphaerales; family Isosphaeraceae; genus DAIDJG01. Next base: position 301 of record DAIDJG010000294.1, read on the forward strand.
CCAATCAACATGAGGGTGCTGAAGGCCGGAACCGACAGAGAAAGGGGATCAGTCGTCAAGTCTCAGCGGTCCACTGGTTGTGGGCGCACGGGAACCCGGCGCCCGTGATCCGCGGCTACACGGCGATGATGGGTTGCGGGGAGATTGGTTCGCTCAGAGCGTACCGAGTCGGACGAAAACGTGGCGACGTTGCACAACTGATGCACTTGGTCGAGGCCGGAGAAGCGTGATTTCCGACTTCGGCTCAAAAGGCGTCGCCACTTACCACTTCGGATCCTTGTATCGAGCCGAGAGCGCGCCAGGTGGCGCCGGCGATCGAGCTCTTGATGAACTTGACGCTGCCGTCGCCGAAGAGTGAATTCACCCCGCCGGGGTGGTAGCTGCGCGCGGTGAGCGCGGCGTAGATCGGCAAGTTCTTGCTAATGAGAACCGTCATGATGTCCAGGTCCGCGCCGCTCGTCGGATTGATTGCCGCCTTGTTGGGAGGGAACGCGGTGGTCATTCCGGTCTCCTGGCTGTTGCCGTCGACCCAGGCCGTGTGACCCTGGCCGGGGGGAGAGGCGTTGCAGGGACCGGCCGTGTATTCGGACGCGACCGAGAGCGGGGGGAGATCGGCCGATGGTGGCGTTGCCGTCGGACTGTTCAGGCCCGCCTCTGAAAACTGTGCTCCGAGGTTGCAGAACGGTTGCAGCGCTTTCACGTCGCTGGCAAGGATTGTCTGACTGGTACCGTCGCGGAAATCGGCGAGTCGGCGGTAGACGTCGGGCGCGAAAACCCCCCGGGTCTGGGGGCCGTTATCGGTCCCGGCGGCGGTATTGAATCCATTCCAGATGTACCAGTCGCCCTCGTTCACGCCGTAACAGGGGACGCGCGCGAAGACACCTGCGGTCGGAAACGCCGTCATCCCGTTGCTGTTCGGGTCGCTGGGACAGACGAAGCTGGAAAGCGCGATGTTCACGACGGTACCATTCGACGCCGTCCGATGGGTGTTGGGCGCGGTGAAGTTGATCGCGTTAAACGTCATGCCCTGTTCCATGTACGGCAGAATCCGCGCATGGACGCTCCATCCGGTCGTAATGAAGGCCCCATTTACAACGCCTGCGGTGTTTGAGGGCGGGAGCGTTCCGAGATTGCTCTCGTAGTTGAGAATCCCCAGCCCCATTTGCTTCAGGTTGTTGACGCATTGCATTCGGCGAGCCGCCTCGCGTGCTGCCTGGACGGCCGGAAGCAACAAGGCGATTAGTACCGCGATGATGGCAATGACCACCAATAACTCGATGAGTGTGAAGCCGCGGCGCCGAATCATAGGGCAGACCCTCGAACTAACGAATCGCCGGTCGTTGGGCGAAATTCTTTTACAATCCTAACATGCGTGTGCCTTTTGGCAAAGTGGGTCAACGTGCGTCGTGAGACGGACCGAGGACGCTGGGAGTTCGCCAGGCGACCCGTATGAAAGCCCGTTGAATTGTTGGCCGGGCGGTCGAGTGTCGCCACCGCGGACTTTCTTGGCGTACAATGTCGTGATGCCGATGCGGCGAGTGAAGGATCGCGTATGCGCGGGCAGTTGGCTGATCAGCGCCGACCCTGCCGGGCAGTTGCTCACGACGGGTCAAAGCGTGTCGTTTCGCCGCGGAACATCAATCGGGTTGCGTAACATGTCCTGGCGGTTCGTCACGCTCCGATTTCTGGCGCTCGCCGCATTGGCTGTTTGGCTGGGCGGATTCACGTTCTACAGCGCGGTTGTGGTTCCGGAACTGCATGCGAGGATCGAGGGTCGAGTGGCCGGGACCGTCACTCAGCATGCAACCGACTCGCTCAACGTGATCGGCGTCGGCTGTGTCGCAATCTGGTGGTTGCTGGTTCGATTCGATCAACCGTCTGGGCGCCGCTGGTGCGCGCGGAGTCGTCTCATCACGCTGACGGCGACAACCGTTCTACTCCTCGTTCTGCTGGTCCTGCATCGATTGATGGACCATCGATTGGCAACGACGGGTCTGTCGGGCTTCTACCCTTACCATCGCGCCTACCTCATCGTCAGCACGGCGCAATGGTTTCTGAATTTGGGGCTCTTCTTGACTGTTGCCGCACACGACTGAGCGTGCTTACTCGACTTCGAGGATCTCGCCTGTCAACGACACGCGGACCTCGCGAATCTTACCCTTCTTATCGCGGCCCTTGACTTCGTAAGACTGAAGGGTCACTCCCTTCTCAAGGTTCTCGAAGGCTTCGGAGAACTTGACATCCGGGAGTTTCTTCTGGGCCGCTTTGAGCACGACCTCCGGGAGCTTCTCCACGGTGACCGTTTTGCGGATCGTCGTCTCCGTGACACCCTCCTCACCACAGCCCAACGGTCCTGCGATGAGGATCAGAGCGCCAAGGAGGTTCCGCGAAAACGCACGCCGACGAAACAGTCGTTCAATAGCCATCAGAGATGATCTCGCCCGACGCGCGGGTGCTGAGCGCCGTGTAGGTGGGATAGTTGATCTCACCTCGAATCCACGACACGTGCCCATCGCAGAACAGAAAGAAACAGCCAAACCCGTGTCGGCTGCTGAACTGGTTGACGTCGCCCTGGAGGGAGCCCGGCCCATGTCCCTCGCCGGTATGACCCAGGGTCATGCCGGACCCGTCCTCCTGGTGACACGAGCCGCCGTCGGAATCGTACGGGTTCGGAACGCACGACCAGAACGTGGCTCCCCCCACTGAGCCGACCCACGTCGCCTGGCCACGACCGTAGTTGAGGTTCGACGCTCGCTCACCGACCGCGAATGTCGTACTTGTACCGTCGGTAATGTTGCTATAACCGATGAAGCTGTCCCGGAAGAACACGCCGTCGCCATCAACTCCCGGCTCGGGGATGCCGAAGACCCCGATATAATTCGAGCCCCCGACATTACAGATGGGGTCGAGAACCGAGTACGTTTGGCCGTTGAAGATCCAGACGACCCCGTTTGTGACGGTCCAGTTCGACGCCATGTTATCCGCGGGACAGAGATAGACGTTCAACGCTGCGGTACGAACCGTCTGCTGGGTTGGATCCTGGATCGGAGTTTCAAAGGAGATGCGGTCGAACAGCGGTTGCTGCTCGAGATAGGGCAGGATCATCGCCCCCCAGCCCCATCCCGGACCGATTTCCTTCTGCATGTAAGCGTCGTACGTGGACACGTACCCCGGCGGAAATCCCCCTTTTGCGTCGTGGTACGATGCCAGAGCCAGGCCGATCTGTTTGAGGTTATTCTGACACGCGATGCGCCTCGCCGCGGAGCGCGACGCCTGCACCGCTGGAAGCAGCAAGCCGATCAAGACCCCAATGATGGAGATGACGACCAAGAGCTCGATGAGCGTAAACCCGCTCCTTGTACGTTCGCGAAGGAGGTTCGACATCGAACGTGTCTCGTGAGCGGGGGGTGTGAGAGAGAACCGATGCCGTCCTTGCACAATCCGCATTGTTGTTATCGGTTCGCGATAGAATCCATCTCTTCCGGAGAATCAGTCTCCAGATAACGCAGCCAAGTCCAATCGCGGCTAATCCAGCCTGTTCTTTAAACTTGATAGTAACCCATGCACGCGCGACAGGCAAGTCTCTCGCAGTAACCTCCATGGATTGGTCGAAGACGGAAATCGGTCGTCGGTCAACGATGAGGACACATTTGGAATGGTGATGCGTGTCTGAACAGGCGTATGGCTGCGACCGCGCGCCATGTTGAGAGTTCAACCTAACTTCTCGATTTCCCGGGAATCCTGTACCGGACCGGCGAATCTCGTCTCTATCCAAAAGGTCTGTCGCGCGAGGTGCCCGAAACGCCAGATGATTGATCCCATCGTCGGTGAATTAATATCTGGAAACGGCAAAACGATAGTATGCTATAAGTTATATCGATAAATCGTATATAATTAAAATTGATGATTTCAAGATTTCGATCATAAGGTGCATTTAAATCGGAGCTTTGCAGGTTCTTTGGCTTTGTCGAGTCCCTGATGCGAGAATGATCGGTGTCGACGAAGTAGCAGAATCGCTTTTCTTCTCATCAGGAGCGAGAAACGGCTCCGTGTTGAGTCAAACGACAGAAGAAGAGTGATCGACGGTGCCATCACCGGAAAAATCCCCACCTCCTTCGCATCGGCGCGCGGCTGGCGGTCCGGATGGTTTTCTCGAGGAGTGTCAGCGTCTCGAAATCGCGTCCGATCGCCACGAAGAGCAAGCGCTACTACGGCGAAGGATTCGCCATGGAGTCATACGAGTCATCCCTATGCCGGGAGACCAATCGCGCGTGCGCATCAATCCGAGACCGTTGCCATGACGATCGTATTCGAAATAAAAAAGCCGAGAAAAGTGTTGCTTTTCGTAAACACACAGCCTAATCTGTCCATCTAGAGCTGGAGCGAAGATTCAGCGCTGAGCCCTCCTCTTTCTCTATTTACCCAGCGGCGCACGATGTCGTGCGCCGCTGGGTAAGCCCCTTCCAACTCAAAAAAACACACACCAACCGGTTCGTTATGACACTCACGAGGCGAATTGCCTCAGTGACAGTGCCGGTTGCGCATCGGTGGCACGCGCGATGTCACCGACCTCAACGGCGAAGCCACGATCCGTCGTCTCGTGACGCTCAGCTCGCCCTTTCAGCGTGCCGGCATTTTCTGCTCGTACGCCAGGGCGCGCGCGACTTCCAGCACCTCACTCCACGTGGGGAACATGCGGCCGCTCGAGGTCTGGTAGTTCTTGATGGCCTGGACGAACTCCGTCTCTGCCTCCGCGCGGGTCGTTGACGTGCTCGACCGGCCGTCAAGGGCGCGCGACGGCGATTGACGGCGATCCGGCATCGAGAGAGGGCAAATCGGACTCGTGATCGTCGGACGCGTTTCGTTGTTGAGCATGGTTGGACCACTTCATCGTTGAGAGGGGTCGTCTCGTGTCACTACGTCGTGACATGGAACCGACACACAACTAAGAGAACCGGCGGGGCTGCGAAAGAATCTCTCGGGACTCCGCTCTCGTCGCAGAGTCGAAGGCCATCGTTTGGCGGGGGCCGCCCTCATTGGGTTTAGGTGCGACTGCGGTACTTTAATAACGATCGGACGGATTTGCAAGAGCCGATTTAGGAAAACAGGCGATTTTTTGCCGGTCTAGGCGATCGCCCCGGCTCCCCTCGTTGGCATAGGCTCACCGGTTTTCTCAGGATCGCACCAAGTCTATTGCCAGAAAAGAAGTTACATTCGGTTGGGTGACACGCCAATGGCGTGCTCCCATGGAGCCACGGTCGCCTAGGAGTTGTAGTTACGAACGGTGGCGGACATGAAAATGACCCTAAAATCCTAGTGGGGCTCGTCTCACTTTCTCGAGGAGTTTTCGTTCGTGCCACCTCCATCCGAAAAGCTGGCGGACGTCTTGTTTCCGGGTCGTGATGTGAGTTTCGGGTCGGTGATCGCAGCGCTTTCGGATGCCTCCAGTGGACCGGACGCGGATAACTTGATCAGCAACGAAGATTCGTACACGCGGATTGTGGGCGAACTCCACGAGCGCGGTCCGAAGGGCGGAGTTTATCTAGGCGTTGGCCCAGAGCAGAACTTCACGCTCATGGCCCCCGTGGAACCGAGATTGGCCATCATCGTTGACTACCGGCGGCGTAACCTTCGGCTGCACCTTCTGCACAAGGCCTTGTTCACGCTCGCGCCGGATCGCGTTGCCTATCTCACGCGGCTGCTGGCGAGAAAACCGGATACGCTTCCACCTCACGCTTCTGCGTCCGATCTCGTCGCCGGATTTGTAAAACCCGCGCTGAACCGTGCCCTGCTGACGGAGTCGATCGCCGACGTCCAACGTGTGCTGCGTCCCACGGGCGTTCTCCGCGATGACGAATGGACCGACCTGGCAACGATTCGGTCCAGGTTGGCAGGGCCAGGCATGAATGGTCGGTTTCTCGCCCTGACGATGTACCCCACGTTCGGCCGGCTGATTCAGACGCCCGATCGCGCAGGCAACCCCGCGCACTTCCTGGCTCGCGAGCAGACGTTCCAGGCCATTCGCACCCTTCAGGTGGGCGACCGAGTGTTGCCGTTGGTGGGCGACGTCGCGAGCGAGACCGCGTTGCCGCGGTTGGGCGAGTGGCTTCGCAAATACCGCTTGCAGATCACGGTCTTCTACATCTCCGACGTCGAATTCTTCCTCCTGCGCTCGGGCCGGTTCACGGCCTACGTCGAGAATCTCAATCGGCTCCCCTGGGCCGACGGCGCCTGGCTCGTCCGTACCAGCACGCGCGAGATCGACCATCCGCGGCGCGTCCGAGGCGATAGCTCGACGACGACCATGCAGAGTGTCGCCGAGTTTCTTGAATTAGCCCGTCGCGGGCGCATTCGAAGCGTGGATGACCTCTTTCGCGAGTAAACTCCCGGTTGGCCCCAGACGGCCAACCTGCTGAGAGTCAAGGATACACGTTCACGACCACGAGAATCTGAACCGTCGCGACGAGGTTCGCCACGCTATGAAGGAGCATCGTGAGGGGGAGTGAGGCGGTCAGATGGCGGACGACTCCCAGGTAGACCCCCATCAGGAAGATCGTGGCGATCCCCACGCGGTCGTATTGAACGTGCAGGAGCGCCCACATGATCGATGACACAAAAACGGCGGTGCCAACCCCCCAGCGCGACGAAGCGATTCCCTGGAAGAGGAATCCCCGCATGATGACCTCTTCGACCAGCGGGGCCCCGATGAGGAGAGCGATCAGCAAGAGCGGTCGAATCGAGGTTTGGTACGCGGTGACCATGACTTCGGGAGCAATGGGGCGGCCGAGCAGGTAACTCAGGGCGTCGCTCAAGAAGACGAAGCCGAGAAGGCCTGCGCAGCTAAGCGCGATTTGCTTTCCGGCAGGCCAGCGCAGCGCGAGGTACTTCCAGACGGGGTATCGGCGAACGGCGATCAGGAGGTAGATCAAACCGAGCACCGGAGGTGCAGAGAAGAGCGTCGCTGCGGCCAGGAGACTGCCGTTCGTGGCGAGATCTGAAACGTCGATTCGTGCGGTATCGCGTACCCTTGTAACGACGAACATGACCTGCACGACCGTCTGCGCGAGCATCGTTAGCAGAAGCGCGATGATCGTCCAGCCGATCGTTGACCAGGGACCCCAAAGGCGTGGGTGAGCCACGGGATTTAGAACGACGGGCGGCACGTCATTGTCCGCAAGCGCGCTGGACATCGTTTTGACTCCCGACGATCGGAGCAGCGTGGTGGTATCCAGGTCGAGGATTCGGGGGTGCTTGTCCAGGTGATCGCCGAGGACTCAGAGTGGCTTCTTGTAGTAGGTGAAGGCTTCTGCATGGCGACGGGTGCGCTCTTCGAGCGAGCGGAGGGCCGACGCATCCCATGCGGAAAACGCCCGGGCAATTTGGGCATTGGCGTCGACTTCAGCGGGTGTCTTGCAGCCGATGATCACCGTGCTCACAGCGGGCAGCGACAGCACGTACCCCATCGCTTCCTCCATCGTGAGGCGGCCGTCTCCGAGCAGCGCCCCCTGGGCGGCGACCTTCATCCCGATCACGCCCATGCCTCGTCGTGCGGCCTCCGGGAGCACGCTGGCCACGAACGAAAGTCGGTGGATATCAGCGGCATTCAGCGCGACGAGTATCGTGTCGAAATCAAACCGGCGCATGGCTTCTAACAAGATCGCGGGATCGTGGTGTCCCGTGAGGCCGAGAAAACGCACGCGTCCGTCCGTCCTCGCCTCGCTCAGCGCCTCAATCGCTCCGCCTCGTGCAAAAATGCGCTCGACGTCCTGGGAGGTCCGGAGGTCGTGCAATTGCCAGAGGTCGAGATGGTCAGTCCGCAGTCGCCTCAGGCTCTCGTCGAGGAGACGGAGCGAGCCATCCCGGGTGCGGTCGTGAGTCTTTGACGCCAGGAAGATCTCGCTGCGCCGTTCGCCGAGGGCCGCTCCGTAATAGTCGAGGCTGCCGGCGTACGCGGGAGCAGTGTCGCAGTAATTCACCCCCTGATCGAGGGCGCGATGGATCACGCGCACCGCTTCATCGAGCCTGCCGTGCGTACGCAGCACGCCCTCACCGCCAAGGCCGAACAGCGTGGCGAGATGGCCGGTTCGGCCCAACGGACGTTGGGGCAAAGCGCCCGTCGGTGCGGTCTGGAACGGCGGGACGGGTTGAGACATCGCTGTTTCCTTCTCGAGCTCGTAGGCGTTCCGCATGTCATATCGCGTCCGCGGCTCGCCTCAACGTACGAAAAAAGCGCAGGGGCCGCTATGGGCACCACAGATCGCCTGAATTGCCGGAGCTTTGGCCCGAGCGTGGACGCACTCCGCCGTCGTCGCAAGCGGGCGGAGCGATCGCACACGAACAGCGGCGCGATGCGCAGTCGGTGCTGGCATCCGGACGGCGGGGTACGGATGGCGCAAGTTGTCGGAGCCGTCAAGCGACGGGATAGGGCGTGTTCACTTACGCGGTATGCGACTGCTGAATCTCAGGCAGAAGGATCATCACGCCTTCCGCTGCGTCGATAAGGTACCATGAATGACACTTGCTGCACGTGCCCAGCAAACGCTCGGGAAGCTGCTCGTCGGGCTGATGCATAACGAGCTCGCTGTTGCAGTTGGCACAGAAGTTCGGAGACGGTTGCGCCGAGTCGGACGGGACGACGAGGTTGCTCATGCCGTTAGCCTACCTTGCCCGGAAGCACGCCTGACTATGATCCATCCGAGATTGGCGTGGCCCACACCCTTGTCTTGCCGGGATACCACAGCATCGGGACATCCTGCGCGTTGGGGAAGCCGGCGTCCATCAATCATTCTGTGCCGTCTTGATGTCATTGTAAAGGGGCCTTTTACATTTATGCGGGCACAGTTATAAAAAGAAACCCACGCAAACTGGGCTTTTTCCATCGTGGCGACGCTCTGGCGTTTGCCAGTGGGGATACCAGCGAATCTTCAGGGCCTGCCGATTTGTTTTCCAACACGGCTAACCGGCCCGCCGGCGCCTGGAACGTTGTTTCGAGGTACGGCAGGCGGGCAGCCCGCGTTCCTGATGCGGTTCGGTTTCAGGACCGTTGGCAATTTGCCAGACTCGCAGAGCGAAGGTCGTTGTCTCGCCAGCCTCGACGGCTTGCTGGGCGGACAGAAGGACGGAGGCGAGGAAGGACGCTTCTGGGTTTTCCTCGCGAATCAGGGCGTCGATCAGCGCTCGAAGCCGGATCTGCAACCGGGTCGGCAGCACGGTTGGGCTCCTTCCATGGAGGCCAAGGGTCACTCATTTGAACCACTGGTCGCCGCGTTGGCCATTCCGCCGCCGCGAATCCCCTTGGACTCTCATTAAGGTAAGAGTCGCAAAACGTGAAGCCGGATTCGGATTCCGCGCAGGGAAGCCGTGCGGTTGTTGCGATTTCACCACGCCACCGTCGTCATTCGTCTGCGAGAGGATAGACCGGGCTCTCGACGTGGCGCTGGGGAGGCTGCGACGACTATCCGCGGTCGCGCACCGTCGCGTAACACTCCGGGACTGCTCGATCCAATCCACGCTGCATGCATTCGCCGATGAGTTGCGAATCGGGCACGGCTTTTGCGAGCAATGATATCTGATCTGTCGACATTTCTCCCGGAGGCAACCATGGCGATGAGCATGAGCAAGCGTGGGATGGATTCGAGCAAGTCCGAGTCGAAGGCAATGCCCCAGGTTTCGGCCACCGTCGTTCGCGATTTGGTTCAGGTGTTCCGGCTGTTGAGCGACGAGACGCGGCTCCGGATCCTGTTCTACCTCGTGCAGAATCAAGAACTGCACGTCACCGATTTGTGCGACCGGCTTGGCCAGAGCCAGCCCGCGGTCAGCCATCACCTCGCACTCCTCAGGGTCTCCGGGCTCATCGA
>DAIDJG010000295.1 GCA_027451445.1 Singulisphaera sp.
TCGACGCGGATGTTGTTGAGCGCGACGAACGGCTTGTTCGGCGCACCCCATGTCTCGGCCAACGCCGCCCCCACGTTGATCCCTTCCACCGCTGGCGTACCATCGGGCTCGAGCACGCGGCCGACGATCGCCCCCGCGGGCACGGCCTTGATTTCCTCGATGTGCGGCTCTGTACCAGCGCTCAGCGGGAAGTAGCCGTCGGGAAACCAGTAACCGATGACCGCTTGCGGACTGTAGCTCACCATGCTGGAGACCGGCGCGTCGAAGGAGGCCTCACCATGTTCCAACGCCAGCGTCCGCGAGAAGCTCTGATCCATGGCGTCCTGCGGGGTGGCGTTGACCTGGATCGTTCCGGTCGGCTTCAAGGCCCCATCCGGCGTGCTAATCCTCAGAACCACTTTGCGCACGGCATGCTCGTCCGAGGGCGCCGAGAGGTCGACGACCACCTCCATGGAAGTGCCCTCGAGTTCCACCCGCGTCACATGTTTCCCTGCCCTCAGAGTCACCTCACCCGGACGCAGGCCCGAGAGCGTGAATCGACCGTCATCGCCGACGATCGCGACCGCGCTCAACGGCGACGAACCGAGTCGGTCTCCATGGATCGACGTGCGGCCGAACGTCGCTCGGATCACACGTTTCCCGCGCTCTTTGTCCAGCGAGTCGAGGTCGCCGCGAACGGTCCCATGAAGCGTTCGGTTCGGCCCAATCACCCAGCGCAAGCCGTCCTGGCCTGCACGAACGCCGGTGGCAATGCCTCGTCCCTGTACCTCCGATTCGATGAGCAGCGCGTACGTTGCGTCCGCGTCCAGTTCCGTGAGAGCAAAACGTCCGTCTTCGTCCGTTGTGGCAATCGCCGGCTCCGACTGGGAATACGCATTCGCGATATCCCGCGACTGCTTGTAGATCGGCCGGATCGTTGCGCCGGAGATTGGAGCCCGGTCGGGTCCGAGGACGACACCGGTCGTGGGTTTGGCGCGTGCGATCGATAGCTCTGCGACGGTGTCCGGTGCTAGGGTTCGTTCCTGCGTTGGAGGCGAGGAGAACCCCTTGGCCTTGACGGTAAAAGAATAAGGGCGGCGCGACGCGTGGGAAATGGTGAAGACGCCGTCTCGGTCACTGACCCACCCTCGACTCCCGTGTGACATCCAACTCCCATTCACCACCAACCCACCATTCACGTCGGCCCCGGCGACCGGTTTGCCGTTTTCGTCCGTCACACGGAGCTTCGTCGAGAAGCCCGGCTCTAGAACGACATTGATCGGCTCGATCTCGCCTGCGGCATTCGCTCGCAACGGCCCTACGATCGCCGGCGCAAAACCCTCCGCGCCCAGGCTCAACCACGTGATACCGTCCGCTGGCGCCTCGATCGAGAACGTACCCTTGATCGGGTTGAGTGCGTTCATCGAGCTGTGATTCCCCTGGACATTGAGCATCGTTGCCGTGACCGGCCTGGAGAACTCCGACCCATCGGGTCCGACGACTGACCCCTTGATCGCCACGCGCTTCGTTTCTCCCAATGGCGCCGGATTGTACTCTTGTTGAGCGAGCCGAAGCTTCTCCATCCGCTCGGCCGGAGTGAGCACCTGCGCAGCAAGTGCGACGACGACCTTCGTCCCCGACCAGAGCCCGAACACGACTAGCGGACCCGCGAGCAAGAGCAGCACGAGTCCAGTCCACGAGATCCGCGACCCCGGGCGTTCGCCCGGCCGCAAGATGCGGACGACTCGTTCGAGCAGCGGCGACGAACCACCCCACGCGAGCGCAGCGGCCGGAGCAAATCGGCGCTCTTGAAGGCGTTCGGTCCAGTCGGTCAGCAGCCTCGAGTATTCGACAGGCCGGCCCGTGAGCCGCACCGCGAGTGCGTCGCAACATGCCTCACGCTCGAGACGCACCTGGCGTCCCAGCCACCAGATTGCGGGATTGAAGAACAGGAGCGCCTCGATCAGCATTTGCACGAGGTTGACCGCGTAGTCGTGCCGGCGGATGTGCGCCAGCTCGTGTGCGAGGATCGCTCGGAGCGCGTCGGATGACAGCCCCGACAGCATCGTGACGGGCAATAACAACGTCGGCCAAACCAGTCCGAGCACTGCGGGGCAGGGGAGTGCATCGGCCGCGACCACGCGTAGGCGATCAGCGATTCCCAGCTCGCGACGGAGCCGTTCCACCGCATCGAGAAGCTGGCGGTCCATCACCCGTGGACCGTGCATAAGCCGGAATCCGGCCCAGACGGATCCGAACGTCCGCGCAAGCATCACAGCAACGCCACACAACCAAATTGCCACGACGTATGGCACCCACGTGGGACCGTCGGCGACGCTCTCCGCGGGAGCAATCGTCGCGGCAAGGGTTGAGGGATGCATCGTCACGCTCCGCTCTTCGCTCGCACGAGGAACAGGCGTAGCGATCATCGCCGGACGAGGCGGGACGTAGTCGAGGACGGCCCACGTCGTCAGTCCCGCCAGCAACACGCCGAACTGGGCGATCAGAGCGATCGCGTAGCGCAACTCCGGACGATTGGCCGGCAGCCGTTTGAGCGCCAGAAGCAGGAGGAGTGCCAGCGCAGGTCCTTGCCAAAGCGTGTGCAGCAACGCGAATACAAGGTGCCGCCAGGTTACTGCCATGAATGTGTCGAAGAAATTCATCGCTGTTCACCTTTCTCGGGCGGTCCCGTTTTTCGTTCTGCGTCATCGATCACCTGCCGGATGCGGGCCAGTTCGTCAGCCCCGACGGGTGCACCGTCGAGCAGGCTCTGAATTGCCCGCGCCGGGCTCCCCCCGAAGACATTTCGTAACAGGTCCTTCATCATTGGCTTGAGCACCTGCCCGCGCTTCACGAGCGGGTGATACACGTTCGCCTGCCCCTGCTGCGTATGGCCGACGAGCCCCTTCTTCTCCATCACCTGGACGACCGAAAGCACCGTGGTATATGCCCGGTCCTTCCCGTCAGGCAGCCCCTCCTGCAACGCCCGCACCGTCGCCGGCCCACCGTCCCAGAGCAGGGCGAGAACCTGCAATTCCAACTCCGATGGTCGCACCAGCTTCTTCATCGTTAATCGTTCCCAGGACCCCGCAAGCGGACGTGGCGCCCAACGGCGGCCCTACTATAGTCATAGTATCTACTGTGATCCTAGTAGAGTCAAGAGGGGTGGCAGAGCAATTCTCGACTCGCAACTCAAACCGTTCGGCCGAAGAACTCCGTTGTGCGAGTGTGGTAGACGGGCCGAGAGCGGGACCGAGCTCCACGGACTCCAAAGCCTCCAGATTCAAGGGCGATGAGCAATCCGGGATGAGACGACCCTGGGACGGCCAACGCGGAGCGCCGCTTGGATCGTTTCCCAGGACGGTGCCTCCCAGGGAAACGCCGCGGTCACAAGGGCTCGACCGGGCGGACCGGACGGAGTAAGCTGCTGGAGTCGCGAGAGCCCTCTTTTGAGACAACCCTATGATCATTCGCCACTACCAGCCCGGGGACGAAGCCGTTCAGGCGCAAATCTATAATGCGGTCGCGGGCGGCCTGCCGGCGTTCAAGCCGGCCTCGGCCGAGGAAGTCGCACGGCGCTACCAGGCGCCGGGATTCGACCGGACGTCGAAGTTCTACGCAGACGACCATGGCGAGGTTGTCGGTTACGCGGTGTTGAATCCGAACGGGCGGATCAGCTACCCCTGGTGCCTGCCCGGGTCCGAGGCCATCCGCGAGCCATTGCTCGAAGCGGTTCTCGCCGGACTCAGGGAACGAGGGGTACGCGAGGCTTGGGCCGCGTATCGCGCCGACTGGGTGCCGGTGCTCGATTTCCTGGGAACGCAGGGATTCACCAAGAAGCGGGAGATGATCAACTACCTCGCTCCCATCGCGGCGTTACCGCGCGACCCCGTGCCGGAGGGAGCCGGAATCTGGCAGCTCGAGCCCGAACACGTCCCGGAACTCCACGCTCTCGGTGGCGGCGTGTTCCCCGACGATTGCGGCGCCGAGGCGCTCACCCAATTCTACTGGGAGAACCCCTACTTCGGACCGGAATGCTTGCTCGCACTTCGCCGCGCGGAGGACGGCGCGTTCCTGGGGGCGACCCTGGCGATCGCCAACGCCGCGTATGCCGACCCGCGGAAGATCGACGCGTCGATGCCCTGTTTCCGTCTCGGAGCAATCGGGACGGAGCACGATCGGCACAAGCGGATCAACGGCATGTTCTCCGTCGTCTTCCGCGATGAAAATGCTGCAGTCGCCATGCTCGCCGAGGCGGCGCGGCGGTTTGAGCAGGCGGGGCTTACTCACATCGCCGCGCAGGCGCCGTCCGACGCCCCACACCTCGTCGCCTTCTACGATCGGCATTTCAAGCGGCAAGGAGCGTTTCCGATCGTGGCGCGGGGAGTTTGAGCATCGCGTTTGCTGAGAGTGGATGGGAGATCACTTCCCGATTTCGACTCTGGTGAAGGTTGCCGCGGGAATTTCCGTGGTCGGGAGTCGGGCACCCTCGAGGCTCGATAGCGAGCGATCTTGAAGTCGCGCACGCCAGGCGTAAAATGATATCAGCGCGCGTGCGGACTTTGACGCCTCGCTGCTCCAGACCAAGACCGCGCGACGTGGTCAATGATCGGCCTTCGCTCAGATACAGCATATTATTATTGGTTTCCCGTCGCGAATCGGCTTCCCTTTCTGGGGTAAAGACCGGGGACGAGCGACACTTAAGACATGAAAACATGGTTGTCATTTTAGCGTAATGGCTCTATCATATAGCGTGCCCGATCAAACGTGAAGCATTCCCAGCACGATCGCGGCGGATCCGCAATGCCTCAACTTTGTAATCCGCGTTCGGCGGCACACTGTCCGAGTTGACAAGGCACAGAGCGCGCCCAGGAATTGTCCCGCCCTCACGACGTAACGCCCTAGGCGAAAATGAGTTCGACCCTCAGGGGTGCTGTGCGGCAGCCGCGTCGCAACGTGCCGATTCAACGCCTATTGCATCAACGAATGAGCGACACAAAGTCCTATAAAGCGGATCGGCACCGGAATATTGGGGCCGTTACGACTTCCGTTGGCGCTCTTCGTGAATAGGGGGAGACGAACGTCGCCTTGCAGGCACAGCCAGAGGAGTGAGAGAATGCGCGTGAGTTCGAGAATCGTCATTCTGACGGGCCTGTTGACGCTGGGGGGCTTGCTCGCAATCGCGACCCCAGCAGCTCAGGCACAGAAGGATGATCGGGAAGATCATGAACGTCCCAGCGCGGGCGAGCGTGAGCGCAGCGCGGAAAAGGGCCGCGAGCGCGCTGTCAGAAAACGTGCGGACGCTCGTAAAGATGACGGCCCGAGACGGCCGGAAGGGCGCCCTGCTCCCCCCAGGCCCCGCGAACGTCGGTCAGACGCAGAATCATCGCGCCGAGAGACTCCCAGGAGCGCAGCGCGTGAAGAGCGAGCTCCGCGCAGCGAAGAGACCGATCGCCGTGGAGGACCGGACCATCGCCCTGCGCCGCCCGAAGGACGACGCGGCCCCAATGGGCATCGCGAAGGACCTCCGGAGCCGCCGCCACATCACGAGGGGGCTCGGTCGCATGCCGCGCACGAGGCTCCGTCGGCGCACGACGAGGGCCATCGAGGACACGATGCGCGGCGCGTTCATCGGACGCACTCGGAGCAGCGCGAGGGCCGCGAGGCGCACCATGACGACGATCGCGAACATGGTTCGCATCATGGGCACTGGGCAAACCATCACGGTCGCCATGAGCATCATGAGTCGCACCACGGGCACCGGGCACATCACGATGGTCGCCACAAACATCATGGGTCGCATCATGGGCACTGGGCACATCACGATGGTCGTCACGAACATGACGCCCATCACGGTGAGCGCTCTACTCATGAAGGCCACCATGGGCACGAAGCGCATCACGGCCATGAAACGCATCACGAGGGACACCACGGCCATCACCGGCACTGGGCCCACGAACATGGGCGGCGGGGTCACGAGCGGAGTCATCACGAGGCCCGCGAGCACTCTCGAGGGCGTCGCGAATCGGCACAGGCGCAGCACGACCGCCACGAGAACCGGGCACACGAGCGTCGCGTGGCACGGCATGAGGACGACCGTCGCGAGACACGTCGCGAACACCACCGGCGCGATCGCCACGAGGTAGCACGCGGCGGTCGCGATTGCGACGAAGGGCGCCGACATGACCGACGGTGATGACTCAGACTGAGAACAGCAAAGCGCTGATACGGTGGAACACACCCGTCGGCGCTCGCTTCCGATAATCCGTCGTCGTCAGAGCGAGCGCGGGCTGGGCCGATGGTCCAGCCCGCAGGCGTTTGGCGGGAGGGGTACCCCTAGCGCTGAACGCGCGCCGAGCCTCCCTTGGCGAGCGCTTCCACTTCTTCGCGCTTGGCCATCGTCGTGTCGCCGGGAAATGTGGTGAGCAGAGCGCCGTGGGCCCAGCCGAGACGGAGCGCCTCTTCGGGGGCCCGGCCGGACAGGAGCCCGTAGAACAGGCCCGCGGCGAAGCCGTCACCACCGCCGATGCGGTCGATGACGTCGAGTTGGCACGTCGGGCTCACATATTGCTTGCCGTCAAGCCAGAGAACCGAGCCCCAGTCGTGGCGGTTGGTGGAGTGGACCTCGCGCAGAGTTGTCGCAACGAGCTTGACGTTGGGATGCTGCTGAACGACGCGGTCGATCATCTGGAAAAACGTCGCTGGGTCGAGCTTGGATGTCGAGGCCGCGGCCACCTCGGGACCGGCGATGCCGAGGCCCTTCTGGAGGTCCTCTTCGTTGCCCACGAGCGCGTCGACATAACTCACGATGCGCCGGAGCACTTTCTGGGCGTGATCGATACCGCCGACGGACGACCACAACTTGGCGCGGAAGTTGAGGTCGAACGACACGATGGCGCCCGCCGCCTTGGCGGCCTGCATGGCTTCAATGATCAGCTCGGACGTGGTTTCGGACAGGGCGGCGAAGATGCCGCCGGAGTGAAACCAGCGGACGCCGCCGGCGAAGATCTTGGCCCAGTCGAAGTCGCCCGGCCTGAGCAAGGCACCGGCTTCGTTCGCGCGATTGTAGAACACGACAGGCCCGCGCACGCCAAAACCGCAATCGCTGTAGACCGTCGCGATGTTGGGTCCGCGCACGCCGTCGTGCTCGAACCACTTGTAGAAGGGCTTCACGCCCATCTCGCGCACCCGGCCCTGCACCAGCTCGCCGATGCCATAGTTGACCATCGCCGTGGCGATGCCGGTCTGCATGCCGAAGCAATCTGACAGGTTCGCGGCGACGTTGTACTCGCCGCCCGAAACGTGGACGTTGAACGAACGGGCCTTTCGAAACGGAATCGTGCCGGGATCGAGCCGGTGGACCAATGCGCCCAGCGACAGAAAGTCGAGCTCGCAGGCATCCTTACGAAGATTCAGACCGCTCATGAGTGTTCCTTCAAAACCATCTCGAAAGGGGAATGGGTCACTTCGCGACGTTGACGTAAACCTTCAACGCTTCCTTGTCTTCCAGGATCTTCATCATTTCCTTGTAGTTATCGAGACCCGCCACGGGATGCGTCAAGATGCGTTCCGTGACGCCGGGGTAGGTGTGCTCGCCGTGGGAGAGGGCCTGGATGCCCAGCTCGAAGTGGCGGCGGTTGCCGTTCACGCTCGAAACGAGCAGCTTGTTGCCAAGCACCCATTCGAGGTTGATCTTGGCTGCGTCGAGCGTCACCTCGTGCTTGCCGCCGGTGATGCTCGTCCAGACCAGCGCCCCGTTGTGCGCAAGGATCTCCATGGCACGGAAACAGATCTCTGCGTTGCCGGTCGCCTCGAAGATCAGATCGGGTTTGCCGACCTGTTTGACGAGGTCCGCCAGCGGCGTTTGCTTGGTGCTTACGTACGTTGCCCCGTAGGCTTCGGCGATCTCCGACTTGCGATGCGGGCCGGGCTTGGTGGCGAGCGTGTAAACCTCCATCCCGCGCAACTTGAGCATCATCGTCGCCAGCAGTCCAATCTGCCCGGCCCCCAGGACGAACGCACGCCGGGGGTGCCAGACTTGCAGCCGCTGCTGGGCGAGGAACGCCTGCTCGATCGCCTTCGCGCAGACGCTGGCCGGTTCGGATAGCACGCCGAGGTGTTTCAGGTTCTGAGGCACCTTGACCATGTACTCCATGTCGTCGACGAAGTACTCGGTCAGGTAGCCGTGGCAGAGGTTGATTCCGCGCTCGTAGTAGACCTCTTCGCTCGTGATGTCGTTCCGCCCGATCGTGTCGAAGAGTGAACCACCGGGGCGCCGGACCGTGCAGGAAACGTAGTCGCCCGGCTTGAGCTCGTGAACCTTGTGGCCCACCTCGACGACCTGGCCAAAGCTCTCGTGGCCGATGACGAGGTAGTCGCCGCCGGGAGGAGCGTTGCCGTAGAGCGCCTCGTTGATCTCGCGGTCGGTGGCGTCAACGCCGATCTGGAGCACCTTGACGAGCACAGCGCGTCCGTCGGGGATCCGGCAGACGTGGGGCTGCGGCTGGTCGGTCAACTTCGGGGGGGGAATGTCCTGCAAATGGACGCTGTTCGGCTTCCCCGGTAATACAGCGACAGCTTTCATCGGGAGCTCGACTCGTCGAAAGGGAACGGAAAACGGCGCGGGGTTCCGGGTTCGGAAGCCGCTCGTCTCCAGGGTCCGACCCGGCCTGGCACAGGCGCATTCCGAGGCCGCTCAACAGAAAGGTTCCCGGCCCATCACGATCCCAAGCGGGCCGTCGGAAAACCTCGAAGCTTCGTATTTTGCGCGAAAACGCGCGCGTTGAGAAGCACCCACGTCCCGCGGCACGGGGAAATGGCGCGGAATCAGTTCCGTGGCTCGCCCTCCTCGCGATTCCATCAAAAGGGGCTGACGCCAGACGACGGATGTGTCATACAAAGGCCGAAAGCCCGCCCCGACTTCGGCTGACGCCAAGGCGGTGGCTCTTTTTGGGAGATGCTCATGCCTGCCCCCAACCCCGGCTCCTGGACCAAGGACCAGATCCCCTTTGGGATGGGACCCGTACAACGCGCTCAGCTTCTGGGACGTTTATGGCAGCGTCTGTCTGTGGATCAAGCCCGACCTGCCAAGCACGCGCGAGATGGTGATGCTGTTGTTCTTCGACGAAACGGCGTTTTCGAACGTCAATCAGGTCAATGGACCGGCCGTGGGGATTGGGCAAATGGAGTACCGAAACCTGGACAAGGTTCCCTACTTCATGGAGCTCGGCTTCGCCATGCCGATGTCGCAGCCGGATCGGGTGACCGGCCTGGAGCCCATCGACTGCGGCCGGCTCGCCGTTCGTTTCCAGAACGCGGACTTCGCGATCAAGACGCACTGCAACGGGTTCGTGTGGCTGAATGAGAAGCGGAATTGCGGGTCGGGCATGATGCCGATCGACGAAGTCAATCCTCCCCTCGAATTCCATGATCGGTGGGAGCGCGATGTCGAGTGGTGCCGCTTCGTCCGTGACAATTGGGTGCGCGCTCCAGCGGCGATCGACACGGGGCCGCCCAATCTGGCCTGGACTCGACTCGGCCGCTCTGAGATCCGCCGCGAGCTTGAGCAGAGCACATTCGGAGCGGTTTTCCTCGGTTTCGACCCGAACCTCCGCCGCGAGGTTGCGCTGAGGGTTCCTCCCCCCGAGGCCCTGTTCACGCCGGAGCTCCGCGCTCGCTTTCGACAAAAAAGCCCGCCTCGCCGTTTTCACGACGAGGCGGGCGGTTCACATAACACAATTTCACCTAGGCCAGAACGTCACTCGTTCTCGCTCGTCGATTCACTGGACTCGGTGCTCGTTCCGCCCATGCTGAAGAGCGGTCCGCCGCCGCCGAGACCACCCTTGAGTTCTTTCGACTCGGGCTCGGGCTTGGGTTTCGCCTCGGACTTCGGAGCCGCGGCGGTACCCGTCGCCTCGGCGACCTGACCCTCTTCCTCGCCCTCCTCGTCCGACTTGGTCCACTGCGCCTTCTTCCGCGAGAGCCCAATTTTGCGCTCGCCGCGATCGACACGCAGCACCTTCACTTCGATCTCGTCGCCAACCTTGACCACCTCTTCGGGGCTATCGACCTTGTGGTCGGCCAGCTCGGAAATATGCAAGAGGCCTTCCAGGCCCGGCTCCAGCTCGACGAAGACGCCGAAGTTGGTGAGCTTGGTGACCTTGCCTTTGACGACGTCGCCCGGCTCGTAGCGGTTGGGGATGTCGGTCTCCCACGGGTCTTCCTTGAGCTGCTTGAGCCCGAGGGCGATCCGCTTCCGTTCCTGGTCGACGTTCAGGACCTGGCAACTGACGCGCTGGCCTTTTTCGAGCACCTCGTTGGGGTGGCCGATCTTGCGGGTCCAGCTCATGTCGGAGATGTGCAGAAGGCCGTCGATGCCTTCCTCGATCTCGATGAATGCGCCGTAGTTGGTGAGGTTCCGCACCGTGCCTTCGATCATCGTGCCCGGCGGGTACTTGTTGGCGACCTGGTCCCAGGGGTTGGACTGGGTTTGCTTCATGCCGAGGGAGATTTCCTGCTTCTCCTTGTTGATCTGCAGGACCACGACCTCGACCTTGTCGCCGATGTTGACCAGCTCGCTCGGGTGGTTGATGCGCTTGGTCCAGGACATCTCGGAGATGTGCACCAGGCCTTCGATGCCCTCTTCGAGCTTGACGAAGGCTCCGTAGCTCATCACGTTGACGACCTCGCCCATGACGCGAGTGCCGACCGGGTACTTGTTCTCGACGTCCTGCCAGGGGCTTGCACTCTTCTGCTTGAGGCCCAGGGCGATCTTTTCGCGGTCCTTATCGACGTGCAGGACCATGACTTCGATCTGGTCGTCGATCTTGAGCATGTCGCTCGGATGGTTGATCCGGCCCCAGCTCATGTCGGTGATGTGCAGCAGGCCATCGATTCCGCCGAGGTCGACGAACGCGCCGAAGTCGGCGATGTTCTTGACCGTTCCCATGCGAACCTGCCCCGGCTCGATCTCGGCCAGGAGCTGCTTCTTCTGGGTTTCTCGGGTGATCTCGATGAGCTTCCGGCGGCTCACGACGATATTGCGCCGGCCCTCATCGATCTTGAGGATCATGCACTCGATGTCGTGCTCGATGTAATCGGCGATGTCCGACGGCCGGCGGATATCGACCTGGCTAGCGGGGAGGAAGACGTTCACGCCGATATCAACAAGCAAGCCACCCTTGATCTTGCGGGTGACCTTGCCCTTGACGACGTCACCTTCGTGGTACTTGGAGATCACGTTCTCCCAGGCGCGCATGCGGTGCGCCTTCTTGCGGGAGAGCACGATCTCGCCGGTCTCATCCTCCATGCCTTCCAGGAGGACTTCGACATCCTGGCCACTCTCGGGCGGGGGCTCGTCTTCCCACTCGTTGAGCGGCACGAGGCCTTCCGACTTATACCCGACGTCCACGACCACCTGGTCGCCGACGATCTCGATGACTTTTCCTTTGACGATGCCGCCGATCTCGAAGTTCTGGCCTTCGGAGTGAAGATAGCGCTCGAAGTCGCTCGAGCCGTCTTCTCCGGAGACCATTGCGGTCAACTCGTCGTCACTGATGTCGAATTCGCGAAGGAGGTTACGATCTACCATGTGATCTCGTTTCGGTTCGGTCCCCCCGCGTTCCCGGCGGGAGGGGGCGGGGCGTTGACGCCAGGACGGGGCGACTTCGTCGTCGTCGCAACCCATCCTACAGCTCGGTCCGACCGAGCTGCATGCCGCCCGTTTGGTGTTGAAAAAAGGGTGACTAGGAACAAAAACCCACCCCTTCTACGCAAAAGGGGTGGGCTGACGCAAAAAATCATTATATCGATTCCGGCGATCCCAGCAACCGACGAACGCGATTTTCCCAAGCGCGCCGGGCGAAAACGCTCAAGTCCGCGCCTCGTGCGGTCGATCTTGACCGATTCGGCGAGTCGGGTTACGGTGCCGCGGAACGGGGGGTCGGACGCCCCCAATGCGAGACCATCCCCACGCCGAATCGAGGCCAAGATGCGACGGATCGCACTGTTGGCGACGGTGTTCGCCGCACTGGCTCCGGCCGGTTGCTCCACGGTCTCACCCATGGCCGGACCGGCGATGGCAGTGACATCGTATTCGTACTCGGCAGGCCGGGCTGCGCAGGAATTCGCGTACCCGCCCGACAAGGTCCAGCCCGCTATCCTGGGCGCGCTCGATGACCTTCGGATCCACTCGGTCGTCAAGACGGTGGAACCCGGCACGATCCGCTACGAAGCGACCACGGCCGACAACCGCCGGGCAATGGTCACGATCCGCCCGTATGGCGACGCCACGCGAGTGACCGCTCGGGTGGGATGGCTCGGCGACGAGCCCCTATCGCGCGCCATCATGGACCGCGCTGGGATTCGCCTGGGCACCTTGCCCCCCGCCCCCATCCCCGAGACTCCCCCGTCCAAGCCCGGGAGCCTGTTCCGCGAAGGCGGGCCCGACCCGGAACTCGTCCGCGAACAGGAAGAGTTCCGGTTCTACGACAAGGAAAAGCCCTGACCCACTGAGCGCCGACGGTCGTTACTCGCAGATGGTCCTGGCCTGGGCCACGTCGGTCTTGATCTGGGCGAGCAGGTCGTCGCGGCCCTCAAACCGTCGCGTGGGCCGCAGACGTTGCAGGAAATCGAGCTCAATTGATCGGCCGTAGAGCGTTCCGTCGAAGCCGATCAGATGGGCCTCGACCTTTCGGACGTGTTCGCCGAACGTGGTGTTCGGACCGATATGGCACGCACATGGCCATGCCGGAGGAGCGCCGTCGATGAAAGCGTACGCAGCATAGACGCCGTCGGCGGGAATCAGCGTGTCGATACCGTCTAGATTGGCGGTCGGGAATCCTAGCGATGCCCCCCTCGCAGCGCCATGGCCGACGATCCCTCGAATGCGATGGGGCCGCCCCAGCAGCCGGGCGGCCTCGTCGGCCCGGCCTTCCACGAGGCTGGTGCGAATGCGCGTCGACGACACGAGCGAGCCCTCGATCACCGTCGGCTCGACCACCTCGAACGCCAACCCCGCCTCACC
>DAIDJG010000296.1 GCA_027451445.1 Singulisphaera sp.
CCCGGGCGTGTGGCGGAAGCCTGCACACCCGGAGAATGGATGCATCAGTTGGGCCGCGTCTGGGGGGCTGGTTGGTACTCCCCCGTCAGCCAGTCAAGGAAATTGGCTGGAAATTGTCGACGCGACCTACGGAACGTAAGATCCTGTTGTCGCTGAATTTCTGATTGACGGCTGCGATTACCTCGCCGCTTACGGCGTCCAACCACCGAATCTGGTCGTCGACGATGACCAACCTGGCGCTGTCCGGTGAAAAGATCAGACTGCGGAATTCATCATTGGCAGAATCGATCTGGCAAGTTTCTCGGCCCGTGGACGTCTCAAATACGCGCACCTTGTCTCCGTTGGCCAGCGCAGCCAGCCGTCCATCGGGCGATAAGACGCGGACCTGGGCGGTGGGCCCCCCGGGCAGGTCGCGGCGTTTCGCTTCGTCCTCGTAACGCGAATCCACGTCCCAGCGCCTGATCTGCCCATTGGCGTCGAGCGTTACCAATTGACCCTCGTAGGCGAGCGTGCCCGCGGCGAGCGCGCTCTCGTGACCTGAGAAGACTGCGGCACTGTTTTCCAGCAGATGCTGGTAGTAGTGCCACTCGAAGCCACGCAGATCGGGCTTGTCGGCGGCTGGCGGGATCGGTAGACCCGTGCCGAGCGCTGGGGCGGTGCTATCGGGAATGTGTTTCGCAAGCAACGTGCGAAGCTGACCGGCCGTGGAACGATCGTCTTTCCACACAAATGGAGCGAGCTGCATATCGGTCGTGTACAGCAACTTGCGGCCGGCTTCCTCTTCGGCTCGAGCCAGCGCCCCGGCGGCCTCGGCCTCGGCGCGTTTGATGTTGGCATCATTTTTTGCGCGACTTTCCGCCGCGGCAGAATTTCGCGCCTCGACCAGTCCGTATGACGTTCCCGCGATGCCCGCCAGCAAGGCCAGCAACAACAGGCTCACGGCGGCGACCGCTCCCTTGTGCCGCTTCAGGAACTTGCCGACGCGGTAGCCCGTGCTGGGTGGGCGCGCCTCGACCGGCTCGTCGGCGAGAAAGCGCTGAATGTCGCGGCCGAGCGCGTTGGCGGTCTCGTACCGACGGGCGCGTTGCTTCTCCAGGCACTTCATGACGACCCAATCCAGTTCGCCGCGCAACAGCGCCATGAGCTTCTTCGGATCGGTCTGTCGAACCGCCGCCACCGAGGGAAGCGAAGCATCGGTCGACAGCCGCGTGCTGGGCTTTGACGGTTCTTCGTCCTGAATGATGCGAATCATCTCCGTCAGCGCCGCCTGCTTGAGTCGCATCGCATCGATTGGCCGCAGCCCGGTCAGCAGTTCGTAGAGGATCACGCCCAGCGAATAGATGTCGGCCCGTGTGTCGATATCGACGCTCGAAAATCCCGCCTGCTCGGGAGCCATGTATTCCAGCGTGCCGACAATTGCGCCAAATCCTGTTGACATCGACTGGTCGATCAATTTGCCGGCCGTGGCCTTGGCCACGCCAAAGTCAATGACCTTGGGGACAGCCCGGCCGTCCACCAGCGTCACCAGAATATTCGCGGGTTTGAGGTCGCGGTGGACGATCCCTTTCTGATGGGCATGCTGGATCGCCTGGCAGATTGGTACGAACAACTCCAGCCGCTGCGGGAGTGTGAGCTTCGCCTCGTCGCAGAATTGATTGAGCGGCAGTCCATTGACCAGCTCCATCACGAAAAACGGTCGCCCGCTGGGAGTCAGGCCCCCGTCCAGAACACGCGCGATATGGGGGTGATCCATCAGCGCCAGCGCCTGCCGTTCCTGCTCGAAGCGCTGGACGACGAGCTTGGAATCCATCCCCGTTTTGATCAGTTTGAGAGCCACTTTCCGTTTGACAGGCTCGGTCTGTTTGGCCACCCAGACTTCACCCATGCCTCCTTCGCCGATTTTCTCGTCGAGCCTGTAGCGCCCAGCGACGACCTGACCGCTCTCCCCATAGCCGCCGTAAGTCACTGTGGCCGCCAGCGAGATTGCAGCGTTTTGAGTATTTGGCGCGATGAACCCTGGTTCCTCGTGCCCAGCGGATCCCGCCGCCGGAGCGGCTGCTACATACGTCGCTTCAATCGGACTCCCCAACCGGTCGAGAAAACTGTCTGCCTCGCCGTGGGCTTTCAGAAGTGCCGCAACTCGCTGCTGCAATTCGGCATCCAAGCCGCATTCCTGGCCCAGCGCCGGCATTTGTTCCGCCGGCGGGAGCGCAGCCAGTCGCAAGAATATGTCCTGTACAAGCTTTGGATCCGGAGGCATTGACACATCCTCGCGATCAATAGGATTCACTCGCCAGGTCCGCACGCAACCAGGCGCGCGTAAGTCCATTTTTGACGAGCCTGATAGACCGTGATCGCCAATGCGGCAGCGATCCCTTCGTGTCCCAATCCGGCAAAATGCCGCAGCTCAACCACCCGGGCGGCCAGCGGGTCTTCGCCTGCCAGTCGAGTTAATGCCTCGTCCAACGCCAGCAGTCGATCGTCCGACTCGCGAGCGGGGACATCGGCCAGTTCCTGTCGTTGCTGTGCTCCCCCATGCCGCAGCCGCCGTTTACGTCTGGCATTTTCGACCAGGATCCGCCGCATCGCCTGGGCTGCCGCACCAAAGAAATGCGCGCGACTGTTCCAGCGTTCGCACTTCGTCGCGTTCACGAGTCTCAGATATGCGTCGTGAACCAGGGCGGTGGCCTGCAGCGTCTGCCCCGGCCTCTCCTCGGCAAGTCTGGCGGCGGCCAACTTGCGCAACTCGTCGTAGACTAACGGCAATAACCGCTCGGCAGCGGCATCGTCGCCCTGTTCCATTTTTAACAATATGCGGGTGACTTCATTCATCCCGGCCCCGAATGCATCCCATTATCATAGTGAATTGAAAAACGCGCGTTTCAGTATACTCGACCACCGACCACATTGTCTCGCCGGGTGTTCTCGGGGAGGAATCCGACGAGGCAATGAGTCGAGTTCCGAGACTCTGCGATTCGATGTCATCTGCGACGAATTATGAAATGACTCTGGCGGTCAGCTCCCCATGAACCCGTACAGCGTCTGGCCGCCGATATTGTTGGCGTCGACGATGATGTTGCCATACGGATCGATGGCCAAGCTCGGCCGGCCGAATGACGTCGTATAGAAGGCGCCGCTGCTTTCGGCCGGTCCAAAGTAAACATATCCTTGTCCGCCACCAAAAGCTGGATCAAGCTGACCGGCCGCCGTGTAACGAGCGAGAATGCCCTGATACCCGCTCGGGGTCGAGACAAAGCCGACGATCACAATGTTGCCTGCAGCGTCGATCTTGACATCAGAGAACGTGCCGTTTTCGTATTGTCCCGGGAACAGTACAGGGGCCGCATAGCCGTTATTTCCGAACGTCGTGTCGACAACTCCGCCGGCGCTGAAATGGGCCACGAAGGGGAGGTGGACATACTGCGTGGTCTGGTAATAGGCATCGATATTGCCGACTGCCACGATGCTGCCGTCCGCCTCGAGGGCGATTTTGTTCACGCCGGTGCCGGCATAAGTAAAACCTGTAGCCACCTGGCCAGAGGCCAGCGTGGCCTGAATCAGCGTGCTGCCGCCGGCGCCGAATGAAGTGTCCAGGCTGCCGTTGGAATGGAAGCGTGCCAGCTCGCCGGCCCATCCTGTTTTTGTACCAACTGTCGTCCCCAACACGATCTCATAATTATTCGGGTCGGCGGGGGCCGCTTGCAGCATGATCGAGCCGGGACTGCCGGCAGCAGCACTGAGCGTGGACGTCACGACGCCGCCGGTTCCGAACGAATTGTCCAGCGTGCCGTTGGCAGTGAGGCGAATGAACTGATCGGTCGCCACCGGGGCAAACACGATAATTCGCCCTTGCGGATCGATGACCGCGTTCGACGGGTCAAACAGCGTGTTCGTGGTGGTGTACGTGAAAATCCCGTTTTTCCCAAACGTCGTATCCAGAGTGCCATCGGTATTGAAGCGAAGGACGACGAGCTCGTTAGGCCCCGATGTGACGGTTACGTCGGGCGTCGCATTGGCCACTACCACGATCTTCCCGTCCGATTGCATCAGCACGGCGTCGAAGCCACGGACGGCAGCGTGACTTCCCAGCGAGACGGTGGCCTCGCCTGTACCGCCGCCAAACGCCGTGTCGAGAACGCCGGTCGTTGTATACCGTGAAATTGTCAGCTCAGAACCCGTGTACGTCTGCGTGCCGTGCTTGGAGGTTTGGACCTGGAAAGTAAATGTCGTGATCCCTGCCGTCACGCTTTTGCCGTCGGATTGCATTGCCTGGGCAAAACCGGCTCCCGGCGCCGTTGTGCCGCCATTGCCGAACGCGCTATCAACCGCGCCGGCCGACAGCAGGGCTCGCGCTTCGAGCACTTCGGCGGACAGAGCGACCGGCGAGAACCGGTTGCTGCCTCGTCGCCGCAGCCTGGGTTCCCGGCCAAACAACTGCCTGAGCACGGGACGGAATTTCAACGCTGGCATGACGGTGTCTCCTGGCTATGCGTTGCGGTAGAATCCAAACGCCTGCGTTCTGGGTGCGCAAACCGCGCGGCGGGGCAGAGCCACAAGGCCCTACGGGGGCGCCGAGCAGGCGATCCCTGAACAACTGCGACGGGCTACCTTCCAGCCACGTCATCCTTCAGTGCGACGTTTCCTTGCTGGCCTGTCGAAAAAAAAATGAGAGATCGCCTGCAGCAGAACTAGATTACCGGCCGCCCACCAAACATGGCGTGCACGGGACGATTGGGGTGAGCCCATTCATAAAACGAATTGACGCCAATTTTGTTTCACTAATCTCATTTCGCGATCCTAAGCGAACACAATGCATGCGTTGTGGCATGAAACTAGGTGCTTCCCGTCCAGAGATGGTCGCTTCTTAGTGTCTTAAAATTAGTAAATGCGTATATACAATATTACTATAATTGTTATATTAAAATATAAAATCTACATATAGCAAAATATTACGGGATTGGTCCGTTCTTCCGTACGTACGGGCGACCCAAGACCGTTACTTTGCCAGCGGGGCGGTTCGAGCTCCAAATCAGATAGAATCAACTCGTCGCGCCTCTTCTTCTCGACTCGCGTCCTGGTATAGTCGTCTCCTCCCACCCATTCAGGAGAAGTGACACATGGACCCTCGACTCCACGGTTTTCGCCTGGCGGCGTCCGCGTTGGTCGTTCTGGCCCTCGGGCTCGCCGAGGCTCGGGCGCAGGACCCTCCCGCAGCGATCACGCACGCGTTCCTCGCGACCGGAGGAGAGACCTACATTCGTGACGGTGCCGGCGCCATCACCTGGCGCTTTCCGCAAGGCTCGCGCGATGGCTGGGTGCTTCCGAGCGGCAACGTGCTACTCGCCGTGTCGAAGAGTCCGTCCTATCCGGGCGGCGGAGTCGTCGAGGTGACGCGCGAGGGGAAGGTCGTTTTCGAATACAAAGGAAGCCAGTCCGAGGTCAACACGGCTCAGAAATTGGCCGACGGTCGCATCCTCCTCACTGAGGCTGGCGATAAGCCCCGCCTGGTCGAAGTCGACATGCAGGGGAAGATCGTCATTGATGTCCCGCTCCAGGCACAGACGAAAAACCATCACCTCCAGACCCGCATGGCGCGAAAGCTGACGAACGGCCATTACCTGGTTCCGCAATTGCTCGACAGGGTCGTCCGCGAGTACACCCCGACGGGCGCGGTGGTCTGGGAAGTGAAGATCCCTCACATGCCTTTTACTGCGATTCGTTTGCCGGACGGTCACACACTCATCGGTTGCACGCTCGGCAATCTCGTCATCGAGGTCGACTCGGATGGTAAGACCGTCTGGCAGCTCACCAACGACGACCTCCCCGGCGCGCCGATCAACGATGCTTGCGGCGTCCAGCGCCTTCCCAATGGCAACACCGTGGTCACCAGCCACCACGCCAAGGGTGACGAGGTCAAACTGCTCGAAGTGACCCCGGCCAAGAAGCTCGTCTGGGTCCACCGCGACCCCAAGACGCCTGGCATCCACCACTTCCAGATCCTCGAGACCAATGGCAAGCCCCTCGAGGGTCCGGCTCTCCGCTAAGTCCAGGTGACGAAGCAGAAATACTCAGCACACCCGAAACCTGGGGTTCATCCGAAGATTGAGCGGGAGCCAGTGAACTCACGGGTCGTTATCGAGAGCCCATAGCGCGACGTACTGCTCGCGGACTGCTGGAATTCTGGTGCCTGCCCAATGAATACTGGCCACGCCCAAAACCTGGGGTGTTTGCGGTGATCGAGCAAGGGGCAGTGAATCGATCCAGCGATTTCCCGAGGGACCGTGGGACGACGTCGTGCTTTCAGAGTGCCCAAATTTGGTGCCCGGCCAGAATGGCGTTACGGCCAGAATGGCGTTACAGTCGCTGGCTCAGCTCATGTGCCAGCGGAAATGCGAACCATGTGTGACTCGCTCGTCCGTCGATTAGTGGAACGAATCCACCGCGAACCGACGGTGGATTACCAGCAAGAACCGCCCATCCGGCCCCGTCCGCCGGTCTCGGCTGCGGCGATCGCCGAGGCCGAGGCCCGGCTCGGGTTCGCATTGCCGCCACTGCTTCGTGAGCTTTACACGCGAGTCGGCGATGGCAGTTACGGTCCTGGTCGAGGGCTCGCTCGTCTGATCGAGGGCGACTGGTCGCTGGTAGCACGGGCCGAGAGGACGTGCGTGGCTGTGAGTGCGGACGGGGACCTGGCATGGCCTTCGAGGTTGGTTGAGGTTGCAAGCTGGGGCTGCCACTACACTTCATGCGTCGATTGCTCAGCCCCACCATACCCCGTGTGGTTCTACGACCACGACCACAACTGCGGTGACGCCACCCCAGCCGATTACCTCTACCCCGAGGCGGACTCGCTGGAGGGATGGCTATCGGCATGGCTCGAGGGCGTGGACCTGTGGACGGTCGGGCTGAAGGCGCGGCGGGACGGCTAATCTAGTACCTAGTCAAGCGATTTCTGTCGGGTTGACTCGCAGCAGAAACCGCCGAAATCTAGCCGATTGTTCGTTGGGGGCAGCCAATCCAACCCGACAAACACAACTTGACTGGGTACTAGAGCGCTTAACGGTTGGGTTGCACACGATCAGCCGCCGACAGTCCTCGCTCTACATCATCCCAAACATCTGGACGCGCCTTAACGTTACGGGCGTGTGTAAAGCTTCCTCCCTCCCCCCATCGTGGGGGAGGGCTGGGGTGGGGGGGCCGTCGCACGGCCATGGGTTGCCCGGAACCCCCCACCCCAACCCTCCCCCATAAGGGGTGAGTGGGTGCTGATGGTTTTGTGTTTTGATTGGTTGTCACCGTGCGCAATCCAACCGCTCGGCGCTCTAGCCATGCGTCGGTTTGGCTGGCCGCGCCGCCGGCGCCAACTGCAGGCACGTCGCCGCCAAAGGCTCAAGCCATCACGAGATTGGCATTGAGCTCGATTGGGACAAAAGCGGGAGCCATGCAGACCATCGGCCTGTCCGAGTCCGCCGTCTCGGTGCTTCACTTCAAACTTCAGGGCTTGCGAGTGCCCGTTACCGATTGAAGGGATTGGGTCGAGCAGCCTGCGCTGCCACATCGAATCCGGAAGCGCACGCAATGACACAGCCGACGTCTAATATCAAAGTATTTGGAATTGATTGTGTGAAAATGTTATAATATTTTAATGTGTAGTCGGTGTCTCTATAGGTATTCGGCTTGGGTCTATTGATCGCGCCGAGGCCGCGCATTAAATTAGGGTAAGTTCCTTCCCCCCCCCATGACTCCTATAACACGGGTTTGTCATGGCGGATCGAGCAGCGAAGGTCGTCTCCTTCTTCTTGCTGACACTGCTGTGCGCCGCACCAAGTCTTGCGCAGGCGCCGAAGGGGAAAGCCCCCAACCAGTGGCGGCCGCTGTTTAACGGTAAGAACCTCGACGGTTGGGAGCACGTGGGGCCCGGCCGGTTCGTGATCGAGAATGGCTTGCTGCGCACCGAGGGCGGGATGGGGCTCCTCTGGTACACGCGCGAGAAGCTGGGCAACTGCGTGCTCCGCGTCGTCTACAAGACCAGCAACGAGTGGTCGAACTCCGGGATGTATGTCCGCATCGATGAGAAGCCGACCGACCCCTTGTACGCAGTCCATCACGGGTTCGAGGTGCAGATTTACGACAATGGCCCGGGCGACGGGCGCTCGGGCTCGGTCTTCTCGTTCGCCCGGGCCCAAGCGGATCCGTCCAAACCGCGCGAGTGGAACACGCTGGAGGTGGTGCTCCGCGGCAAGCGGATCACCACGTTTATCAACGGGACGACGGTCGCCGACTACGACTCGAGCGAGTTGAACCGGCAGGCAACCGACCGCACGGGACAGGCGAACCCCGCCCGTAACCCCCGCGCCGAGTCGGGCTACATTGGTCTGCAGAACTATGACGATCACGCTCCGGTCTACTTCAAGGAGGTCTCCGTCGGCCCGCTGAGCGCGGCGCCGAGCAACGTCGTGGCCGACCGGCACCATCTCGACCGGCTCAGTGCTCACGAACAGTCGATCGTCGATGGCGCGGGCGAGCCGTCGGACGTGCTCTGTCGCGAGCACATCATCCTGGTGTGGCCGAAGGATCTGAGGCCGGTCTGGTACGCTGAGTCGAGGGTGAATAGCCCTGCGAAGATGGCCGACTGGCTCGAGAAGGCCTACTTCCTGAGCATGTTCTGGACGCGTTTCGACCCCAGCGGGCATTACCGCGAACGCAACCACGAGTCGAGCCGGCTCGTGTTCATCCACAATGGCCAGGGCGACTTCGTCTTCGGCGGCAAGCGTCCGTTCATCGGTCTGCGCGACCTGAAGGGGCCGAGGCCGGGGAGCGACGACTGGTTCGGCTGGCTCATCCACGAAATGAGCCACGATTTCTGGCACGAGCACTCGGCGTTCTCGCGGGTCAGGCAGCCCTGGGGCGAGGCGATGTGTGACTACATGCGCTACTCGGTGTTGCTGTACATGGGGATGCGCCAGGCCGCCGCGCGCAACGAGAAAGTCCTCCGAAAGGCACCGCCCGACGACGCCTATCGCGGCGGCGCCTGGATGTTCCTGAGCCTCCAGCGCGCGCGCCGTTTCGATGGTCCACAGGCGCTCTGGGATTACCTCTGGGACAGAGACTTTGTGGCCACGTTCGGCCGGCCGCCGTGGCTCAAGTGACATCGGGTTGGGTCGGGGGCCTCGCCAGCCTCTTCAAACCGACCGACAACGAGACGACGAGCTCATTTTTTCTCAAGTCGCGGGCCTTGCCGGCCGACGTTGACTGAGTGCCCCCCGCCCTGAGGGCGATTGAGGGCGCGTTGAGGGACGGCCCGATCAATTCCCCCGTGGCGAGACGATGACAAGGAAGTCACGAGTCTTTTGCCGCGTAGAAATCCTCGAGTCCAGGGCGCTTCTCACTGCCCTAACGCCGGTCGCGATCGCGCACGGCGCGCCTGTGCCGGTCGTTCCCCTCTTAGAGTCGAGTCCGGGTTCCCTTGCGACGTTCACGCCAACGTCCATGCAAACGGCGACCGTTCCCAACGTGACCCTGACCGAAAATACGCTCGGTAACAATGTCGTGGCGGGAAGCTATGGACACGCCGGCAGGTCGATGCCGATCAGGGCCGAGGGGAATGTCACGCCTCTGGGACAGGTCAGCGTCACCGGGTCGATCACGCTTTCGGGACGAAGTGCCGCCCACGCGCTATCCGGTGTGCTCACGCTCAGCGGCGCACAGGGCTCAGTGACCCTTCAGTTTGGCGCCATCAGAGTTCCGGGCAACATGCGCCGTGGACCCCTCGTCGTCACGGAAACCGTGACGGCGACCACAGGCGCCGGCGACTCGCTTCAAGGGGAATCCGGTAGCGGGAGCCTGGTACTCGGGCACGGGGCCAGAACGGTTCGTGACAACACGGGACAACTCGTGGCGGCACGCAATTCCTTCTGGATGGTCGTCCACCTCAACTCTCCGGACTGACGGGGTACTTACGGCGGTTTGAGCCTCGAGTGCTCGAAAACTGCCGGAATTTGGAGCCTGGCCAGAACGGACCTTCCTGGTGGTTGCCGATCAGGGACCGTGCGGCTCACCGGAAGGCGACAAAGAGAACGATGACGGCCGGTAGGGCGATCGCCAATCCCATCAAGAGCGCTTGAGTCCAATCAGGGAGCGCCTTGTACCACGCGAATGGACCGGGCTCGATTCCGATTGCCCGATACGCCTCGTCGCGCTGGGCGCGACGTTCGGCCTTTTCGCGTTCCGCCTTCTCTCGTTGATGTTCTTGCAGAAGACGCACTGCCTCGTACCGCACTTCGCGATCGCGGCGGGATTCTTCGAGCACGCGATGAGCTCGTTCGACCGCCTGATCGAGTTTTTCAATCGCCTTTTGGGGATCTTCGTGGGTCGGAGGTACCGGTGTCTTGCGGGATGACCATTGCAATGTCGTGAACTTGTGACCGCATGAGCGGCAATAGCCTCGCCGGGCGCGGACTTGCCGCCCACACGCGGGGCAATAGGGAACGCCGTTCTTGAGAACGACGTTCGTTTTGGAGCAGGCCCCGATGGCTATGGTAATCACGGAAACGACCAGGATGAGGACAAGGCAAGCGAGTTGTTCTTCGGGGCTTGCCTGACCGCCTCTCGCGAAAAGGATCACCATGAGATGGGTTCCGATGACGTGACGGGCGAAGGTCGCGATTATGTTATCGACTTCGAAACACGATCACGAGCATGGAGTACTGGTCAGGCAGAGAATTGGGGCTGAAATCGAGTCTTTAGCATCGTTACCGGGCGAGCGTGCCCCCTGGAACGGCGGAGCGGACGCCGGACGACACGTTGCACGCAGTAGGCGTCGTCGGCAAAGGTCCTTTATCCCCCCAACCCGCCTTCCGACGGGGTGGGAGTGTGGGGAGTGGCGTTGATCCCTCGCCTCTGGTCTCAAGGAGGATGGAGGCACCCAAGAGCCGATTCCTTGGGGAACTCGCGTCGCAAGCGGAGTCCGGAGGCTTTGGAGCGTGTGGAGCTTGCTCCTGGTTTCGCGCTTCAAAGGCGCGTTGAAAGCGGGAGCGCTGGCAACGCCGTTCGAGAGCAGGATGGTCCTTGGAGGAGCGGGAGGGTATTACGCAAGCGGGAGCAAGCTCCACTCGCTCCAAAGCCTTCGGATTGCTTCGGACGAATCGCTTCCGGTGCAAGGCGCAACAGCCCTGGGAGGCACCCCGTGGGACGACGTAGTGCTCGCGGATTGCCCGACTTTGGTGCCCGGCCAGAATGGCGCTGTGATGGGAACCGCTCAGCGCAGCGGGACAAGCGGCACTCGCGCGAAACGCCGGCTCTCTGTTAGACTGAACCAAGAGCACCGTCGACTCGTGGTCCCGAGGGAATCGCATGAGCATGGCGCCTGAGGCTCCGATTGGGTCCGCCCTTCACCCGTTTCTTGTTTCCACCGGCTTCGGCTCCCCTGTCTGCCGCCTTGGCCTCTCGTCCTACGGCAGTACGGCGATCACCGCAGACGACGTTCTCTCGGCGGTCTCTCGGGGAGTCAACTTCATCAACTGGCAGGGCCTGCCAGAAGGCAACGTCAGCGGCGATGCCTTTCCCGCGGCGATATCCGCCCTTGGTGGCCGCCGCTCGTCGGTCATCGTCTGCGTTCAGTTCGGTGCCAGGACAGGAGCCGACGCCGCGACGGAACTTGCGCTCGGTCCTCGCGGCCCTTGGCACCCGCTACGTTGACGTGCTGACCCTCTATTACGTGGAACACGCAACCGAATGGGCGGAAATCACAGCCCCTGGAGGCGCGCTCCGATACCTCCAGGAGGCCAAGAGGGACGGAGCCGTTCGCCGGATCGGGATCACGAGTCACCAGCGGCCACTCGTCGCGGAAATGGCCAGGAGCGGGCTCCTCGACACGGTCATGATCCGCTACAACGCCGCCCATCGGGGCGCCGAGCGGGAGGTGTTCCCGGTCACCCAACCACTCGGCTTACCAGTGATCGCTTACACCGCCCTGCGCTGGGGAGCACTTCTCCATCCGACGCCCGACGACCCTCAGGGATTCTTGGTCCCGCGGCCCCCGGCCTGGTACCGGTTCGTCCTACAACAGTCGGCTGTTGCTGTAGCGCTCGCGGCGCCACAATCCCGTGCGGAACTCGACGAGGATCTTGGCGTTCTCGAAGCCAGTGAGCCACTCACGGACGAGGCATACGCGATGCTTGCGGGGCACGGGGAGCGGGTTCGTCGGCACGCGGGAAGTTTTCGCTGAAAGAAGGATCGGACGACACCGAGGGAACACGCTTGGTTTTCGTGGATGGCTGGGTCGCTGAGGCTCGCCTGCTGACTTGATTCTTTGGAGCACGTTCAAATCTCCGGATGCCGCTCTTTTTCCTTCCGGTCAAATCCACCCCGACCCGTCCGCTGGGGTGAATCCGCCTGGCGCGCATGCGCGAGCCGGTGGAAATCTGTGGGCGCGCCGATTTTTCTTTCGAATATTTGATGGCCATGGACGTATACTAAGTGGTCAGAAGTCAACGTGCATCCGATCCCTACCGCCAAGTCACTGTCAACGGTCGGACGGAAAAAGTTAGAGAGGGTCGGTGCAACGTGTCGTCAGCAAATCTCACCACAGGCCATTCATTCGCTTGGGCCCGCCAGCGCACGAAACGTTGGTCCGGCTGGCGAACATCAGGCGGGAAAACGAACGGTCCCGTTCGTCGCACCCCACGGAGCGCGTATGGTTATATTAAGCCTGATGCGTCGGGGGCCACCGCTCGGACGATGGGATTGGGCGAGATCAATGGCCCATCTTTGGGCAACAGGCGAACAGCATATTTCGGATTTCTCGTAAATCTCGCATGCTATCTTCGAAGTGCATTGTGTGGCTTTGCGAGGAATGGGAAGGTTGGGAAGTTTCTCTCGTCTCGAATCGCCGATCGTTCTCTGCTGGCCGTACCATCGCGCGGATCACGCGTTAATTGGCGATCGATTGCCCAGTCCCCAATGTCGTCGGCATCGGTTATCGGAAATTCGGAAATTCGGAACCCGTTGGTACGTAAGGGGTCTTCATTTCCAATAAACGGTCCGATCGGAAATGCCGGCAGCCGCTCCGAGCCCTCGGTTGTTGAGTCGTCTCAACGCCCGAGTTTTGATGATTCCGTCGCGCTTTTGAGTTTACACAGAGGCCGCGATGTGAACCGATGTTCCGAGCACTGCGCAGGGGAGGATTGGCTTCGGTGCCGTTGCATCAACGTTTTGCTGGGACAACCGCGAGAACGCGGAGATAACGATCGGTTTCGGGGCTCTGGTGCGGTGGATCACGTGCGCTATTCCAGCAACGTGACGAACCGTCGCCGAATCAAAGGGGCTGACTCGGACAGAGTCCATTGCAGATTAAGTCTGAAACTCTGAAATCGTTGACTTTCCGCGACTTGCGTATTTCAGAGTTTCCCGCGGACGGCGTGACTCTGAAACCAGGGCGGGGGGTGGCGACCCTCGGGCTGGTCCGTTGGCAACGTGACCGTCCATCGCCCCGCGTCCTCTGGGCAGTTGCACAGATTATCCCATGGAAGTCTATTTTGTTGGCGGACGATGCGCTGGAATTCAAATCTGATTGGTAGGGAGATTCCCTACACGACGTTCGTGCATGGTCCAAGGAGCCGGTAATGAGCCACGCTTACAGGGTCTTGATCGCTGATGACGAGAGACCCGTGGCGGCAGGAATTCAGGGTCAACTCGACTCACTGGGGTATGATGTCGTGGCCGTCGTCCACGATGGACAGCACGCGATCGAGATTTGCCGCCGGACGCATCCGGATGTGGTGTTGATGGATGTCGAAATGCCTGGTCTCGA
Source organism: Singulisphaera sp. (assembly GCA_027451445.1). GTDB lineage: Bacteria > Planctomycetota > Planctomycetia > Isosphaerales > Isosphaeraceae > DAIDJG01. The sequence goes on from DAIDJG010000296.1 coordinate 13,811, forward strand.
TGGTCTGTCAGCGGCTCGCCAGATTGCCAGGGATCCCGGAACGCCCGTTATTATCCTGACCGCCCACGGTCATCCCAACTTGATCGATCAGGCGGTCGAAGATGGGGTGGTGTACTACCTTGTCAAGCCGATCACCAGCCGCAGTCTTCATGCGGCGCTTCAAGTGTCGGTGGCCCGTGCGCGCGAGCTCAAGTCGTTGCGGGAGAGCGTCAATACGCTCGAGCTCACCCTCCGCGAGCGGAAATACATCGAGAAGGCCAAGGGCATCTTGATGACGCGCCGAGGGCTCTCCGAGACCGAAGCGGGCCATTTCCTTCAGCAGCAGAGCCGCGACCGGGGCATGCTGATGGTCAAACTTGCCGAGTCGATCATTCACGCGGACGAACTCCTGGAATCGCCGGCTGCAGTCCCGACTCACGGCCGGTCCGATCGCTCCAGGGCGCAGAGACCGCGCGATGGATTCGGGGTTCGCAGCCGCAGGACGCAGCTTTTGGACTGACGGGCGGAAAGGTCTCGCAACGAACATCCCCGACGAGAGCCCCCCTTCATTATCGCTGCTGGTTTCCTCTCCTTTCTTCGCGCTACGATTTCCGCATCCGCTCGTGAGAGAAAAGAATGCCGAGGGGACGTACGCGTCAAGGAGGTTTCGAGCGTACTCCCCTCAGCGTTCGCTCCTGGACGCCTGGCGCCTGTTAATCCGTGGCGTTCCGAATTACGCTCTGGTTCGCCGAGTGCGCTCGTGCGCGCACCGGTTCAGGCCCGGTCCCGGCGGCGCAAGCCACTCACCGTCTGGCGCGATAACCACAGAGTTCGCATCATCGAACGAGGAATCCTGAGAAATGCGTGGATCAAGAACATTGGATATTTTGGCGGTGATCCTGTCAACGGCCGTTCTCTGGGCGTTCGATTCTGCGGACAAGGTCCGGGCCTCTGAGCTGCACGTCGGAGGTGCGATGGTCAGCATCACACCCGAGCGGCCCGTTGCGCTTGCGGGGCAGATGCATACGCGAATCGCTCGGAACGTTGAGAGTCCGGTCACCGCGACGGTGCTGGCCCTGGAGGCGAAAGACGGCGAGAAGGTCGTCGACCAGGCGGTCCTGGTCTCCTGTGACCTCGTGGCCATCGAAGACTCGGTGCGCGACCGGGTTCGTCAGCAGATTGCTGCTAGCATCCAGGGCCTCGACCCGCGCAAGGTTGTCCTCAGCGCCACACATACGCATACCGCGCCGGTTACGAAGGAGGGGGATTACGACATCCCCAAGGAAGATGTCGAGCAGCCCGCCGAGTACGCGGAGTTCCTTGCGGGCAGGATCACCGAGGCGGTTGCGAAGGCGTGGGAAGCACGCAAACCGGGGCGAGTGGGCTGGGGGCTGGGACACGCTGTCGTTGCGCAGAACCGGCGCTCGGTTTATGCCGACGGCCGAGCGCAAATGTACGGACCCACGGACCGGCCCGACTTCCGAGGCATTGAGGGCTCGGAGGACCAGGGAGTCGAGGTGCTCTTCTTCTGGGACGCCGCAGGGACTTTGATCGCCACGGCGATCAATGTGGCGTGTCCGTCGCAGGAGGTCGAGTCGGGCTCAGCGATCAATGCCGACTTCTGGCACGACGTGAGAGAAATGCTCCGGGAGCGGCACGGTAAGGATCTGCTCGTGCTCGCCTGGACCGGCGCGGCGGGCGATCAGTCGCCCCACCTGATGTACCGCAAGCGGGCTGAGGAACGCATGCGGACACTGCGCGGATTGACCCGGCTCCAGGAGCTGTCGAAGCGCATCGTGACTGCGTGGGAGGAGGCGTACGAGGGGGGCAAAAAGGAGCCGCACACCGACGTGATCCTCACCCACAAATTCGCGACGATCGAGCTGCCAGTGCGCACGATCACGAAGGCCGAGGCTGCCGAGGCCAAATCGAAGGTCGACACGTATTCGAAGGATCCGCGCAATCGCCGGCTGGTCCTCTGGCACGGCGACGTCGTGAAGCGGTTCGAGCGGCAGCAGGCGGGGACCTCCGAACCCTTTGCGATGGAGCTGCACGCGATCCGGCTCGGCGACGTCGCGATCGCCACGAATGTGTTCGAGCTCTTCACCGAGTTCGGGATCGAGATCAAGGCGCGAAGCCGGGCGCTCCAGACGTTCATCATTCAGCTCGCAGGCTCAGGTTCGTACGTCCCGACCGCGCGCGCAGCCCGGGGCGGCGGCTACAGCGCGATTGCGGAGAGCAACGTCGTGGGCCCCGAAGGGGGTCAGGTCCTCGCGGATTGGACCGTGGAGCTCATCAATTCCCTCTGGCCTGAGAAATGATTCCGAAGTGCTCAATCGAGCTTTCATCCGACGCGCAGAGCGGCCACCCGCCCCGAGCCGTTAATCGGGCGGGTTGACCGCTGTGCTGGCGCGGGTCTCACTGGGCTCGCTTGTCGTCTCGGAACAGTCGCTGAGATAGGTGATACAGATCATTCTTCCAAACCGGCCACGTATGTCCGCCGGAATCAACGTGCCAAAGGTGCGGCACGTTCTTCTCCTCGAGGCTGGTGTGGAAGGACTTGCTGGCGTCCATCAGTCGATCCTCGTCGCCGCAGGAGACCCAGAGGAGACGAAGCTGCTTGCTGGCGGCGGTCGGATCGGAAACGAGCCCGCTGGAATTGCCGAAGAGCGCGGAGGAGAAACCACCGACATAGGCAAACGTATCCAGATGTCGAAGCCCGATCGTGAGTGCCTGGCCGCCACCCATCGACAGCCCCGCGATCGCCCGGTGCTCGCGGTCCGCCAGCACGGGATAGTGCGATTCGACGTAGGGGATGACGTCCTTCAGCAGGTCGTTTTCGAATCCGCTGACGAAGTCGCCGAACCCGCGCCCGCGGCCGCCCGGAGGCCTGGGGGCGGGCATGAGACGATTGAGGCCGGCGGCGAGCTGTTTCTCGTCCACTTTGCTACTGCCGAGTTCCTTGTAGAGGGCCTCAGCGGCGGCGAGGAATTCCTCCCGCGTCATCATGCCGTCCTTGTCGGCATCGGCTTGCTTCATGATCGTCCCCGCGAGGACCGTCCCTGGCCTTGGCCCCTGGGGCGAGCCGTTGGGCATGACGACGATCATCGGGACGAGCTTCTTGTCGGCAAACAAGTTGTCGAGAATGACGTTCGCGGAACCGTTCCTGTTCCAGCCCGTCTCATTATCCCCGGCGCCATGCAGCAGATAGAGGACCGGGTACTTGGTCTCCTTCGAGTAGCCAGGGGGCAGATAGAGCACCATCTTGCGCGTGTCGCCGACCGATTTCGAGTCGTACTCCAGGGTCTCAACCTGGCCTCGGTCGACGCCTTCGCGGCGGCTGGCGAAGCCGCTCGGTGCCGGTTCGAGTTTTGAGTCGCTCTGCCCCCACGCGACGGCCCCCAGATCCAGCAGGAGAACCGCGCTCCCGACCATAAACAGACGCAGGAATCGTCTCATCGGGATCACCTCCACAAGAAATGCAACGGGTGACACGAGACACCGAAGTCCAACGGAAAGGCCCGCTCCGACACCGCAGAGGATGCCTCTTATGGAGGAAGCGATCTTTTCCGTCCCGTCGTCCCCTGCCAATCACTTCACGCGGCACGGGCTGTCATGAGGCCGAGTAACCGGCTAACCTGTTGCGAGTCGCGACGATGGCATTCTCTGAATATGGTGTCGACGGCATGAGAACCGTAAGCTTTGGGACCGTTTGGCTGGGGATTCTCGCTTGGGCCGGCGTGGTCCATGCCAAGGACATCAACGCCTGTCGACTCGTACTGCCGCCGGTGGTCTACGCGGTCTCCGGCACTGAGGTCAATCTTTACTTTGAGAACCTGATCCTGACGCCACCGGGCCGCGTCTGGATCTTTGATGTCACCTGTGCGAAGGGGAGTCAACAGGTCGAGCGCTGGACCTGGATTCCCAGGGACGCGGACGCGGGCGACCTACCGCTGAGCCTGGAAGTCCGCGACGCCGACGACAAGGTGGTGGCGAACGGCAAAACGACGATCCGGGTCGCAATCGCCGGCGCTGGTGCTGGCCGGCCGCTGAGATTGCTCTGTATCGGGGACAGCCTCACGCACGCGTCCGTGTACACCGCCGAGCTGATGAAATCGTGCGCGGGCAAAGACCAGCCCCAGCTCACGCTGATCGGAACGCACCATCCACCGAGCGCCGCCCCCGGCAACGTGCATGAAGGGTATGGCGGTTGGACGTTCCAGAGCTTCCTGGAGAAATACACCAATACGCCCGTGCCCGGCGACCATGGGAATCGCAGCAGCCCATTCGTGTTTGGTTCCCCGCAGGGGCCCGTGTTCGACGTGCCGCGATACGTCAAGGAGAGCTGCGATGGTGTGCCGCCCGACTATGTAACCATCCTGCTCGGCGCCAACGATCTGGCCGGCATCGTCATGAACCCAAAGTCTACGGATCTGGATGAGAGCATTGGCCGCGTGCTCGGCAATGCGGATCGCCTCATTGCCGGTTGGCGCACCGCGGCGCCCAAGGCGAAGATCGGGCTGGTGACGATGTTTCCGCCGACCAATCAGGACGGCTTCGGCGCCAACTACGGCAGTTCGCGACTCAAGTACTGGCCGTTTCGCAAGGCCCAGCATCGCCTGGTCGAAATGATGATCGCCAGGTACGCCAACCGCGCCGATGACGGTCTCTATGTCATACCCGCTTACGGCATGCTGGACACGGCCCATGCCTTTCCGAGTACGTCGCAGCCGGCCAACGCACGGACGACCGAAAAGGTCACGCGTATCGTCAACGCCCTTCACCCTGGCAGCGGATACGGTCAAATCGCCGACGCCATCTTCGGCTGGCTGAAGTGCATGGCGGACTGAGTGGCGAATTCACCATAACCCCCCTCGAGTCTTCTCCGGGTCGCCGCACTGGGCTCAACCCTTCTTGCCGATCTGCCCGTTCCGTTCCTCGAGCCTGCGGATCTCGTCTCGGACGAGCTTCTGCACCTTACTCTTGGCGGTATACACGGTCGCGACCAGCATATCGAGTTGCACGGCTGCCTGGGCGCCGGAGAGTCCTCGCAGGGCGGTCAAGTCGAACGCCCGCCACTGTTGCTCCGGGACGTGCGTGCGGACATGTCGGAGGGCAAGTTCAAGCAACTCCTGATCGAACTCGGCTTCCAGTTGCTGGACCAGGCCTTCGCGGGCCTCGACGCTCGCGAGCAGGCGCATCAGAGCGCTGTCACCACTGCCGAGGTCGGGCTGCCTCTCGGAGTGGAAATCGCAGAGGACGTTCCGTGTGACCACTTTCAACCAGTTACGAAAGCTCAATTCCGGGTCGTAGCGAAACTCCCTGAGCTTGCCCACGAGTTTCAAGAGTACGGTCTGGGTCACGTCTTCGGCGTCGGCCGGCTGGAGACGATTCGCCAAACAATAGGAGTAAATGCGATGCCGATAGCGCCCGGTGAACTCCGCCCACGCGGTGGGGTTATTCGGTTCGCTCCTCAGCCTGCCGAGCAGCGTGACATCTGTACTCTCTATACCGTCTGGGTGCATGTCGCGAATGGCTCAACAGGGCCAAAGGAATGCAAGTCGGGGCTCGATTCGCAAGGGGGGGAAACCGTGCGTACCAACGGTCCGGGGGACTCGGAACAGGGACCGCGGTGCGGATACAACAGTTCATGCGTCTGGATCGTCGAGGCGTACGGTTCGATTGGAGCCATTGTAGCCCAGGAACGTCGCGCGCGGAACGATCGAGTTGAATGCGTGCCGCTTGAGAAACCGCCGTCGATTCGAGTTTACCAGGTTGCGGAGGGAGACCTGTCTGGCTTCAACTCTTCCGGGCCGGTGTAGACGCGCGCGATGCGGACGCCCAGCGATGATGCGCGCATCGTTGGTGGTGCGAGCCGAAAGGCGGCGGCTCGGCAAAGCGCTGAAACGGCGTCCCACGACCCTCCTCGGTGCACCGGACTGGGCATACCGTGAGGCGAGAGCTCGTCGGTGTCGCACCATTCGGCGACGTTTCCATGCATATCGTGGAGGCCCAAGCGGTTCGCCGGGAAGCTCCCAACTGGCACAGGCCGTCGCACACTGCCCGTGGTGTTGAACTGGCAACGATCCGGGGTCAGTAGATTCGACGGACTCTCAAAGTAGAAGTCGAACGTGCCCGTCGACGGATCGTCCATGGGGCCGCCCCGGCAGGCATATTCCCACTCTTCGGTCAGCGGCAAACAGTATTTCCAACCCGGCTCCGTTTCTCGCCGGTTGAGCGCCGCAATGAACAGGCCGACATCGAGACACTCGACCGACTCCACAGGGAGCCGCTTCAAGGTTTCGTCGCTGAGCGATATCACGGCGTCGGCACCTTTTCCCTGGCGCGCGAAGTGGGACGGATTCTTGCCGAGCGCGGCCTCCCATTCCCCCTGTGTGACCTCGTATTTCCCGAGATAGAAATCGTAAGGGATCGTGACCTGGCGGCCTCCGGCCCTTCCCACGCCGCCGCCCATCCAGAAGCGGCCGCTCGGAATTCGTACGAGGACCATGCCGATGCCGTTCGTAATCTCGTCCTGGAGAATTGCCGATGGCGGTCGACGGAACGGCCGTGCGGCCTCCAACTCGAAGAACGGTTTGCCGTCCGGTGGACTTTGAACGGACCGACTGCCGCGAGCCCCGGGCCGAGGGATCAGGTTGAGCTCGTGGGAAAGCACCCAGAGGGCAAGCAGCGTCGCGACTGCCCAGCCCATTTGCGTGAACCAAAACGTGGCGCGATCAGCACGCGACGTGCGCCTGGTGGGCCGATCTAGGGCCTCCGTTAGCGCGGCGGCGCTCGGAAAGCGATGGGACGGGTCTTTCGACAGCAGCCTCGCGACCACGTCCGCCAACCAGCGTGGCACGGCCGGATTGAGCTTGCGGAGCAGCGGCGGCTCGTCCTCGCGAATGCGGCGGAGGACCGCCAGGGTACCATCGGCCTCAAAAGGAGAGCGCCCAGCGCAGAGTGTATAAATCACGCTTCCCAGGCTGAACAGGTCCGAACGGCTATCGACAATGCGGGTGTCGGCCTGTTCGGGCGACATGTAGAGCGGCGTGCCAGCCGAGACTCCAGTGCGAGTCAGGCAGTCGTCCATCGCGCGCGCCAGTCCGAAGTCGCAGATCTTGACGCGCCCGTCCGGGCCTTCCAGCAAGATGTTTCCCGGTTTGATGTCGCGATGCACGAGCCCCCGCGCGTGGGCCGCGGCCAGGCCGTTGGCCACCTCGCGGGCGATCCGTACCACCTCCTCGATCCGCGGCGGGCGCCCCGTACGAAGGCGTTCCTGTAGCGATGTCCCTTCCACGTATTGCATGACGAGGTACGGGATCCCGTCGGCCTGGCCAACGGCGTGGATGGCCACGATGTTCTCGTGAATGACGGCCGCCGCCGCGCGCGCCTCGCGCTCAAAACGGCTGCGGGCCTCAACTTGGTTGGCCAGGTGCGGCAGAAGCATCTTGACCGCAACGAGCCTTTGGAGCGGACGGTCCAGGCACCGGAAGACCGCACCCATTCCCCCCACTCCGATCAACCCGAGAAACTCGAACTCGCCCAGACGCCCCAGGGAGAGGGGATCCGCCGAGGGGGCCAGCAGCGAAATCAGCCGCGCCACCTGCACCTCGGTCGGCTCGGACCGTCCGCTGTCGACGTCTGTCGTGCGCACGGCCGCGGCTGCGAGCAGGCCGTGGGAGGCCCGGGCCAGCGGTCCGACTCGCTCAGGCGCCGACACAGCTCGGCGGATCACGGAGTCCGCAGTGAGCCGCTCGAGCATCTCCTGGCAGTGAGCACATTGCTCGACGTGGGCGTTCAACGGGTCGCGTTCCGTCGGCGGCAACTCGTCGGCCAGCAGCCGATGCAACAACCCATCATCAGGACAGTAGATCATCGGCTCTGCTCCGAATTCCGCGGCAACCGATCTGCAACGCCCAGGGTGCCAGAAAGCCGGCGCTCATGCGGGGGGGCATTCGATCGCGACATCGACCTCGAGTCCGACCGGGGCGACGAACCCATCGGGCATTTCAACGAGAACCTGGATCACGTCCAGGTCCCGGCGTTCGCCCCCGGTTCGGGAAAAGACGGTCTTCTTGCCCATGATCGGCTTGACCACCACGAGCCGCCCCTCGTACGTCCGTGTTCCGAGGCCACGCCCCACGATCGTCGCTTTCTGACCCAGTCTGAGTGCGGAGACGAAACGCTCGTCAACCTCAGCGCGGATGCGCAGCCGCGAGACGTCTCCATAGACGAGGACTGCGTCGGAGTCCGAGGACCGCGCCGCTTCACCCTCGCGTCGGAGCACCTCGAGGACCGTGCCATCAAACGGGGCGCGAAGGAACGCGTCCTCGCGACGCTCGCGGGCCAGCCCAAGGCGCGCCCGCGCAGCTTCCACTTGGGCCCGTGCGACGCTGCGGTCTTCCGGGCGCACGAAATGGCGCAAGTGATCCAGCTCGGCTTCAGCCTGCTTGAGCTCCACCTGCCGCTGGGAGTGTTCGGTCATGACCTTGTCGTGCTCCGACGTCGAGACGGAGGAGCGCGTGAGGAGCGCGGTGTAGCGCCGGTGCTCTTCGGCCTGGTAGCGCGCCTGCTCCTTCAGAAGCTCGACCTTGTGCTCGGCGGCGGCGATCTGATGCGGGTTCACACCGCTTTCCATCTTCTCTTGATCCGCGATCGCGAGCGCCAGGTCGGCCTCGGCCACCGCGACCGCAGTCACCTGCTCCCGTCCGTCGAGCTCGACGATCACCTCGCCCCGTTTGAAGGATCGCCCAACCTCCGCGTTGCAGTGCGCGATCACACCGTCGGTCTTGAACGAAAGACGTCTCACTTCCGTAACGGGCTCGACGTACCCTACCGCCTGGACCGTGCGTCGCATCGCCGCGGACGCACCCGGAGTTGCCGCATCGACCGGGACGGCGTGTCGGGATTGGAGTCCGCCGAGGGTGTAGCTTCTCACGAGGATACACATACTCACGAACAGGAGCAGCAGTCCGATGAGAAGTCTTCTCATAAGATCACCAAATCCTACTGGAATCGGGGGCACGAGGGAGGGTCGGACGTGCGTCGGTATCTGCGCGGGATCGGGCCCGGTGTTGCAGGATACCGGCCGTTGGCAGGTACCTCAGAACCGATAAACGCAGGTTATGTTACGGAGAAAGCGGATGAAGGTACAGCCTTCTACTCGCACATTTTCACGCCTTGCACTGGCCTCGATCGACGATCGAACGATCGTCCGCCTGATTTTGTGAAGAAATTCGGAAATCGGAAAAAAATCCTGGTAGGTTTCCGCGCGTAGAGGAGTACTGATTGCGTGCTTCACCACCGCGCCGTGCGGTGCTCCGCTTGTCGAGGGAATCCCGTTGCAGCTCGTCGCGGTGAGGATCCTCCTCTACAAGAAGGCCCGTTTTGCCTTCACCACGCTCGGCCTGGGCATGCTGTTCCTGCTCAGCGTCGCGCAGGTGGGTTTGCTGATTGGGTGGATCAACACGATTACGAACGTAATCCGCCATACCGACGCGGATATCTGGTTAATGTCGGAGAACAACGTCTCGTGGGACTACGGAGCGGCGATCCCGCGCCACCGTATCTACCAGGCACGTAACGTGGAAGGAGTCGCGCAAACAGAGGGCGTCTTCGTCGGGTGGAGTTCGTGGAAGAAGCCGAACGGGCAGCGGATCAACGTTCAGATCATCGGTATCGACCGCAATCTGGTCGGCGGCCCCTGGGCCATGCGCGAGGGCCGGGTCGAAGACGTATTCCTGCCGGACAGTGTCATCGTGGACGAACTGTTCTTGAACGAGCTCGGTGTCACGCGGCTCGGCGAGACCTTCGAGTTGCGCAACGCCAGCACGGCGAAGGTTCGGGGAATCTGCCGCGAGGTCCGGACGTTCACGGCATCGCCCTATGTGTTCACCTCAATGAAGAACGCGATGACTTACGACTCGTCGTTCCACGACGACGACGCGACGTATGTCCTGGTGCGCTGTGTGCCCGGGGCGGATCCCGACCGGGTCGCGCGCGCCATCGCCGCGCAGGTCCCCGGCATCGAGGCGCTGACGACGCGCGCGATGATGGTCCGGAGCGTCGTCTTTTGGATGGTGGGGACCGGCATGGGGCTGCTGGTGCTCACCACGGCGGTCCTCGGCGTTGTGGTCGGGGCTGTGGTCGGGGGCCAGACGCTCTTCAACATCACCCAGGAGAGCCTGGGCCACTACGCGACGCTGCTCGCGCTCGGGTTCACGCGGCGTCAGATCCTCGCGTGCGTGCTCTGGCAGGGGATGGCACTGAGTGCGCTCGGAGTGCTCCTGGGCGGGTTTGCGTTTCACCAGCTTGCCCGCGCGAGTGCGAGCACGCCGGCACCGCTGGAAATGACGGCCACCGTCTTTGCCGCCCTCGTGGCCGTGTCGGTTGTGTGCTCGTTGCTGGGTTCGTTTCTCTCGGTGCGCACGGTACTGCGTATCGATCCCGCCGTCGTTTTTCGAGTTTAGCTCATGAATCCCGTCCTGGAATGCACACAGATTCGTCACACGTTCGGCCGGGGCGAGCTCGCCGAAGACGTGCTGCGCGGCGTGTCGGTCGCGTTCGACGCGGGCGAAACCTGTCTGCTGATGGGTCCTTCCGGGTCGGGCAAGACGACTCTGCTTTCGATTCTCGGTTGTCTCCTGACGCCCACGGGCGGCCGGTTGGTTGTCAACGGGGAGGTCGTGGATCCGAAGTCGAAGAACAGGCTCAGCCGGCTCCGTCGCGAGAAGATCGGGTTTGTGTTCCAGCACGCGCAACTCCTTCCGGTCCTGACTGTTCGCGAGAACCTCGATGTGGTCGCACGCAATGGCGGGCTGTCGGGGCGGTCGCTCCGGCTTCGGGTCGATGGGCTACTGGAACGGCTGGGAATCGCCGCAGTGCGGGCAAAGTGGCCGGATCAACTTTCAGGCGGTCAGCGGCAGCGAGCTGCGGTGGCCCGCGCGCTTTTGAACCGGCCGACGATCCTCCTCGCCGATGAACCGACCGCCTCCCTCGACTGGGAGCACGGCGAGGCCACCGTTCGCCTGCTCGTGGAGCAAGCGAAGCAGGAGGGGGCCCTCCTGCTGGTCGTCACCCACGACACCCGGATGCTTCCCTACTTTCGCCGCCATCTGCACATTCGGCGTGGGGTCCTTCACGAGGACCGCACGCCGTGAAAACGTTGGGCCGTGGGAAGGTCCCCGCGCTGTGCTCAGGAGACTCCGAAGTGTTGCCACAGCTTGAACGGGTCCAGTCGATCGTCTGCGACGTCGGCCAGATCGCTGCCATCGGCCCGGACGAGGATTTTTACGAGAAAGGATTCTCATCGCTCCGCGCGATGGAGCTCCTCCTCGAGCTCGAGACGACCTGCGCGGTGAGCGTTCCGGACGACAAGTTCATCGCCGCACGTACGCCGCGTGCCCTCCACGCGCTAATCCTGAAACTCCAACACGGGAGCTAACCTCTGATGCCGACGCACACCGTGCGACTCGCCGCTCCCGCCCAGGAGATGGCGCGTGAAGAAATCCAGAAGCAGCTCGCATTCCTGGCGCGCGGCGTTCAAAACGTGGTCTTCCTGGATCAGGGCGCTGTGCTCCGGTTCGACACACCTGAGGGGGCGGAGCCCGCGCTTGCGGATCGAGCGCGCGGCCTTTGCGACCGGGTTCAGAAGAGCCTGCGCAGCCTCACGCGGAAGGTGGTCTATCGAAGCCCCGGACTCGAATCTCCCGCCTTCCGCAGCGATGGCGCCTTACCCGGCATCGTGCGCCTCGGTACGGGGCAGTTCGCGCTCGAAGGAATTGCGCTCGCGCTGTTCCGCTACTTTGATCGTCGGTTCGAGGAGTTGGGCGCCCGCTGGGAACCGCAGCCGCTGCTTACACCAACCCTCATCCCCGCCAGCGTTCTGGCACGTTGCGACTACTTTCGCTCGTTCCCTCACACGGTCACCTTTGCCTGCCATCTCCCCGAGGATGGCAAGCGGATCGACGACTTCCGGGCTCGCCACCAGGACCGCAACGACCTCGACGAGCGGGCTCTGCACGACATGGCGGCGCCGGAGGCCTGCCTATCGCCCGCAGTCTGCTACCACGTTTATCACCGAAACCAGGGCCGTCAACTCCCTGTAGGTCTGACGACCTACGCGGTCTGCGGGAAGTGCTTCCGCTACGAATCGAGCAACATGAACGACCTCCGCCGCCTCTGGGATTTCACGATGCGTGAGGTGGTTCTACTCGGTGCGAAGCAAGACGTGCTCGATGCCCGCACATGCGGCGTGGACCACGTCGCGCGGTTCCTCAAAGACCACGACCTGGCGGGCGAGATCCGCACGGCGAGCGATCCGTTTTTCGTTGCCCCCGATGCGCTGGCGTCCCAGGCCTATTTCCAGCTCACCGCCGAGACGAAGTATGAGATCGCCTTGCGGCTTCCCGACGACGAGTGGCTGGCGGTGGGCTCGCTGAACTATCACACCGACTTCTTCGGTCGGGCCTTCGACCTGAGCACACATGAGGGCACGCCGGCGCACAGCGTTTGCCTCGCGTTCGGGCTGGAGCGCTGGGTCCATGCCTTCCTGTGCCAGCATGGGATCGACCCCGCGCATTGGCCCCAGACAGTGAGCCGCGCGCCGGAATTGCGGCAATGGACCTAATGATCCGCCAAAAACATCGGCCAAGAATACTTGTGATCTTGCGGTACTCCAGGGGTGTTCAGAATGCTTCAGAGCGTGCGAAAGAGTTCGTTGCCCCTGGGCGAGTATGCGAGCCTCGTAGAGGTCGTCATGGCCCACGCACGCGAGCGCGGTGACGACACTGCGTTCATCGCTCTGGAGGACGGCGAAGAGGAGGGGGAACGGATCACCTTTGGCACGCTCGACGCCCAGGCGCGGAAGATCGGACATTGGCTGGAGCAGCGCGGACTGACCGGCGAGCGGGTGCTGTTGCTATACCCGAGCGGTAAGCTCGAGTTCATCCAGGCGTTTCTGGGCTGCGTCTACGCGGGGGCGGTTGCGGTGCCGTGCCACTGGGTGCGCAAGAGTCGCGGAACGGATCGTCTCGCCGTCCTCTGCGCTGATGCCCAGCCTCGCCTCGTGCTGACGGATGTGGAGTCTCGGCCTTTCGTAGAGCCCCAGGTGGCCGAGGTTCTGGGTCGAGGCGTGCTGCACTGCCTGACCGAGGAGACGCTCAGCGCAGGGGACAGCCGGTGGGATCCGCCGAAGGCGCGGCGGGAGTCGCTGGCGCTGCTCCAGTACACGTCCGGCTCGACGCGGTTGCCTCAGGGGGTGATGGTCACACAGGGCAACGTGCTGGCGAACGTAGCCGGAATTCAGGAGGTTTTTGGACTCACTCCCGCATCGACGGTGGTCAGTTGGTTGCCGTTCTTTCACGATATGGGGTTGATCGGCGGGGTGCTGTCGCCGTTGCTCGTGGGTGCGACCTCCTGCGTGATGCCGCCGAACGCCTTCGTGCAACGGCCGCTCCGCTGGCTGCGGGCGATCACCCGCTATGGCGCCACGCACTCCGGCGGCCCGAATTTCGGTTATGACGCCTGCGTCAGGAGCGTCCGCAGCGAGGATCTCACGGGGCTCGACCTGAGTCGTTGGGAGGTTGCGTGGAACGGAGCGGAGCCGATCCGGCACCGGACCCTGGAAGACTTCACCCGACGATTCGGGCCTTGCGGCTTCCGGCGTGACGCTCATTTCCCCTGTTACGGTCTGGCGGAAGCGACGCTGATGGTCACCGGAGCGCGCGCCGGGCAGGGAGCACGCGCGTTTTCGGTCCGTTCCAGCTCACTGCGCGCTCAACGCTTCGAGCCCTGCACGGCGGAAGGCGATGACTACCAGTTCCTCGTGAGCTCCGGACACGTGTTCCGTGACGAGGTCGTGCGGATCGTCAACGCGGACGGCCAGCGTGTGTGTCGTCCCGGGGAAGTGGGAGAAGTCTGGGTTTCCGGTCCATCCGTCGCGAAGGGGTACTGGAATAATCCTGAAGCCACGAGCGCGACATTTGCCGCCCGGCTCGCCGAACTCGGCCCTGCCCCGTTCCTGCGTACCGGCGACCTGGGTGTGCTCCATGATGGCGAGCTATTGATTACGGGCAGGTTGAAGGATTTGATCATCATTCGGGGTGTTAACCTACATCCGCAGGATGTCGAAGCCACGGTCGAAGAGGCTTGCGACGACCTGCAATCGCATGCCGTCGTGGCCTTCGCCACGGAGGCTGAGACGGCCGAGGATCTGACGCTCGTTTGCGAGGTGAAACGGACGCGTTTGCGCACGGTCGACCGCGACGAGCTCTTTCGGCGCGTCCGCGCGTCGGTGGCCTCGGAACATCAGGTGGCCGTCGGCAGGATCGTGCTGGTCAAGCCTCTCGATGTACCGCTGACGTCCAGTGGGAAGCCCCAGCGCCGGAAGTGCGCCGAGTTGCTCGCCAGCGGAGGGTTTTCGATCTTGACGGAGTGGCGGCGAACGGGCGTCTCCTTCCAAGCGGTCGAGACGCTGTCCCGGCCTCGGACGCGCGCCGAGCTGCGCGACGCACTCGCGTCGGCACTCTCCGGCCTGCTCGCCCTGCCGCGTCAGGAACTGATTCGAAACCGGCCTTTTTCAGCGCTTGGGATGGACTCCGTCCAGGCCGTCGAGGTCAGTGCCTCCCTGGGCGGTGCATTCGAGCGCAGGTTGCCGGCGACGCTGCTGTTCGATCATCCTGACCTGAACGTGCTCACCGAATTCATCGCGGGAACGATTCTCGATCTTCCGATTGAACCGTCGCGCACGCTGGAACCCGGCGTGCCGGCGGGTGTCGCGTCTCGCGTTGCCGAGACCCGGATCGCGGTTGTCGGGCTTGCATGCCGTTTTCCGGGGGCGCGCGACTTCGACGCGTTTTGTGACCTCTTGCAACAGGGGCGGGACGCGATCCGGGAGGTTCCAACGGACCGGTGGGACCCACGGGCCATAGACGGTCTCAACGGCGCGACATGCCTGCGTGGGGGCTTTCTGGAGGACATCGATCAGTTCGACGCAAGCTTCTTTGGAATCTCACCGCGCGAGGCGGCGAGCATCGACCCGCAGCATCGCCTGCTGCTGGAGGTGAGCTGGGAAGCGCTCGAGGACGCGGGACTCATGTCCGACCGCCTCGGCGCCAGCCGTTCCGGCGTGTACATGGGTTTGAGCACGCACGACTACGGCCAACTCCTCTGCAAGCGCCGCGCGGAGGAAGCCGACGCGTATCTCGGAGTTGGCGCGTCGTCGAGCGCCGGTGTCGGTCGGATTAGCTACGCGCTTGGGTTCCAGGGGCCGAGCGTTGCGGTCGATACGGCGTGCAGTAGTTCTTTGACCGCCGTGAATCTCGCATGTCAGGCGCTCGACCGAGGCGAGTGCGACCTCGCGCTGGCTGGCGGTGTGAACGCGTTGCTCGACCCAACTTTACATGTCGCGCTTTTGCGGGCGAAGATGCTGGCGCCTGATGGGCGCTGCAAGACGTTCGACGCATCGGCCGATGGCTACGGCCGATCGGAAGGTTGTGGCGTGGTTGTGCTCAAGCGGCTTCGCGACGCGGAGCGCGATGGGGACCGCGTCCTCGCCGTCATTCTCGGGGGCGCGGTGAATCATAACGGGACATCCGGCGGGTTTACGGTCCCCTCGGGTAACGTGCAGGAGCGGCTCCTCGCCGACGCACTCCAACAGGCGAACAGCGCGCCCGCGGAAATGGCGTATCTTGAGTGTCACGGCACGGGTACCTCGCTCGGCGACCCAATCGAGGTCGCTGCGGCTGCGAAGGTGCTGGGCGAGGGTCGCGCCTCGGATCGGCCGTTGCTCCTCGGCTCGGTGAAGTCGAACCTCGGCCATCTGGAGGCCGCGGCCGGGATCGCCGGCCTGCTGAAGGTCATCGCCGCCTTCCGGCAGGATCAGATTCCGCGGCACCTGCACGTAGCTCGCCCTAATCCACACATCCCCTGGCACGAGCTACCCGTCCGTATCGCGACGGAACCGACGGCCTGGCCGGCCGGCCGCCGGCTTGCGGGTGTGAGCAGCTTCGGATTCACGGGGACGAATGCTCACGTCGTGGTCGAGGCGCCGGACAGCCCGTCGCCCGCTCGCGATGAACGCGAAAGCTCGCCGCGCGTGCTCGTCCTCTCAGCACGGACCGAGGCGGCTCTGCACGCGCAAGCGAGGAACCTCGCGACCTGGTTGAGCGAGAGGCCGGAAACTCCGCTCGCGGGCGTTTGCCACACGCTCGGCATTGGCCGCAAGCACTTCGAGTACCGAGCGGCGATCGTCGCGACGACCGTCGCCGAGGCCCTCGCAGGGTGCTCGGCCCTTGCCACGAGTGCGGTGCATCCCGACGTGTTCGTCGGCCGCTCGGTGGAACCTCCGCGAGTGGCCTGGCTATTCCCGGGAACGTGCGAGGGCGCTCTCGGAATGGCGGGTACCTTGTACGACCGCTTCGCGGTCTTCAGGCAATCCATCGATCGGCTCGTCGGGATGATCGCCGCGCACACTGGCACGGAAACCGCATCGATTCTCGATTTCCCGAGGTCGGATCTTGGCCTCTTCAGCCTGGAGATCAGTTTGGCTGAGCTCTGGCGCTCGTTCGGCCTTGAGCCCGATCTCGTGTTCGGTGGTGGGATGGGAGCGCTCGCCGCCTGCTACGTTGCCGGCGGCCTATCCCTGGAGGATGCCGTACGTCTCGCGATCTGCAGGACAGAGCAGACGCCTGACGTCGCCCTCTTACCGCTCCGGCGTCCAATGCTCCTGCTCCACGCCGCCGGGACAGGCGACTGGATGAACGCGGGCGAGAAACCAGAGCCGATGCTCGATGTGTTCCTCAGCCGAGAGCCCGCGGACTGGTCCCGCCTTACGCCAATCGTGGCGCGGCGACGATGCGACGTCCTTTTGCCAATCGGAGCAGACACCGGCGATCTGGCCAGCCTCATCGGACACTGGCCTTCCGACGCGATCAGGCCCGTCATGCTAGATTGCCTATGCGCTGAGATGGGCGCGATCGGTACGCCTGATGCGTTCACCCCCCACGCAAGCGGGAGAAAAAATAACTCCCCCGCTTGGGAAGGGGGGGTGGGGAGTCAGCGCTCGTCACCGCCCGATCCCGTTGTCCTTGAACCATCGAACGCCGCAGAACGGTTCGGGGCGAAGAGGCCGCCATCGGACGGCCACTCCCCACCCCCCCAACCCCCCCTTCCCAAGGGGGGGAGTTATCTGGAATTACCCCCGACCGGCGCCCGCGGTGATATCCGCTTCGCGAACCACTTCGCGCAACTCTACTCGCTGGGCTGCCGCTTCGACTTCGCGGCCTGGGACCGCGACGAATCCCCGCGACGGCTCGCTCTGCCAACGTACCCGTTCCAACGAACGCGCCATTGGTTCGAGCACCGCAAAAGCCCCACGCGCCCTGATAATGAGGTCACGCGACTCGACCTGGCCTCGGGGGAGACGATCATTCAACGCACCGTCTCGGCCCGCTCCTTGTGCTTCCTCAGAGACCACCACATCTACGGTACGATGATCGTCCCGGGCGCCCACTTCCTCACACTCGCCTTGGACGAGTTCCGCGCCTCATTTCAACTTGTGGACATTGGACTCCAGGAACCGATTCTGGTTCCCGAAGGCGACGAGCGCACGCTCGAATTCCTCATCCGCCCCGTCGACTCGATGGGCGAGCGGACGTTCCGCTTCGCGACGCGCTCCGCCTCCAACACCAGCGCAACGGCGTGGTCAATCCATGGCCAGGGGCGCGTCCGCATGCGTGAAGAAGCACATGAATCACTTCCCGGCCGATTTGCCCTCGAATCCTGGATATCACACCGCAGCGCGCGGAAGGGCTCCGAACTGTACGCCGACCTTAATGCACTCGGGCTCCAGCTCGGGCCAGCCTTCCGTCTGATCCAAACCATCTGGTCGGGTGACCGCGAAGCTCTGGCCGAGTTAATCGTGCCCGGCCACAATCAGACCAACGATTGCGGTGCGATCATCCCGACTCCGGTCCTCGACGCGTGCTGCCAGGTCATTGCCGCGCTGGAGCAGGACAGCCCAGAACGTTCGCTGTTCCTGCCGACCCACTACGAGCGCTTTGCCGTCTTCGGTCCCATTCCGGCGCGTTTCTACTGCCACGCGCGAGTCCGGCCTGAAGGGTCGGGTCGGGACGTGCTCGTGACGGACTTGACCCTGCTCGACCCCGATGGCGAGGTGTTCGGCTGCGTCCTCGGCTTCCAGGTGCGACGGGCGCCTCGCGCGGCCTTGCTCCGCAACCTGAGAGGCTCGGACGATCGCGCCGCGGGGACAGCGCTTGCCGAGGCGGAAACAGCCGCCAGCCTGCGCGAGGCTCTCGCCACATCCGAAGATCGACATGCGGTCCTGGTCCGGGTCCTTCAGACCGAAGTGGCCCGCGTTCTCGAGCTGTCCGGCCCCGACGATGTTCCGGGCGATCAACCCATGGCGGACTTGGGCGTCGATTCGCTGATGGCGAGCGAATTTCGCGACGTCGTGGAAAAACGGCTCGGCCAGAGCGTTCACGTCACGACGTTCTTCGATCACCCCACTCTGGACGGCCTCGCCCGCCACTTGCTCGATCATGTCATCACAAGCTTGCCGTCGCGGAACGGCGTTTCCCCGAAACCGGCCCCCGAACCGCGCCCGGCGCCGCGTCGCACCCGGTCGAACGACGAACCGATCGCGGTGATCGGCCTGGCGTGCCGGTTTGCGGGACAGGCCGGGGATCTCGGTGGATTCTGGAAGCTTTTGGAGGCTGGCGGCTCGGTCGTTGGCACATGTCCACCGGGGCGTTGGGACGGCGACGACGTATTCCCGGCAGAGATGGTCGAGGAGAGTGAGGGCGGACCGTGCGGGGCCTTCCTTGACGATGTCGGGCGCTTCGACGCGGGCTTCTTCGGGCTGTCGGACGAAGAGGCGGAGCGCATCGATCCCCAGCAGCGCCTTTTGATGGAGGTTGCCTGGTCAGCCCTGGAGCACGCGGGAATCGTCCCGGCGCAGCTCGTTGATAGTGCGACGGGTGTGTTTATCGGCATCGGTCCCAACGAGTACTACCGACGCGCGGGCAGCGGAGTGGACGCGTTCCTCGCGATGGGCAATGACAACAGTGCGGCGCCTGCCCGGCTCTCGCATCATCTCGGACTGACCGGGCCAAGCCTGGCGATCAACACGGCCTCGTCGTCCGCCCTGGTTGCCGTGCACCAGGCCTGCGCGGCACTCCGGCGTGGGGAATGCAACCTCGCGCTCGTCGGAGCCGTCTACCTGCTCGTGTCGCCGCTTCAGTTCCAGGCACACGACAAGATTGGAGTCCTCTCCCGGCGCGGGGTGTGTCGCAGCTTCGACCGTGACGCCGACGGCATGGTCCTCGGCGAGGGCGGCGGCGTACTCGTGCTCAAGCCGCTTCGCGAGGCGGAGGCCGACGGCGACGCGATCTGGGCCGTGATCCCCGGGACGGCGGTGAACCACAACGGCCAGAACAGCCCCATGCTGGGCGCCCCGAGCGTCATTGCGCAGGAGCGCCTCATCCGTCAAGCTCTCAACGAGGCGGACCTGACTCCCGACGACCTCTCCTACGTCGAGGCCCAGGGGAGCGGCACACCGGTCGGCGACCTGATCGAGTTGCGAGCCCTGGAGAACGTCTTTGGCCAAACCCCGCGCTCCGGACCGCCCCTCCTCGTCGGCTCGGCGCATTCGAACATCGGCCATACGGCCTGGGCCGGTGGGATCGCGGGGGTTATCAAGACGATTCTTCAGATGCATCATGGACGTGTTGTCCCCACAGCCAACTTTCGCGGCACGAACGAGCGGATGGCTCGCCGAATGCGCGCATTGGAGATCGCGGCGGAGCTCCAGCCCTGGATCCCTGGTGGTACCCCGAGGCGAGCCGGCGTCAGCTCGTTCGGGGTGAGCGGTATCAACGGGCATGTCCTCCTCGAAGAGGGACCCCAGACCTGGAACTCGGCCGCCTCTGCGCCCTTCGCCCCGTACCACGTCTTCAGCCTCAGCGCACGCAGTTCCCATGCGCTGAAGCGACTGGCGCGTGCATACATCGGGCTCCTGAAAGACGAATCGATCGCCCTCGACACCATCTGCCGAAGGCTCCTTCGTGACCGAACGCACTTCCAGCACCGCCTGACCGCCGTCGTTGGAACAGCCGAGGAACTCACCAACGCCCTGGAAGCGTACGTTCGGGGCGAACCGTCGCCACGGCTCGTTGCGAGCGAGGCACAACCTCTCGCCAGGGTTGCCTTCCTGTTCGACGGGCTCGTGCCCCCATTTCCGCGCATGGGCAGAGAGCTCTTCGAGACTCAACCCGTCTTCGCCGCCGCCGTCCGGGAATGTGACGAGATCCTCGGCGACGAGCTGCCCGTACGCCTGCTCTCGGTCCTCTACCCCGAGCGGGGGCGCTCGCGCTTGCAGCACGAGCCCGCGTTCGCCGAGTTGCTGTTGTTCACCCTCGGGCACGCCCTGGCCGAGATGTGGCGCTCGTGGGGGGTTGAGCCGGATGTCGTCGTCGGCCACGACGCCGGCGTCTTCGCCGCCGCCCGCGTTGCCGGGGTCCTGTCGCTTGCCGACGCGCTGAGGCTCGTCGCGGCCCATGGCCGCTTCCGTCAAGCTCACCTTGTGAACGCGCCATCCCGCGCGGATCGCATGGCTCAAGCGGCTCGTGAGTTTGAGATTTTGCTGCACGACGTCGTCCTGAATCCACCGCGGATCCGCGTGGTCTCGACGGCCAGTCAAGGACCGGGCAAGGAGATTGACTCGGTCCTCCACTGGACCGAAACCCTAGCCCAGCCGTCGACGTTTGGGCTCGATGGAGCGCTCAGGGGCCTGGCGGAAGAGCGGATCGCGCTGATGCTCGATTTTGGTGCCGGCGCGAGCCCAACACCCGAAGGCTCGTACCCAACGATCCCGCGGCAGTCCGTCCTACGGGAACACGAGCACTCCTGGCAGACCGTATTGCGGGCTGCCGCCGAAATGCACACAAGGGGCGTCACGATCGACTGGAAAGCCCTCGTCCCGCCCGCCGGGCCCGTGCGGCTCACTTTGCCGAGCTACCCCTTCGAAGGACGGCGTCTCTGGCTCGAGCGCGACGGGTCCGACCGATCCTCCAGGGCGTCCCGACTGGAGGCTCAACTTCAGTGATCGCCAATCGAACCAGAAGAGGATGGCGACGATCATGTCTGTATTCCTAACGGGGGCGACCGGTTTTCTCGGCGGCTACGTGACCGCGCGCTTGCTGGAGTTGCCCGGGCCGGCACTCACCCTGCTCGTCCGTGCCAGCGACCGCGATGAGGCCATCGGGCGCCTTTGGAGAGCGCTTCAGTTCCACGCGAGCTCCGACCGGTTCCGGGAATGGCTGCACACTCGCATCCGCATCGTTGCCGGCGACATCACCCTTCCAAGTTTCGGTCTCAACCATCCAGACTGGCACGAGCTGGCGTGCTCGATCGACTCCGTCATTCACCTCGCGGCCACGCTCAACCACCGGTCCGAAAAGCTCTGTCTCAATGTGAACCTTCGCGGCACGCTCGAAGTGATCCGGCTTGCGCAGGTCGCTGATGCCGACCACGGTCTGCGGCGCTTCAGCCATGTGAGCACGACCACCGTTGCGGGGATCCGCCAGGACGAGGTCGTCGCAGAAGACCGCGCGATCGAGTGGGATCGCTCGGATCACGATCCCTACGCGCGCACGAAGAAGTTCTGCGAGCACATGGTCACGACGCTTCTGCCTCACGTGCCGCGCACGATCTTCCGGCCGAGCGTTGTCCTTGGTGACAGCCGCCGGCCGGAGACGACCCAGTTCGACCTTGTCCGGGCGTTCGCCTTCTTTTCCCGGCTCCCCGTCGTTCCGCTGCGCGGCGACGACCGAATCGACATCGTCCCGGCCGACTACGTGGCCGACGCAATCGTGGCACTCCACGGCAAGACCCATCCGCTGCACGAGATTTATCACCTGACATCGGGGACTGGCTCGGAGACCTTCAGCGCCATCATGACCGCGCTGTGCGCCCGGCCGACCTTCGCTCCCTGGCTCCGATCTCCTTGCGCCTGGGGCGTTCGCCGGGTTTCGGAGTGGCGAGGAACGCAGATAGGGCGGGTCGCGTCTCTGATCCGCGTGTTCCTGCCTTACATGCTGGCCAACACGGTGTACGACAACCGGCGGGTTGTCGACGAGCTGGGTCGCCGGCCTCCGCCGTTCTCGGGCTACTGTGCGGAGCTCCGGGATTTCGCCCTGCAGCACAAGTTTCATTACCCCTACACACCGCTTCTGGCTGCGGATTCGGCCGTCATGACGACGGAGAGGGTGGTTTGATATGAACATCGTGAGCGACATCCTCGAACGTCTCGCGGCATTCCCCGAGCACCCCGCACTCAGCGAGGTCGTCAAGGGCGCCCTGCACGCGACGACTGCAGGAAAGCTGCTGGACGCGGTCAACGCGGCCCGCAACCTTCTGGCCGAACGTGGCTTCCGCCCCGGCGATCGTTGCGCCTTGATCGGCCCGAACGGTCCGGCCTGGTGCGCGGCCTGTCTCGCGGTCCTGGCCGAAGGCGGCGTGCTCGTACCGCGTTACCATCGACAGGCCGTCTCCGAGGTACTCCCGTCGCTGCGCGATGCCGACCCAGCGGTGATCTGGTGCGGGAGCGCTGCGCTGCGCGACGAAATCGGCACCCTCTGGTACGACGCCCCACCGGTGCTCCTCCTCGATGAGATCCTCTCGACCGCGCCGGACGTTTCTCGGGTTGGGGGGTTGACAAACGTCGACCCTACGGCGCCAGTCGCGATCTTCTACACATCGGGATCAACGGGCGAGCCCAGGGGTGCGGTCCTGACCGCTGAAAACGTCGACTTCATCCTCACGCGAACCTCCGACCTGGTCCGGCGCTGGCTCGCTGGCATCGCCCCAGCCGAGCTGCGGGTTTTCCACTACCTGCCCCTTTGCTTTGTCGGCTCCTGGGTCAACGTTCTGATCGCACTCCGGATGGGGTATCGGCTGATCTTCGGTACCGACCTCGACCGCCTGGCCGCTGATATCGCGCTCACCCAGCCGCATTACTTTCAGAACGTCCCCATCGTCCTGGAGCGCTTCCGGACCGGAATCACGCGTCACATCGTGGGGGCGGGCCGCGTCCCGAGGCTTCTGTTCCGCGAGGCCGGCGCAGCCTGGTCGCGTAAGGCGTCGGGGATGTCGAGACCACTCGACCCGATCCGGCTCGGGCTGGCTCGGGCGCTTCTGTTCGCGAAGGTGCGGCGACGATTCGGACAGGACCTGCGCGCACTGATCTCCGGGTCCGCGACGCTCGCGGCCGACGTGCAGTCGTTCTTCGAGATGCTCGGCATCCCTGTCGTTCAGACATATGGACTCAGCGAAACGGCCGCCATCTGCACGATCCACCCGCCTGGTGAGGGCGTGCCCGGGACGGTGGGCTTCGCGCTGGAGGGGGTCGCGATGCGTCTCGGCGACGACCAGGAGATCCTCGTCCGCGGCCCGAACGTGTTCGCCGGCTACTGGCAGAGACCGGAGGAGACTGCCGAGGCGTTCAGCGGCGGTTGGTTCCGTACCGGCGACCAGGGTGAAGTCGACAGCGCGGGCCGCTGGCGGATCACGGGGCGGATCAAGAACATCATCGTGACCTCCGCCGGCCACAACGTCAGTCCGGAGCCGATCGAGGACGCACTCCGCCGCCACCTGCCGACCGCGGAGCACGTTGTCGTCCTCGGCGACGATCGGAAGCACATCATCGCGGTCGCCACGGGCCAGGTCACGTCTGCGCAAGTGGAGGCTTCGGTGTCGGCGGTCAACGCGAGTCTTCCCCACTACAAGCGGATTTACTCGCACCACATCAGCCCGGTTCGCTTCACGGTGGAGAACGGCATGCTCACAGCCACCCACAAACTCAACAGGCGGGCGATCGAGGCGTTTGTGTCGACCTCGCTCGAAGCTGCAAACGCGAGCGGCCCGGCGTGAGAGATCGGGCCAAGCACAAGAACAATCCACGAACCGCCTGGTGAGGAATAACTGTGACGATGACACGTACCATCGAGACGCTTGGCCAGAGCCTCTCTCTCGACGATCCGTTCTTCCCAGCGCACCTATCGGAGCGACTGCTGAGCTTCGTTCGCTTGTTCCGAGAGTGCGGCGACGTCTTTCCGGTCCGCTTGCCCGGCTCAGCGGGTGAGGCGATTGCCGTCTGTCATCCCGACCTGGCGGCACACATCCTCGTGCGTAAATATCAGTCGTACAGGAAGGGTCAGGGATACGGCCAGATGCGCCTGTTGCTGGGCAACGGCGTGATCACGCTCGACGGCGACCGCTGGAGGCAGCAGCGCCGAATTCTCCAGCCGGTCTACGCTCGCGCTCAAGCCGCGGAGCGGCTCCCCGCGCTCGCAGAATTGCCGAATGAGCTCGCTACGTCCTGGTTGTCGGCGGCCGACCGCGGCGAGTTCGTCGACGTGACGCGCGACGTGTCGCAGCTCACCTTCTCACTGATCATGACGCTCCTCTGCGGCGATGACTACCAGCGGATCCGAGGGACGGCGATGGAGGACCGGTTCAGTCGGATCGCCACATCGAGCGATCGTGACCTCGACTTCGTTCACAGTTTCGCCATGCCGGTCCGCGCGACCTTGTTCGATTGGATCGAGCGCCGCGTGGAGAACGGCGAGACGCACAACGACCTGCTCCACGTCCTCATCGCCGCGCGTGACCCCAGGACCGGGTTGCCGATGGCCGAGGAACAGATTCTCGATGAATGCCTCACATTTATTGTCGCGGGTGTCGAGACCACCGCAACGACGCTCTCGTGGCTGTGGTACTATCTCGCCCAGTCGCCTGAGGCAGAGCTCGCGTTACTTGCCGAATTGGCACGGGGATCCGAGTCGTTCGCACTCGGTTCGTCCGTCGCGCAGCTCCCCTACATCCGGCAAGTTGTCTACGAGACCATGCGCCTCTTTCCTCCGGTCTGGGTCTATCCGCGGATCGCGTTAGAGGACGATCTCTTGAATGGCGTCCCGGTACGTGCGGGTGCAAACGTCCTCATCGTGACCTACCTCATCCACCGCCACCCGGACTTCTGGAACGAGCCCCAGCGCTTCTGCCCTGACCGCTTTGCGGGAGACGCCATGTCTCCCGCGTTCCTGCCGTTCTCGCTTGGTCCTCGGCGCTGTTCGGGCGAGGACTATTCCCTGGCCTTGATGGACATGATTCTCCGTACCATCGTTCCGCGTCTGGCCCTCCAACCGAGCGGCGATCCATTTCCCGATCTCGTGGCCGAAATCAACCTTCGCCCCGCCCGATCGATCCGCCTCCGACCTCAAAGGCGCGTCACTCAACCGGCTCGGTCCGACGACGATTGAGCGATCTGTCTCACTCTGTGGTCGTTCTCAACCCGGCGGAACCGGGAACGTCGGCGGAAGGCACGTGTTGGAAAAAGGTTGGCGTTCAGCGATTGGCGCGCATACACTCATCGGCCGGAAGCCCACCCGTGCTTGGTAAACGCGTTCATTCGCGAGAGTTGTAATGGGAGGAAACATGGCGAGCGAGAGCAGTTGCCCGGTGCTGAACGGGACCCACCGACACACCGCGGCGGGGGCCCTGTCGAATCGAGACTGGTGGCCGAATCAGTTGAACCTGCAAATCCTCCACCAAAACTCTTCGTTGTCCAGCCCGATGGGCAAGGAGTTCAACTATACAGATGAGTTCAAAAAACTCGATCTGAATGCTTTGAAGCAAGACATCGATGAGCTGATGACGAACTCGCAGGACTGGTGGCCGGCCGACTTCGGCCATTACGGGCCGCTCTTCATCCGCATGGCCTGGCATAGTGCGGGCACCTACCGCATCGCCGACGGCCGCGGCGGCGCAGGTTCGGGCTCACAACGATTTGCCCCTCTCAATAGCTGGCCCGACAACGCGAGCCTCGACAAGGCGCGCCGCCTGCTCTGGCCGATCAAGCAGAAGTACGGCCGGACACTGTCGTGGGCCGACCTGATGGTCTTCTCCGGCAACTGCGCCCTGGAATCGATGGGACTCAAAACGTTCGGTTTTGCAGGAGGCCGTGCGGACGTCTGGGAGCCGGAGACCGACATTTACTGGGGCGCGGAGACCGAGTGGTTGGGAGACAAGCGTTACACGGGCGACAGGGTGCTCGAGAATCCCCTCGGCGCCGTTCAGATGGGCCTGATCTACGTGAATCCCGAGGGGCCGAACGGCAAGCCGGATCCCGTCGCCGCAGCCAGGGACATTCGCGAAACGTTCGGCCGCATGGCCATGAATGACGAGGAGACCGTGGCCCTGATCGCCGGCGGCCACACGTTCGGCAAGGCCCATGGCGCTGCGAGTGCGGCTCAGTACTGTGGTCCGGAACCCGAAGGCGCCTGCCTTGAAGAGCAGGGGCTCGGCTGGAAGAATTCGTTCGGAACCGGCGCCGGCGGCGACACGATTACAAGCGGTCTCGAAGGCTCCTGGACCACTGACCCGGTGCACTGGGACAACGGCTACTTCGACAACCTGTTCGGCTACGAGTGGGAGCTCACGAAGAGTCCAGCCGGTGCATTTCAGTGGACTCCGAAGGAAGCCGCGGCACAGGGCACAGTGCCCGACGCGCACGATCCGTCGAAGCGGCACGCCCCGATGATGTTCACAACGGATCTGTCGCTGCGGGTGGACCCCATCTACGCGCCGATCTCGAAGCGGTTCCACGAGAATCCCGCCGAATTCGCCGAGGCCTTCGCCAAGGCGTGGTACAAGCTGACGCACCGTGATATGGGGCCCGTCTCGCGCTGTCTTGGTCCGCTGGTCCCCGAGCCGCAGTTGTGGCAAGACCCTGTGCCCGCCGTCGATCATGAATTGATCGGAGCTGAGGATGCCGCTCAGCTCAAGGCCAAGATCCTCGCATCCGGGTTGTCGATTGGGCAACTCGTCACGACCGCGTGGGCTTCAGCCTCGACGTTCCGCGGCACCGACAAACGCGGCGGAGCAAACGGTGCGCGCATTCGCCTTGCGCCGCAGAAGGATTGGGAGGTCAACCAACCGGCGGAGCTCGCGAAGGTTTTGCCGACGCTCGAGAAAATCCAGAAGGACTTCAACGGTGCGCAGTCCGGCAAGAAGGTCTCACTTGCTGACGTGATCGTTCTGGGAGGGGGCGCCGCCATTGAGGCCGCGGCGAAGAAGGCCGGGCACGCCATCGAAGTTCCCTTCTCGCCCGGACGGACGGATGCATCGCAGGAGATGACCGATACGCACTCCTTTGCCGTGCTCGAACCGACCGCGGACGGTTTCCGCAACTACCTCCGCAAGGGCGACACGCGACCGTCGGCGGAGCTGCTGGTGGATCGAGCGCACTTGCTGACGCTGACCGCCCCGGAGATGACGGTGTTAGTCGGCGGGCTGCGCGTGCTCAACATCAACTTCGGGCAGTCTCAGCTCGGCGTGTTCACCAAGCGACCGGGGGCTCTGACGAACGACTTCTTCGTGAACCTGCTCGACATGGGAACGGCGTGGCGCAAGTCTCCCCAGTGCGAGCACTTCTTCGAGGGGCGCGACCGCAAGACCGGTGAGGTCAAATGGACTGCTACCGCCGTCGACCTCGTCTTCGGTTCGAATTCGCAACTCCGAGCTCTCGCAGAAGCTTACGCATGCGATGATTCGGAGCAGGCGTTCGTGCGTGACTTCGTGGCAGCGTGGAACAAAGTGATGAACCTTGACCGATTCGACCTCGTGGCGAACCGGTGAACTCGGTGCCAATCGGGAAATCAGACTCGAAGCGCGTCGCCGTCTCGCAAGGTGGTGCACACGCTTCGGTCTGATCGACCGCCGTCTACCGAATCGCGTCAGGTGTCGCGAACTACAGTGCGGTCCTTTGGCTTTTACGAGGTAACGCAGGCGACACCACTCCAAGAGCGCGCGTTCGCGCTCCTAGGCGTATCCATGTAGCCGGAATGACACATTAGCAATGAACGTATCCTAAATATGCGCTCTATTTTAGAGTCTGCCCGGCCGATAAGTGTGGTTTAACCCACATGGATCACCAACGCGATCAGAAAGAGGGCGAGCGTAATCCCCCGGCGTTCCAGGCGACCTCGCAGCAAGTCGCGCGCACACGAAAGCCGGCCCTTCACCGACCCCACCGGCCAGTTCAGCAGCCGGGCAGCCTCCTGGTTCGTCTTGCCTTCGAGATAACAGAGGACGACCGGCGTTCGATACTTTTCGGGGAGTCTCCCGAGCTCCTCCTGCAGTGCGGGCCGAAGATCCTCCCAGACGTGGCGTTGATCGGGGGAGGCAAACTCCGCGGTCTTCGGCAGACTGCGCTCGCGAGCCTGCCGCCGGGCGGACAAGACCCGGGCGCGAATGGACACGCGGTACGCGACCTCATACAGCCAACTCGACAGCACATTCCGATTCCGAATCGAACCGGCTTTCCGCGCCAGAGCGAGAAATGTCGCCTGAAACGCGTCCTCAGCCTGCTGGTGACTTCCGAGAACACCTCGACAGACTCCAAACACCATCGACCCATGACGACGCACCAGCGCAGCAAATGCGTCTTCCGCCTCAGCGCCGTCCGACTCGACGAACCGGCCGAGCAGCATCTCATCGGTGGGGGGCGCTTGTTCGGACATAGACAAGTCTTCTCCTTGAGTTGGGGCGAGATCGTCATCGATTGAGAAGACGGATAATCTGGAACGCATATCGTTGGCACCTCTCTGATTGCAGATAAACGAACGGTCGAGCAAGCGTCCTGCTCGCCGCTCGGCCCAAGGCGCCGATGTGCGGTTATCGGGCTTGCGTTGTGTTCTGTTGCGCCCCGAGTAGCGGCAACCCGCGCGGCGATACGCCACGGGGATTTCAAAAACCGAGCGATATTTCCGGTCATGCACCTACCGCAGCGTGCTAACCACCCGACCTTGACCCTGCACCGGCGTCGTGCTCCGATATTCGTGAGGGAAATCTTCCAGGCTCTGTGGCGGCAGTGCCGGGGAGATTCCGCTTCTGGGAAAAGTGACCCCGTTCGCGGTTCGAACTGACGCGGAAGACGCGATGTCCGACGAGACACCCACCGACCAGTCTCTGCTTCGGCGGTTCCGCCGCGGGCAGGACGACGCGCCGACGCTCCTGTACCTGCGCTATGCGGGGCGCCTGCGCTCGCTCGCGGCCGCTCAAAGTTCCCCCGCGCTGGCGTCTCGCGTCGACCCTGAAGACATCGTGCAGTCGGTCTTTCGTACGTTCTTCCGGCGCGCGGCCCAGGGACAGTACGAAGTGCCCGAGGGCGAGGAGATCTGGAAACTGCTGCTAATCATCGCGCTCCATAAGATCCGCGACGTGGCCGATTTCCACCGCGCGGCGCGGCGCGATGTGCGCGCCACGGCCACCGGCGCGGTATACGATCGTTCCCTCGCCGTGGAATCCGGACCGGACGAGCACGCCCTCGCCGTGCTCCGGCTGGTCATCGACGAAACCCTCGAGTCGCTTCCTGCGACGCATCGGCCGATCATCGAGCTCCGGATCGCCGGTCATGAGCTGGCCGAGATCGCCGCCCAGACGAGACGCTCCAAGCGTACCGTGGAACGAGTCCTTCAGGAGTTCCGCGGGCTCCTCGGTGCCCAGATCCGGGGGGGGGATTGACATGCACTCGGTGCGTCCCAAACCCCTCGGCGCGAGGGTCGATCCATTCGTCGACGCCTACGAGGCGGCTCAGGATGAAGACGGCAGCGCTGAGCTTGCCGCTTTTTTGCCTGAACCAGCCGATCCATGTTATCTGACCGTCCTCTGTGAGCTGATTCGGGTCGATCTGGAATACGGCTGGATGCGGGGAGCCCCCCGGCGTCTGGCCGACTATCGGGCCGTGTACCCGGCGCTGTTCCGCGAGACCGAGCTGGTCCGTCAGGTGGTCTTCGAGGAATGGCGCCTGCGACGCCAGGCCGGCGAAGCCGCGCTGCCTGAGGATTACCAATCCTTCGGAATGGCGGATTACATCCGTTGGCTCGACCGATCCAGCTCGCCCGCTCCCGCCGATGCTGGTCCGTGGAAGGCTGCCGAGGGACTGGAAGAGGCGGCTCGACTCTACCAGAGGCATCGGACCGAGAACCCGCCGCAATGGAACGAAGCGCTGGCGTCCTACCCCGGTCCTCGTGAGCATCTGGACCTGTTCCGAAGCCTCTATGCGGCCGACCCTCGTGAGGCGGACCAGTTGGCCGACGGACTGACGGGATTCCCGGCGTCGGGGACCGCGTTTGCCGGATTCCGACTGACCCGCGAGCTTGGCCGGGGGGCCTTCGCCCGAGTGTTTCTGGCGGTCCAGCCCGAGCTGGCGGACCGTCTCGTCGCGCTCAAGGTCTCGGCCGAGGCGTTCGGCGAGTCGCACACGCTCGCGCAGCTTCAGCACACGAATGTGGTCCCCATCTATTCGGTCCACCAGGTCGGCGCACTTCGGGCCGTCTGCATGCCGTATTTCGGGGCGACGACGCTCGCCGACGTGATCCGGTCTGTCCGCTCGCGCGCGGGGTTGCCGGATTCGGGCGCCGCGTTTGTCGAGGCGATTTCATCCATCGGTACCCGAAGAGAGCCGGCCGCGCCGAAGCCAGCTTCGCACGCGACCTCGGCGCTTCAGACGCTGTCCGGATTAGGCTACGTTCAGTCCGTACTGTGGATCGGGGCTCGGCTCGCGGATGGCCTGGCGCACGCCCACGAACGGGGTATCGTCCACCGCGATCTGAAACCGGCCAACATCTTGCTGACGGACGACGGCCAGCCGATGCTTCTCGACTTCAACCTGGCGGCCGACACCAAGCGCGGCGACATCGCCGTGGCGGCTTCGATCGGCGGGACGCTTCCCTATATGGCCCCGGAGTGCCTCGAAGCGCTTCGAGGCACGGGGGAACCCGGTGATGGACGGGGCGACATCTATGCACTCGGCCTGATCCTGATCGAGTTGCTGACGGGCCGCCACCCGTTGCCGATCCGCCGAGGCGCGGTCGACGAGATTCTGCCTCTCATGATCCAGGACCGTCGTGTTCCGTCGCCCGTCGTGTTTTCCGGCACCCCGGCGGTCTCCCCGGCTGCCGCGGCCATTCTCCGCCGTTGCATCGAGCCCGACCCAGGCCGGCGATATCAGACGGCCCGGCAGCTCTTCGAGGATCTCGAGTGCCAGCTCAACAACCGGCCGCTCCGCCACGCGCCGGAGCCTTCGCTGCGCGAGCGTGCCCGTAAATGGACCAGGCGACACCCACGGCTCAGTTCCTCGAGTGCGATCGGCCTGGTCGCCGCGGTTTTGATCGCGGGAGTATTGGGGTTCTATGTGCAACGCCAGCGCCGGTGGGCTCCGCTGGAAGCAGCCCACACCTACGAGGCGCTCACTGCCGACCACGAGGCGGCCCTCACGCTCCTCCTCGACCACTCGCACCGGGATGAGGGGATCGCCGCCTGCCGGCGGGGCCTGGAGCGGTATGGCGTGTTGAGCACAACGGCCTGGCAGCAATCTGCGCTCGTTCGGGGACTCTCGGCGGCAGACCAGATTGAGCTGCGCTCACGTGTGGGGGAACTTCTCTTGCTTTGGGCCCGCGCACTGGCCAAGGAGGCGGCGGGCGCGAATTCTGAGCGGCGAAACGCGCTGATCCGCGAGGCCTGGGCCCTGAACACGCGCGCCGAGACGTGTTACGCGCCTGGGGCGGTCCCGCGCCTTCTCTGGTCGCAGCGAGCCGACCTGGCACGACTCGCAGGTGACCACGCGGGGGCCGAGCGGGCGCGCAGCCAAGCCTTGGCGACGCGCATTGATTCGCCGAGAGAATATGCACTGCTTGCAATTGACCGCTCCGACGATCCCGCGAGCCGCGGCGCATTGGCCGCACTCAGCGAGGCGGCCCGGATCCACCCCACTGATTTCCCCCTCATGATGAGCCTTGGCCAGTGTCTGGCCTCGCGGGGACGCATGGCCGAGGCCGAGGACTGCTTCACGGTCGGGACCACCCTGCGCCCGCGATCGCCCTGGCCTTACTTTCACCGGGGCCGGGTCGCGATCGAGCAGCGGGACTTCGCGCAGGCTCGATTGGATTACGATGCCGTTGTACGGTTCCGACCCGATCTGCCTGCAGCGTATGTCAATCGGGCGCTCGCCTTGATTGGATTGGGGGAAGACGCGGCGGCGATCGACGATTTGACGACGGCCCTGGCACGCGGGGTGAGCGAAACGCGTGTTTATTTCATCAGGGCCGGCGCCCGTGCTCGGACGGGCGACTCCGAAGGGGCCAAGCACGATCGGACGGAAGGACTTCAGCGTACGCCGTCCGACGTCGAGAGCTGGACAGTTCGTGGCCTGGCACGGCTCCCCGACGACCCTCAGGGAGCACTCGCCGACTTCGACGAGGCACTCCGTCTCGACCCTCGCGCGCGGCCGGCCCTGCGCAACAAGGCCGCGGTCCTCGCCGAGCATCTGGGGCGCACAGAAGACGCTGTCAACGTGCTCGACCGGGTCGTTGCGCTCTATCCCGACGAGGTCCAACCTCGAGTCGAGCGGGGCGTTCTTCTGGCTCGACTCGGACGACGAGGCGACGCCCACCGCGACGCCGAAGAGGCCGGGCGACGCGACGCGTCATGCGATACGCTCTATCGGATCGCTTGCATCTACGCCTTGACCTCGAAGTCCGACGCAGCCGATCGCTCGCGTGCCCTTCAGGCCTTGACCAGGGCCATTGTCTGCGATGCCAAATGGGTCAGCGTGGCCCAGACTGACGCCGATCTCGACCCTTTGCGAGGCCTCGATTCATTCCGCCTCCTGATTCGGCCGGTGGATCGGGATGCATCAGGAGAAAAGGATGCACCTGCTGCAGAGGCCGTCGGTGCCAGCAGAGAGCAGGCTGGAGTACACAGCGCATCGTCTCAAGTCTATGATTCACACAGGAAGCCTCATTCGCGAATCCGTGAACGCGTCCTTCAACACGAATGAGGAAGGTTGGTCGCGAGGTATCATCACTGCGGGAAATGTTTGATTTCGTCGGTTCCTCGGGACTTGAAGGGTGAACTCTCATGAGACCCGTCCGGCCCATCGGCCGCAACAAGTCCTGCCGTCCGGCGCTGGAGGTGCTCGAGGCGCGCCTCGTGCTTGCCCAGTTCGGAGTTCCCTGGCACGACCCAACCCACCTGTCCGTGAGCTTTGCACCCGACGGTACATCAATCGCGGGTCATCCCAGCACCCTCTTCCAGACCCTCGACGCCAACGAACCCGCTGCCGAATGGCAGGCCCAGATTCTTCAGGCGTTTCAAGCATGGTCTGACCAGGCAAACATCGATTTCTCGGTGTCGGCCGACGGTGGCGAGCCGTTTGGTACGCCTGGGCCCGACCAGCACGATCCGCGGTTCGGCGACATCCGGATCGGTGCCCAGCCCATGCCGGCCAATGTCCTGGCGATTGCGGTACCGCACGACCCGTTCCTTTCCGGTACCTGGTCGGGCGATATCCTTCTCAATAGCACCGTGTCGTTCGGGACGCAAAACGTCGACCTGTTGCCGGTGATGTTGCACGAGGTGGGCCACGCGCTGGGACTCCCCGAGAGTGATGACCCCGGTTCGGTCATGTTCTCGCAGCTTAACCTCCAGAACACGACCCTCTCGCAGGGGGACATCGCGGCCGTCCAGGCCCTGTACGGGACCGATTCGGACGATCCGTCCACAGGGAGCGTCTGGAACAATCCGCTGCAGACCGCCACGCCCTTCCCGGCACCGGACGGATTCGACGGTACGACACCTTTATTTCAGTACGCGCATCTTTCAACAGACGCTGGCGCCGGGGTTTACTCGGTGCAGGTGCCCGCCGGCGCGAGTGGACCCGTCACCATCCGCCTGCAGACGGCGGGCGTGAGTCTGCTCATGCCTAGGCTTTCCGTCTACGATGGGTGGGGCAAGCTCCTCGCCGACGTCAGCTCGGACACCTTAGGCGGTGACACGCTACGGGTCACCCTCCCGCATGTCGACGCCGGCGCTACGTTCTACGTCGAAGCGCGTGCGGCTGCCAACGACACGTTCAACTCGGGCGAGTATGCGCTCGCCGTCAATTTCGACGCGCGCTCGACCGTATCCAGCGGCCAGATTGACACACTTGCACGCCAGTCGTACAGCTACCTGTCCCCCAACGACCTCAACGCGATCTTCCTCCACCCGACCACCGCGCTGTTCCACAACGACCATCACACCGACGACACATTCGCAACCGCTGCCCCTCTCGCCCCGGCCACTGACGGATACGGCGTTTTCCAGGCCCCTGACCGGATCACTGCGAGTGTCAGCGACCCGACTGACAGCGACTTCTATCAGATCGAAACCCCGAGCGCCCAGTGGTCCACCGACGGCTCAACGGGCTACGCATTGCCCCTGGTCATGACGGTGACGGGCCGAGCGACCGAGGTCAACGGGATCATGCCTCTGGTCGCGGTGTTCGACGCGAACCATGACCCCGTGCCTGCCCAGGTGCTTGCCCACGGCGATGGTACGTACACGATTCAGGTGCCCGACGCCCAACCCAGCGCCACCTATTACGTACGTGTGAGCGGCGACCCGACGTCCGGCAAAGTGGTGGGCAACTACGACCTCGACGTGGAATACGGCTCCACGGTCGCCAGTCCCACCACATTCGTCAGCGGCACAATTAGCTCTTCGATGGGCACGTCGGCCTATGAACTCGTGGTCGATGAGAGTCAGCTCTTCTCCTTCCTGCTTGCCAATACGACTGCGCAGGCGCCCGTGACCATGACCCTCACGGACAGTTCGGGGCATATCGAAGCCACCCGAACCGCCAGCCCCGGCGACACGTCCGGTGGAGACGGTATCCTCCTTCTCCCGGGTGTCTATCGCGTGACTTTCAGCGACCCGGTCACGCCGGGTGCGTTCCCAAGGGCGGTCTCGTTCCGACTGTACGGCGCCAACCTGACCGATCCAATCGGTCCGTCTCTGGACGATCCCACGCATAATCCTATCGCCAATCCGGCGCCCGGAGTCGGGGATGGCATCGTGCCTCCCGTGGTCGGTTCGGCGGACACCCCCTATTCCTGGTTGGCCCTGACGCTCGCAGCCCCGCAGGGTTCCGGCGCTACCCTGACCACCCCTCTGAGCGAAATGGTCGCCGTCGGTCCGGGGAGCACGAGCCTTCCCTCGGCGCCCGTTACCCTTGGCAGCCGAGGTACGGTCAGTCCGCTCCAGCCTCTGAAAGGAATCACAACGAACCAACCGACGGGCAGTTTAGGAAACGCCGGCACGGCCGCTCAAATCGGGCCGACGAACCGGCTTGGGATCGCGGCAAACCCAGCGTTCGGAGGGGTGCTCGGTGTCCGCTCACCCGTGGACGAACTCATCGAATCCGCTATCGTTTTGGCAACAAACCTCACGTTTTCCGTTGGGCCCCTGCCAACCTCGAACGAATCCGAAGTCGAACGAATCGCCACCGAGTGGGAGCCGACGGCCCCTGTGCCCGCCGGCAATTCGACTATGCAACTGGTCTCGGCGCAACCCTCGGAAACTTCGGATGGGGGGGCGGTGGCCATCGACGCGTCCGCGATCGATCGATCCGAAGCGGTTCGTCACAGCGAGTCTCGGGGCCGGGGAACACATCCCGCGCTGACACGTATCCCTGCCGTCATCGTCGTCGGGATCCCGGCCGGGTTCTTCTGGTGGAAAACACGCCGCCTCAAAAAAGAGGGCGAGAAGCAAGCGTCGGTGCTGATCACTTTAGGATGAGATCATGTCCTTAGTCAATAGCGCAAAGCCGGTCGAGCGAGTGTGAAATGGAGAGCGCGGCCTCGTGAACTTCTCAAAAGAGTAAATCGGCCTCCCCGCACGGTCAAAATCATGTCGGAGGATGATCCATTCCGGTGCGCGATTGGATGCGCGTTCCGGCGTCGAGTTACCGCCACTTTCATCAGCGCTGGGCCATTTCGATCTGCGACGCCGCCAACTCTCGGCTGTCGCCGCCTGGATACTCGGGGGCTCGCGGAGCCGTACTCGCCCAGACTTCACCTGGAAATCTTGGCAGTCCAGCTTCCTCGGCCTACTCGAGATACACCGCACCGATACGTTCGGCGACCCTGACCAATTACGATTGTCACTGAATGGAAGGCGCAAAGCGAGGGCGGTAGCCAGAAGCTTCACCCAGGTTACGATTCGTGGCTTGGAATGAACCGGGTTCCCGCTTATCGAGGAAGGCAACGGGAGGAACTTCGATGACCAGTCCGATTCGACCGCCCTTTACGCTGGAGACCGCACTCGCGAAGGTGCGTGCCGCCGAAGACGCCTGGAACTCGCGCGATCCGGTTCGCGTGTCGCTGGCGTACTCGACCGACTCGACCTGGCGCAACCGCGATCGGTTCATCAGCGGCCGCAGCCAGATCCAGGAGTTCCTGACTGGGAAATGGAAGCGCGAGCTGGACTATCGGCTGGTAAAGGCCCTTTGGACGTTCGACGAGCGCCGGATCGCGGTACGGTTCCAGTACGAGTGCCACAACGCCTTGGGTGAGTGGTTTCGCAGCTACGGCAACGAGCTCTGGGAATTCGACGACGATGGCTTGATGCGTCGGCGTGAAGCGAGCATCAACGACATCGCCATCGCCGAGAGTGAGCGCAGGTTCTTCTGGCCCGCTCCGGGCCCCCGACCGCAGGGCCACCCCGGCATCCCTGACGTCGCGTAGTGGCAGTTTTGGTCCGTGGTGCACGCGATTAAGTCAAAGGGCGGTTCCGACTACCGAAGTCAGGCGTCGTTCCGCCCTCAAACCAAAGCACGATGATGAGGGGGCTGGTCGCGTTCTTGTGGGCGGTCGTCCCAGCAGAGCCGGCGCCCGAATTGCAGGGTGAAGAGTGAGCGACGGACCGCGAACTCTTCGCCAACCCGTGCTCCATCTGCGGCGACTCGGGCTCCAAGGCCGTCAATGCGATCATCGTCGCAGCCAATGGGCGGCTCTGTTGCCAATCGGTTCCTCTGTCGCCGCCGTCGCCCCTGGTTCGAGGCCCTGAAGTGTCATTCGCTCGGAGCGACTGTCGGGGCTGCGGACATGGACGGGTTGGACGCTTGAGCCTCTTGGGCTCCCCTTGTCGAGGGCCGCGGCCAACGGAACCCCTCATTGCCCCGTTTTTCGAACGGAGAAGTTTGATGTTGAACACGCACAATCCGATCAAGGGAGTCGCACTCGTTCTGCTCACGGGCGGACTGATCATCCAGGCGCACTCGGCCGGAGGCCAGGCCCCGAACACCCAGACGCCCCCGCGTCCGCGCGACGCGATCGCCGACGCCCAGACGCCGAAAGATGTGCCAGAGGAGCGGCCGGAACAACGGAAGACCACACACGACCGATCCGACCACTTCACGCCCAGCCAGGCGACCCCTTCCTCGGACGCCCTGAACGACCAGCCGGAGCGCGGCGGCATGAACGGCTTCGATTTCTATCGCGACCCCCTCGGTGCGATGAAGCCGGGCATGACCTTCGAGGAGGGCTACAAGGCCGCCGTGGCCAACAAGCCGGCGGTCCTGGCGCGACAGCGCAAGCTGCTGGAGAGCCGCTACAACCTCGAGCCCAAGCTCGACCCCAAGGCCAAGATGTCGCGGGGAAAGCCCCTCGTCGTCGGGCCGACGGCCCGCCTGCCGCAGGGGACGAGCTGGGAGACGCTGGGCGCGAAGAGCCCTGAGGAGATCCGGCGCCAGGATTTGTTTCCCTACAAAGCCCTGCCTCATCCCGTGCAAGGCGGTGGCCTGGGAGGACAGGTCTTTCCCAAGATGCAGATCAAGATGTTCCCCCGCCTGGAACGCTACGATGTCGAGTTCGACCTCCCCGAAGCCTTCCTGCCCGAGTTCCCGCCCGCGATGTATCTTCAGAGCCGGCCCGAGCTCGGCGACGTCTCGCGCGGTGAGGTCGTCTCGATCAACAATTACTACCGCCTTTTCAAGGATATCTTGACGCCGGTGCAGCTCGATGGCCTGCGGCTTTTGCTGACGCCGTTCCCCCAGGAGGAGTTCAATCCGACCGACGACCGCAAGAGCGCCGAGCCCAGTCTTGGCGTGACCTGCCTCGACTGTCACGTCAACGGGCACACCAGCGGGCAGTTCCACATCACTCCCGACTCTCGGCCCGAGCAGCGACGGATTCGCCTCGACACGGTGAGCCTGCGCGGTGTCTTCAACCAGCAGATCCACGGTTCGAAGAGGAGCCTGCGCTCGGTCGAGGACTTCACCGAGTTCGAGCAGCGTACGGCCTACTTCAACGGCGACGAGATTCACGCCATCAAGAAGGGAATGCACATCCTCGATCGCGTCCACGTGACGCACATGGCCCAGATGCAAAACATGCTCGATTTCCCGCCCGCTCCCAAGTTGACCGTGCTCGGCCGCCTCGATCCGGAGAAGGCGACTGAGGTCGAGCTGCGTGGCGAGAAGCTGTTCTTCGGCAAGGCGCAGTGCTCCGTTTGCCACCCGGCGCCCTTCTACCTCGATAATCAGATGCACGATCTCCACGTCGAGCGCTTCCTGAAGAATGAGGCGGGCGACGGCCCGATCAAGAGCTTCACGCTGCGCGGCATCAAGGACAGCCCGCCGTACCTGCACGACGGCCGCTGCCTGACGCTGGAGGACACCGTCGAGTTCTTCAACCTCGTGCTGGGGATGAAGCTCACAAAGGACGAGAAGCAAGATCTGGTGGCATTCCTGCGGCAACTGTAAGTCGTTGTGACACTCGCTTCGAGTCGGGCTCGGCGTGGGTCTCGCGACCGTGGGAATGCATCTGTCCGGTCTCAATCCCCGAGTCGGCGCGCGCCCCGAGGGCTTACTCCAAAGCCTTGGCATCCACGAACCGCTCGCGCGCTCACCGAGGCCAACTTCCGGCAGGTAGGGAGTTGAAAGGCACTCCGGATTGGTCGAGAATCGTGAGCCACCCACATTGGAGAAGCCGAACATGACGCACACGGTCATCGACAGTCTTACCACGCGGCGGACCTTTCTCGGCGGCACCGCCGCTCTGGCGGCGTGCGCGATCATGCCGCGCGGCGTATCGGGCGCGGATGGTGCGAAGCCCAACTCCGTCTTCAGCGGCGTCCGAGTCGGTTGCATCACCTACAGCTATCGAAGCGGACCCAACACGGCGGATTACACGCTCGAGTGCCTCCTGAAAGACGGTCTAAGCGAAACTGAGCTGATGGACGGTCCCATCCGGTCCTTCGCGGGAATTACCAGCGTGCGCGGCGGCGTGGGCAAGGACAAGCAGCAAGCGGCATCTTCATCCCTCAGTGATGCCGACCGCGCCAAGCAGCGCGAGTCTCAACTCACCAAGTGCACCCAGTTGCGCAAGCTGTTCAATGACGCCGGCGTCAACATTCACATTCACAAGTTCCCGTTCGGCTCGACGGACGATGACATCGACTTCAACTTCGAGATTGCCAAGGCGCTGGGCTGCAAGGCGATCACGACCGAGCGCAACGACCCGCAGGCCAAGCGCCTTGCGCCGTTTGCCGAGAAGCACAAGATCTGGGTCGCCTTCCACAACCACACGAACAACATCCCGACGATGGAGGACATCGATCCGCTGACGAGAATCGGCGAGTACATCGGGTTCAATTTCGACATCGGACACTACGTCGCCGGCACCAAGGGCAAATCGCCGATCCCGGTCATCGAGAAATATCACGACAAGATCATCAGCTTGCACTTGAAAGACCGCACCGCCGACGGCGGTAACCTTCCCTGGGGCAAGGGTCAGACGCCAATCAAGGACGTACTCCAGCTCCTCAAGAAGGAGCAGTGGCCGATTTACGCTGACATCGAGCTGGAATACCCGGTCCCGCAGGGCTCCGACGCGGTTAAGGAAGTGGCCAAGTGTCTGGAATACTGCAAGGAAGCGCTCGCCTAGAACGCTGCAATGTCGCGCCGTGCGGTCCCTTCCATGTGTGCATACGCAACATAAAACGTTCGCTGCACCCAGTGGTCTGATTCTCGCCGGTTACGGTGGGCAGCCTGCCTCGGCCTGTTGCCACGGATTGCCATGCGGCGCCAGCGCCGGGCGCGTTGCCAGGTGCGATCGAAGAACAGGAGCGTGCAGGTGAGCCCTCTGGAGACCTTTACGTACAAGAATCGTCGCTCATCAGCGTTCCGCAATACCCCGACACGATCCCGATTGCTCATATCTCAAATACGATTTCACTTGCCGCGCTGACTTCTCCGTTTTTTCTCGGCCCCCCGATTGCTAAATAGCCTTGCTTGATCCTGGGACGTTTCCTTTCAATATGGCTGGCAAGGACTTGTGATGAGTGAGCTACTTACCCCGCTGGGGACCGCTCCTGTCCGACTCTCGCATCTGGAATCAAGCCAACGCTTCATCTCTCAGCGCGCCCCAAGATCAAGCAAGGCTATTTAGTCTCGCGCCCACTTCGCTGTACATGTGTTGACAATCGGCCGATTCTTCGTTCAAATCCACATGCCCGCTGGAGTCGACGGAACTACCGGAGTCTCCTCGGAGAGGGACGGAATATGTCAACAATATCGCGCTCGGCCTCACGCGGTCGATTTCTGCTCTGGCTTGGCATTGCCCTCGCCCCGTTGGGCATCGCGGGCTACGTTGCCCAGCTTTGTCTCCATTGGCTCGTCGTGCCGTGGTACATGCCCGCGCTCGCGTGCCTGGGTGTCGCGCTGGTGGGTGTATCGCTGTGGGAGCGGAGGACGGTCTGGCGCGTGCTCGCGCTCGTCGCTCTCGTGGGGCTCGGCGGATTCGAGGTGATGGCCTTGAGCGCGATGCGGCTGCCGCGCTACACCGGGCCGGTCGCGCTTGGCAAGCCGTTCCCCTCGTTCGAGGCGAAGCTGGCGGATGGTACGCCGTTCACTCAAGCGGGGCTGGCGGGCGACCAACATACTGCGATGGTCTTCTTTCGGGGACGGTGGTGACCGGTCTGCATGACCGAGCTGGTCGAGCTCGAACGACGCCATGCCGAATTCGCGAAGCGCAACGCCCGCGTCATTGTGGTTTCCGTCGAGGGTGTGGACGATGCCAGGAAAACGCAGGCCGATTTCCCACATTTGACGTTGGTATCGGATGATGCCCATGGACTGTCAGAGGCAGCGGAGTTGATCCATCCCCATGCGGGTCCCAACGGCGGTGATACGGATGTTCCGACGACATTCCTGGTCGACCGCGCCGGTATCGTGCGCTGCGTCTACCGATCACCGAGCGTGATCGAGCGGCTGTCGCCGGATGCGTTACTGAAAGCGATGGATCAACGTCTGCGCTGACTCGGCACGCCGTTCGGTGGCCAAAGATTCCCCGTTCAGTCACCGGGAGGGCGGAGTGGACGCGAAAGCCCTGAAATTCCTTGCGACGCCGGAGAAGGGCGAGGTCTCCGCCCTCCTGGTCCGACCGGAGGACGCGACGCACCTCCTCGTCCTCGGCCACGGCGCGAGCACGAACATGCGGCACGCCACGATGCAGACGATCGCCGATCGTCTGGCGAAGGTCGGAATCGGCACATTCCGTTACAACTTCCCCTATTCGGAGCATGGCA
Organism: Singulisphaera sp.; assembly: GCA_027451445.1. Classification (GTDB taxonomy): domain Bacteria; phylum Planctomycetota; class Planctomycetia; order Isosphaerales; family Isosphaeraceae; genus DAIDJG01. Next base: position 55,280 of record DAIDJG010000296.1, read on the forward strand.
AGGGGCGCGACGCTCAGCCCGTTTGCACGGCGACCGTCCGATCGGCCGTAGTCGCCGCGCACGAGGCAGCTCCCGACTTGCCGCTGCTGGCCGGTGGCCACTCCTTCGGGGGCCGGATGACATCCACCGCCGCCTCCGAGTCGCCGATCGACGGCGCCCGCGGACTGGTCTTCTTCTCGTTCCCACTCCACCTGGCGGGGAAGCCGGAGACGAAACGGGCGGAACACCTCGCGAGCGTCACCGTACCGATGCTCTTCCTCAGCGGCTCGCGCGACGAACTGGCGGATCTGGCTCTGTTGCGGCCGGTCTGTGCAAAGCTTGGCGACCGTGCAACGCTCCACGTCCTGGACACGGCGGACCATGGTTACAAGATCCTCAAGAAGTCGCGTACCAGTGCTGAGGACGTCTTCGACGAGATGGCGCGCGTGCTGCGCGACTGGGCGCGGAATCGGGTGTGACGCGACGGCTGTGCAGGAAGTCAGCAGGACTACCGGATGAAAATTGCCACATACAACGTTAACAGCATCGGGGCCCGTCTGCCGGTGCTTCTGCACTGGCTTGCCCAGTCGAAGCCGGACGTCGCCTGCTTGCAGGAACTGAAGGCGGTCGACGAAAAGTTCCCCGCCGACGCCCTGCGCGAGGCGGGTTACGAGGCCGTCTGGCACGGTCAGAAAGCCTGGAACGGCGTCGCCATCCTCGCCAGGGGCCAGAAGCCGCAGGAAACCCAGCGCGGCCTTCCCGGCGATCCCGACGACACCCACAGCCGCTACATCGAGGCCGAGGTGGCCGGCGTGACGGTCGGCTGTATCTACTTGCCCAACGGCAACCCCGCGCCGGGTCCGAAATTTGATTACAAGCTGAAGTGGTTCGAGCGGCTCCAGGCTCATGCCGCGGGCCTGCTCGAGAAGGGGAACCCTGCTGTCCTCGCAGGCGATTTCAACGTCATCCCCGAGGAGCGCGATGCCCTCAAGCCGGAACGCTGGGCCGGGGATGCTCTGTTCCTGCCCGAGACCCGCGACGCCTACCGGGGGCTGCTCGCGCAGGGTTGGACGGATGCTGTTCGTGCGATTCATCCCGTTGCCAGGGTTTACACCTTCTGGGATTACATGCGGAGCGCGTTCGCCCGCAATGACGGCATCCGCATCGACCATCTGCTTCTGAGCCCCGATCTTGCGCCTCGGCTCAAGGCCGCGGGCGTTGACCGCGAAATCCGGGCGCTGGAGAAGACCAGCGACCACGCGCCGACGTGGGTCGAGATCGAGGGCTGATCGGAATGAGTGCTGAGGGAGGCCTCGCGGCCTTGGATTCCATGCCGGAGCCTCAGACCGAGCGATCTGCGCCGGAGACCGCCGCGCTCAGCGAAAGCGCGACCGTCGAGCGGGCACGGCAGCGTAAGATTATTCACATCGACATGGACGCGTTCTATGCCTCTGTCGAGCAGCGGGACAATCCGGAGTTGCGCGGCAAGCCGATCGCGGTCGGCGGCTCTCGTGAGCGTGGCGTCGTGGCTGCGGCGAGCTACGAGGCTCGTAAATTCGGCGTGAAGTCTGCGATGCCGTCCATGACCGCCCGGCGAAAGTGTCCGGACCTGATCTTCGTGAAGCCGCGGTTCGATGCGTATCGGGCCGTGTCGCGTCAGATTCATGAGATCTTTGCGGCGTATACGCCACTCATCGAGCCACTCTCTCTCGATGAGGCGTATCTTGACGTCACCGAGCACCTGGGCGCCATCGCCTCCGCGACCGAGATCGCCAAGCAGATCCGGGCGACGATCCGATCCGAGACCGGTCTGACCGCGTCGGCGGGCGTCTCCTACAACAAGTTCCTCGCCAAGATCGCGTCCGACGAGCGGAAGCCGGACGGCCTGTTTGTCATTACCCCGAGGACGGGTCCGAGCTTCGTGGAAAATCTCCCGGTCGGTCGATTTCATGGAATTGGACCGGTAACCCGCGCCAAAATGGAGCGTCTTGGAATCCTTAGCGGCGGCGATCTCAAGGCGCAGACGTTGTCGTTTCTCGAGCAACACTTCGGAAAATCGGGGCTCTACTACTACTCGCTGGCGCGCGGTATCGACGAACGACCTGTCTGTGCGCATCGCATTCGCAAATCCGTCGGCGCGGAAAAGACATTCGACGCCGACCTGCGCACTCTTGACGAGGCACGCCTGGCCATCGAGCCGCTCGTCGCGAAGGTCTGGGCCTATTGCGAGCGGTCGAACACTCGCTGGCGCACGGTCACCCTCAAGGCCAAGTACGCGGACTTCCAGCAGATCACGCGCGGTCGGACCGGGGAAGAGCCGTTTGCGACACCAGCGGCCATTGAGGCCGTCGTGTATGCGTTGCTCGACGCACTCTTTCCGGTCGATAAGGGGATTCGGTTGATTGGCGTATCATTGTCGTCGCTTGCAGCCGAGACCGGCGTTGAGCACCAGCTCCGCTTGCCGTTCTAATGGGCGTTCACGCGGCTTTCGCACTTCCGCAACACGGGTCGCGCATCGTTGTGTCGCGACGGTGCGTGCGTATGATAAGCGCTTGACGATGTGCGAGACGACCTCCTCCGTCGCGCCGTCCCGAACCCGGGAGCGAACAGCATGTCCACGACCAAGTCCGCGGGTGCCCTGCCGCCCACCGAGCATACACCCCGGCCTTATGCCGGCCCGACGCGCGATGAGGTTCTCGCTCTGCGCAGGGAGTACCTCACGCCAGGGCTGATCACGTACTATCGCGACCCTCTCCTCGTGGTCGAGGGGCACATGCAGTACCTCTGGGACGACGCCGGCCGGCGTAACCTCGACGGCTTCGCGGGGATCGTCAGCGTATCAGTCGGCCATTGCCACCCCCGCGTCGTCGAACGGGTGCGCGAGCAGCTCGGTACGCTCCAGCATACGACCACGATCTACCTCCACCCGACCGCAGTCCAATTTGCGAAAGCGCTCGCCGACCACATGCCCGAGGGGAGCGGGCTGTCGGTCTGCGACTTCACCAACTCGGGGAGCGAGGCGAACGAGGTCGCGGTCCTGTTGGCGCGCGAGTACACCGGGAACGCCGAGGTCATCGCGCTGCGCAATGGGTATCACGGCGGCACGCAGGCCGCGATGGCCTTGACCGCCCACAGTGACTGAAAGTTCCCGAGCAGTCCCTCCGTGAACGTGACGCACACAGCACCTGGTTACTGCTACCGCTGCCCGCTCGGCCTGTCCTACCCGAGCTGCGAGGTGAAGTGCGCCCGAGACGTCGAGGACGTGATCCGCTACGAAACCTCGGGCGCAGTTGCTGCGTTCATCGGCGAGCCGATCCAGGGTGTCGGCGGCACCGTCACGCCGCCTCCCGAGTATTTTGCGATCGTTTGCGAGATCATCCGCAAGCACGGGGGCCTCTGCATCGCCGATGAGATCCAGACCGGCTTCGGCCGGACCGGCGCGCATTTCTGGGGCTTCGAGAACTGGGGCGTAACCCCGGACCTTGTGACGATGGCCAAGGGGATCGGCAACGGCGCACCGCTCGGCGCCTGCGTCACCCGTCCGGAGATCGCCCAGACCATGACCCGCCGCATCCACTTCAACACCTTCGGCGGCAACCCCGTCTCGATGACGCAGGGGCTGGCGACCCTGGAAGTCATCGACGCCGAGGGGATCCAGGAGAACGCGCATCGTGTCGGCAGTCACTTGAAGTCCCGGCTGTTCGAGCTGCAGGAACGCCAATCTCTGATCGGCGAGGTCCGGGGCCTTGGCCTCATGCTGGGCGTCGAGCTCGTCCGCAACCGCGCGTCGAAGGAGCCGGCGACCGCGGAGACGGCCGAGGTTCTGGAGCGCTGCAAGGAGCGGGGCCTGCTGATCGGCAAAGGCGGACTCTTTGGAAACGTCCTGCGGATCAAGCCGCCGATGTGCCTCTTGCGCGACGATGCCGACTTCCTCGTCGACTGCCTCGACGAGGTGCTGTCCGGACTCACGGGGCCCCAGATGTGACGTCGGCATGGTGTAACCCGAACCGGATCCGTGGACCCTCTCGGACATCTGTGGTATCGTCAACGGGGTGTTTCTGTGGGTCGGGCTGGGAATACTGAGGGCCAGACGATGCGCGGTACCGGTTTGGTCGGGGTCATGATGCTGTTCGGCCTCCTCGGGGCGGGCGAACCGGCGAAGCCGGCGGTCGACTTCCGGCTCCAGGACCACCGCGGAGCCTGGCACGCGCTCGACGAGTCCCGCGACCGGCAGGT
>DAIDJG010000297.1 GCA_027451445.1 Singulisphaera sp.
TTGGGGGGGGTGGGGAGTGAGCTTGGCCATCGCCCAAAAGCCCGTGAGCGAGCGGACAATGCCCTACTTTCCCTGCGAAATGGCGGAATCACGAGGGTTGAACGCGATTGGCGGTGAGCGGAGGCCAACGTCCACCCCCCAACCCCCCCCTTCCCAAGGGGGGAGTTATTATGTCGCTCCCGTTCAAGGAGGAACTACTCATGAACATGACGTGCTTAATTCAATAATTAAATGCTCTAGAGCGTCAATGCGACTCGCTGCATCGCTTGGTGCGATTCGTTGACTTCACGCGCCACTCAACGACGAGCGACCTCCCGGCTCAGCTCAGCCGGTGGCTACCCCCGATATCCTGTCTTCTCCGGTTTACCTCGTCGGAGTTTCGGCAACGGCACTGTGAATGCGCCGATGGCGCGAGCAGCCGATGATTGTGGCATTGTCTTTGCACATGTGCAAAAGACGACGTATGGTCTGAATCCCACGGGATCGGACCCCAGGGAGCTGGGCTTCATCTCACCACGAGCGAGGAGAACACTCATGGTTGCAGCACATCAACGTTCCACGGTGGTCGGAGTCTTCAACGACACGCATCAGGCGGATCGGGCGGTCAACGACCTTTTGGCGGCGGGGTTCCGCAAGGACCAGGTCGGCGTTGCCGTGCGGCGGGGCGACACGACAACGGCGACGACTCACGCGACGGAAGCGGAAGGGGAGGACTCGCATGCCGGCACAGGCGCGATTACCGGCATCTTGGCGGGTCTTGGGCTGGGCGCCCTGGCGGGGATCGGCGTGCTGTCCGGCGTGATTCCGGTGATTGGCCCCGCGATCGCCGCCGGCACGCTGGGCGTCATCGTCTCGAACGCGGCGTTGGGCGCAGGGGTCGTCGGACTGGCCGGAGCCCTGATCGGTGCCGGCATTCCCGAACATGAGGCCAAGTACTACGAGGAAGAATTCCAGGCTGGCCGAACCATCGTGACGGTCAAGGCGGACGGCCGCGCCGACGAGGCTACGGCCATTCTGCGACGCCACGGGGCTTACGATATGAGCACCCGTGCCGCGGCGGCGGAAACGGCGACAACCACACCCCACGCGGCCGTAGCCTGCGCGCACACGGGCACGGCCGCTACGACAGCGCGCGAGGGGGACACAATCCAACTGAAGGAGGAACGCCTCCACGCCGAGAAGCACCCGGTGGAAACCGGCGCGGTCAATGTCCGCAAGGAAGTCCACACCGAAACCAAGACCGTGGAGGTCCCCGTTCAGCGCGAGGAGGTCGTCATCGAGCGGCACCCCGTGCACGACCGTCCCGCGGCCGAGGGTATTACGGGTAACACCCTGCGCGAGGGTGAAGAAATCCGCATCCCCGTTCGCGAGGACCAGGTCAACGTGAGCAAGGAGGCGGTGGTGGCCGAAGAGGTCAAGGTCGGTAAGCGGACCGTCCAGGACACCGAGCGCGTCTCCGGCCAAGTGCGCAAGGAAGAGGTCAAGGTGGAGCAAACCGGCGACGTCGACGTCAAGACTCACGGGACGGTTAAGGGTACGAAGCACCCTTGAGCCGTTCGATTTGACGTTCGACGTCACAGCGCAAACGACGCGGGGATGCTCGTTGACGGGCATCCCCATTCACGTTCCTTCAGGTCTCAAGTGCGGTTTGCGATATACTGGCTGACCACGTCCAGCAATCGGCTTGCCTCCTCGGTCTCGAGATTCGCGTTGTGGTGGACCGCGAACATGCGTTCGCCCGTCCAGTGGCGATTCTTCGCCCCGTCGAGCGCGTGGATGATCACCCCTTGAAAGGTCGTGCGACGGAGGAGTTCGTCGATGAGGTCCCGTGTCGCGAACAGTTCCAGTTGATCCGTGTTCATGAGTTATCCTGGTCGAACATGAAGGAGGCGGGCATCGCCCCCAGTTCCATCATTGCCTCCCTGCCCCCTTTGCGGGTGGGTCGGGGAAGAGTTTAACATGTTCGACCGAGCGAGTGAAACCGCTTTTGCGCGACGAACAGAGCGTACCGAAGGCCTCACCTCGACGAGAGCCAGCTACGATTGGGCCATCAGAGCAAGGTATTGGTATATAGATGGCGTTTCTTGAGGCGCAACCGGAGGAAATCCTCGTTCCCACGCTCCCGCGTGGGAATGCCGTCTTCGACGCTCTGCGTCGTCTTCCGCGCGAGGTTTCGCCCACAGGTACTGGCAACGCCTGACTTGGCCCAGGAAACGCACCGCTGGGGCGACCGCAGAGCGGTCAAGACTGCATTCCCACGCGGGAGCGTGGGAACGAGGGCACGCTGTTCGCGGCGACGTGGTGATTCCAACTGTGTACCTCCTATCCCAGTTGCCGCTGTCGGGTCGTCGACACGAGGGCCTGGGCGGGGCTCGTTCGACCAGGCGCCCGAGGGAAAGAAGCGCTAAGGGGGCCCGGCGGAACGGCGCGTTGCGGGGCGGTCGGCACGACGGGCGTTGAGCCGGCGCTCACGACGACTGGGTTGACGACAACAACAGACCCGACCGCCGGGCGGGCGGCGAGGTTGGGGGCGACGCCGTTGCTCAACAGGAACGTGGCATAGGTCCCGCCGGAGAGTGAATCGCCGTTGCTGGCCTGGACCCCAGAGATTGCGAACAGGTAGACGACGTGGTTCCGCAACTGGCCCGTCGGGATGATGATGAGCTGGTTGGTGTTCGGGTTGAACGCGAGCTTGTCATTCAGCGGCACGTCGGCGTAACCCGAAGTGCCGGTCGTTACGCCACCCGTCTGGGAGATCAGCATGACCGAGAACCGGCCCAGAGAGTTCAGGTTGATCGGCTCGCTGAAAGTCACGGTGCCGTACCCCAGAGGCTGGGTCCACGCCGTGTGATCCGGCGGGTTCGTCGCGTTGACCCGAAGCGGCGAACTCCCTGCGCCCACGGCGTTGGCGCTGACGGTGAACGAGGTGAAAAACGGTCTCGAAAGCGGTACGCCGCTACCGGCAAAGTTCTCGTCGTCCGTGACGCCGGTGTTGACCGACACGTAGTAGATCGCGCCCGGGTGGAGCGTCGTTTCGGGGGTGAGGTAGGCCGATTGGGTCGAGGGGCTGTACGCCACGGCGGCCGCCAACGGACCGTTAACGCCCTGCTGGAAGAGCTGGACGGTGTTCGTGTTGATCGTGAACGTGTCCATCGGTTTATTGAAGTGGATGCCGATGGTGTCGGGTTGCGGGATGTTGCTGTTATTGATGACGACCAGGCCGTTGTTGGCCGTAACGCCCGTGACCGCGGGCGCGGGAAGGTTGTTTGGCGGGCGGTAGTCGAACGAGGAGAACACCACGCCAGGGTCGCCCGCGGCGTCGGTCGCGAGGGGGTTGCCGAAAAGGTCGTGCTCTCCGTTGATCTCGATCAGGTAGATATCTGTGGAAAGCGGTTGCTGGGGAGTCAGGGTAATTGTCGAGCTCCCGTCGGGGTTGACGTGATAAACGGCGGTGGCCGGGAGCGGTAGGTCGCCGTTATCGTGCCCGCTCGGGGCCGACCAGAAGACGCCGGTCGCCTGCGCGGTGGCCTGGCCGTCGGGCCCGGCGGGGATGAGCATGACGGCGAAGGGATTGCTCGCGAAGCCGCTGCCGTTGGGCTGGTCGGCCACCAGTCCCGCCAGGGCACGGTTAAATGTGACGACGACCTGGTTGTTCGGCAGGGCCGTCAGGAAGTTGGCGGAGGGGTTGATGCCGACGACTCGCAACGGCCCGGGGGTGGTCTGGGTTGTGGCCTGGGGGGTCGGGTTGGCCGGCAGGGCATTGCCTGCGCCGTCGCGCGCGACGGCGTAGAAGGCGTAGGTATGACCATAAGCGCCGATGTACGTCGAGGAGATGAGCGGCGTGGCGGTCAGCCAGGGGACGAAGGGACCGCCGTTGTCGGACACATCGACGTCGAACGAGGAGATCCCGGTTCCGTTCGGGTCGTCGGTTCCCGACCAGGAGACGGTGAAGCTCGTGCCGGAGTTTGCCGGCAGGGGCGTGACCGAGCCGGTCGGGGCGATGGTGTCAACCTCGACCGGCGCGTCGGTTGAGGGGGCGCTGGTGTTCCCCTGGTTGTCCTGGGACGTGACGGTGAAGTCGTAGTGGCCGTCCTGGGGCGCGTGGTAGGTGAAGCTCCACGAGCCGTCGGCGCCGGCCGTGACGGTACCGACCGTAGTGCTTCCGTTGAACACATTCACGGTGCTCCCGGCCTCAGCGAACCCGCTCAGGGCCACATCCGCCGAGTTACTGATCGTCGCCCCCGTGCCCGACTCGATATCGACCGCCGGCGCGGCGTCAATGGTTGGCGGGGCCGACGCCTGGAACGTGCCCGCGCTTCCCAGCGCGACCGGGTGGCCGGAGAGATCGGTCACCGGGGAGCCGCTGAGCTTGATCGTGTACGTGCCGGGGGGCGCGGCGTACCAGTTGCCGCCGGTGGGCAGGAATTCATAGGTGACGATGATGGTCGTCCCGTTTCCTTGAGAGTCCGTGGTGCCGAGGACCTGCGTGCTGATGGCTTGCGCGTTCAGCGCCGGGCCACTGGGGGGCTGTACCTGGACGCTGCTTCCGGCCACACTCGCGGCGGAGACCATGGCGGTGTCCTGGTAGACCACGCTAAACGTGTAGGGCGCGACCCAATCGGCGTTGCCCGCGTCCACGTTGGGCGCGAGGACATTCACGGCAGGCGCGGGGGTCGACCCGTTGGGCCCGGCGGGGTAGACGACCGCCGTGTCATAGGCCGAGGCCGAGCTGCCGTCGGCCCGGCTGACGACAACGGTCACCGTGTAGATCCCAGGCGTTGCATAACTGTCGCTCCCGGACACGGTGAAGCCGCCGCCGGGGAGCGCCGCGACGGTTGCGGGGGTGAAGTTGCCGTCCCCCCAGGCGATGTCGGCGGTGTAGAGGCTGGGATTGGTGTTTCCCGTCGCGTCCAGGAACGTGGCGACGTTCCCGTTGAACGACGCACCGGCCTGGGCGTACACGGTCTGCCCAGCCGCGCTCAGGTTCGACGCACCGGCCGCCTGGCCGACCGGGTTGACCAGGATGATCGACGGGGGCGGATCGCCTGCGCCCGGCGTGTAGGAGGTTCCCTGGTTGAGCAAGGTGCTACTCCCCGTCCCCGTAAGCGACTGGTAGAGGTTGCCCCCCTCGGTCTTGAAACCCTCCTCGAGGAACGTTTTGTAGAGCCCCTCAGCACCCTTCTCGATGGTGGTGTTGAGGAGCAAGCCCCCGACGGCCCCGACGGGATTCGTGTCGACGACAATGGCGGTGCCCCACTTGATCCCGAGCAGCAGGCTGTCCTTGACCGTGTCGCTGAAGTCCTCCGCGAACTTGGCCTGGTTGTGCTGGTTCAGGTCGAAGACGAGGGACACGAGATCCTTCGCGAGCGGGACGAACGTCAGGCCCGTGACCACGACTCCCAGCTTGCTCGCCACGCCTTCCAGGCTCTCGATGGCCTTCTTCTCGAGCTCCCTGGAGTCGCCGAGCGTGTCCTCCAGCAGACCCTTCAGGGTCTCGGCCAGCGTCCCGGCGTTTTCCACCGCCAGGTCGAAGAGCTTGCCGGCGGGGGACGACTCGGACTCCACGTTAACGTCGGTACCAGTTGAAACCAGCGTGCTCACCGATCCTTTGAGGAGGTACGTGCCGGCCTGCGACGGGGCCGGGATCGTCACGTTCGCGGCGCCGTTCTTGAGCACGATGTTGGCGACGACCTTGCCGTTGAGCTGAATGGTCCCGGTGCCATTAATAGCCGTGTCGGTATTGCCCGAGCCGCCCACCGCCCGCACGGTCACGGGAATCGTGCCGTCCGAAGGTACGGTGGTGTCGAACTGAGGGACCTCGGCAATCAGCATGACCGCCAGGCTGACCTGAAACATACCGACGTTCCCCTGGGGAGCCTGGCCGCCGGACACGCCGGTGACGGGCGCACCGCTGAGCGCGACGGTGTACGTGCCGAAGGGGGACTGGTGCCAGTCGCCGTTGAGCGGCGTGATGTGGTACGTCGCGGTGATGGTCGAACCGTCCCCCTGGGCGTCGGTGGTGCCCGAGGCCACGGTGGAGACGAGCGTGGCCGCGATCGTCTCTTGATTGGGGGCGATCACCTGCACGGTTGCGCCCGGGATCGATGCTTTCGAGACGAACCCGCCGCTGGTCTGGAACACGAGCGTGAAGGTGTACGGCACTTCCGAGGCCGCGTTGGTGTCGTTCACGTCCGGTGCGTTGAGCATCACCGTGATCGGGCTGATGGGCGCCGACACGTCGGCTGTGCTCTGCGCGGTGGCGGTCGCGCCTTCGACGTCCTTGATGTTGACCGTGATGGGGATCGACGGGTTGACCTGGGAGTACGTGTGGGTCCCCGCGATCGCGTATTGGCCACCCCCCTGGGCCGTCAGGGTCCCAGCGCTGGTGGTGCTATCGCCCCAGACGATCGACGCGGTGAACTCGTTGGTTCCCTTCGGATCGTTGGCGTAGGCGTCCGTAAAGGTGGCAACGGTCCCCGTGAAGGCCATGCCCTGGGTCGCCTGGATGGTGGTTCCCGAGGCTGTGAGCATTGCGTCGGCGACGTGCGCCGTGCTGTCGGCCGTGGCCGAGGCGGATGCGCTTCCCGTCGCGTTGATGGTGACGGTAACCGGCAAGCTGTTCGCCGCGGATGTGTACGTATGCTTGCCCGTCACATCGAATCCGCCGTTAGCGTTCGCGGCGATATCGCCGGTGTCTTGGTTGGTGCCATCGCCCCAGTCGATGGTCGCGGAATAGTCGCTGGCCTGTGCGTTCGGGTCGTTGACGGTGAACGAGGCCACCGCGCCGTCGAAGGGGGTGCCTTCGGTGGTATTGATCGTCTGGGAGGTGGCGTTGATGAGGATCGGGCTGACGACGACCACGGTCGTGTTGTCGCTGATGGTCTGGCCGTCGGGTCCGGTGACGTACAGGGTGACGTCAAATTGACCCGGGTCGTCGTACGTGTGTGACCCGCTGATCTGGATCGCGTTGCCCACCGCGGCGAGGGTGGCGCTGGTGTCCCAACTCGGGCTGTCGCCCCAGTTGACCTGGGCGTGATAGTGGCTCGGAGTCTTGTCGGTCTGGCCGTTGTAGCTGCCCGAGACACTGCCCAGGGGGCTCGGGTCGAATTCTTTCCCGGCGAACGCGTCGATCGCATTGGCGCCGGCGAGGCTCAGGGTCACGTTGCCGAGCGGTTTGGCGCCGCTCTGAGAGGCGGGCACGTCGGGAGGCCTGGAGGCGGGATCAGGGAGAAGGCTGACGATGACTCGGGTGGTTGTGTCACTGATGGTCTGGCCGTCGGGCCCGGTGACGTAGACGGTCACGTCGTAATCGCCGGCGCCCTGGTAGATATGCGTCCCCTTGATCAGCACGGTGTTGCCCGAGGTGGCGAGCCCGACGTTGGTGTCCCACGACGGCGAGTCACCCCAGTTGATCTGAACCTGGTAGTCGCCCGCGGTGTTGTCGAGGTTGCCGTTATAGCTACCGGTGATGGCGCCGACGGGATTGAGCGCGAAGCCAACGCCCGCGAAGGCGTCGATGGCATTGGCACCGGCGAGACTCAGGGTGACGGTGCCGAGGGGTTGCGGGCCGGACTGGGACTCGGGGACGTCGGGGGGCCGGGAAGCCGGATCGGGGAGAAGGCTGACGATGACCCTGGTGGTCGTGCTGCTGATGGTCTGGCCGTCGGGTCCGGTGACGTAGACAGTCACGTCATAGTCGCCGGTCGCCTGGAAGTTGTGCGTCCCTTTGATCAGCACGGTGTTGCCCGAGGCGACGAGGCGCGTGTTGGTGTCCCAGGCGGGGCTGTCGCCCCAGTTGATCTGGGCGTGGTAATCGCCGGGGGTGTTATCGAGCGAGCCCTTGTAGGTACCAGTGATGGCGGCGACGGGGTTGAGCGCGAAGCCGACGCCTGCGAAGGCGTCGATGGCATTGGCGCCGGCGAGGCTCAGGGTCACGTTCGCGGTGGGCTGGGCGCCCGAGTAGGCGGTCGGGGCCTCGGGCGGCGTCGAGGCAGCATCCGGCAGCGCGTCGACGGGAGCGGACGTCGTCACCGCGCTGGTGGTCTGACCCATGAGGGTGACATGCACGGTCACGCTGTAAGGGGGCGCGGCCGACGCGGTTTGGTAGATGTGTGACCCCTTGACGAGCACCTGGTTGCCGACCGACGCGAGCTTGACGTTGCTATCGAGACCGCCGCCGTCGCCCCAGTCGATCTGGACCTGATAGTCGCCCGGCTTGTTGTCGATCACGCCGTTGACCGTGCCGGTGATCGAGGCGACGGGATTGAGCGCAAAGCCGACCCCCGCGAACGAGCTGATGGCATTGGCACCGGCCAGACTGATCTGGACGTTGCCGGCGAGGACCAGACGCCGCTCCAGGAGCTCAGCCTCGGGCCGGTAAGGGTTCCCTGGCCGGCCGAGACGGCGACGGCGTGCGGAATGAGGGACCGAGAGACTGCTTTGTCGCATGAGCATGGTGCGGCCTCGGTATCGCTTGATCGACTCGCGCATCGAGTCCAAAGCAGGCAATCGTTTGGGAGATGCCGATCTCGTGGTCACTCACTGGAGAAATCTCCCGCATCCAGGATAAGCCCTGGTGACCGGACGTGTCACAAGAATTTGGATCATCGTCACACAGCCGTGTTCAAGGCCGCGACGAGACATGGATGTATCCGCCCCGAAACCCGCCCTGTTACGGCCGTGCGTTCCCTCGAGTTCGCAGAGTTGTCGGTCTCCTGGTTGTCCATCGTGCCCGGGCCGAGAATCTCGCGTCAGGACGAACCCCCGTGGACACGGTCGGGGACGACCCCGACGGCTACATCCGGCGCGTGGACTTTGAGGTCCCCCAGGCCCATCACGTCGCCTGTGGCTACAACTACGTCGACGAGATGGCCCGCGTGCAGCGGATGACCTGGAAAGGGGCGATCCTCTCCACCTGGAAGCTTCTTCCCCCGATCAAGCAGATCCGCCTGGCCTGGGAGCGCCTGGCGGCCGCCAGGGAACTCGGCAACCTGAAGGTGGGCCGCCCCGTTTCTTGACGGTCGCGCGGCCGGAAGCGGCCGATAAAGGTCACGCACGCACTTTCACTGTCTTTGCCCAATCCCTGCAGACATCTCAAGTTTTGGGCCTGACCAGTATTCACGCAAGTATTGGACGCGGTCACGATTCTGCCCCTCGGTGGCCGGTTGGGCCAGATTATCGTTCGGCCTCCTACGGTGTTCATTAACGCCGATGGAGCGCGTCCACCTCCGCGTTGCGGCCTTCTTGCTCATGAAATCCATAGGTCACGACACGCCTGCTCGTAGCTTTGTTCCAGGTCCAGCGGGACGGATCGATCCGCACCCAGCCAGAGAGGGAGAGTTGGGAGCGCGTCGCCGATCTCGAGACGGCGCGACCACGTTTCCAAAAGGTTTCGTTCTTCCCGTCTCACGCATCGACATGAGGCTGCGTACAGGTCGGGGGGTGGATTGCCCAGCGTCGGATCGGAGTGCCCTATCAACTCTAACATGGTCACGTATAAGTTGAATTGACGCACAGTCACCACATCGACGATGCTGACGGCAACTCCGTTCTGGAGCAGCGCCGCGCATTTGCCGAGGAAGACGTTGCGGTGTTCCGGACGATCTTTGTTGGCCGGGCTGATGATCTCGATCGCCGCGACGAGACGGCGCCCGCGAGTTGCGTCGTGAATGCGCACCTCGTACTCATCTTCGATCTGGGGACCGGAATGAACCTGTGGTCCTGCCACATATCCCGGCGGGAGGATTTTTCTGAGCTGCTGCACGATCACCGCCGGCCACTGACCGTAAAGCTCGCTCCACGAGGCAATGTTGTCCAGTGGCGGCCGAAAGTGATCGCGCAATGGCATGGGTCGTTCCCGTTCGGGAAACTGTAACACATGGGCGGAGGTGCGGCGCATGGCAATCGGCATCCCACGAGACGTCGTTCGGCCGGTGCCAGCGCGCCGAAAGTGCCCACTAACGACCAGCCCACGGCTCGCGGAATTGTGAACCAATATTGGCCAGGCCCGAGATTAGGCTACCACTGGACTTGAGGTTATGAGGCGTCGGTGCCCACGAACCAATGCGTCGCGCCTTCCCCTGATACCGGCTGCGGGAACCTGACCGGGCGAACCTGGCCGGCGCGAACCAGATAGCCGAGCGCGTCTTCGAATGTGGTGGCCAATACCTAAAGATCGTCGCCGAAATTGATGTAAACTATTCCCGCTTCGTCGACGAAGACGGGCTCCCGGTCCTGATGCTCCCGGTAACCGATGGGGTAGAGTCGACGGCCAACCTTCGTCTCGCAACGTTCCCGGAGATCGTCCTCGTCCCCGACTGCGTCGAAAGGTTCGATTCGGACCTGTTCGCACGAGTTGCCGAATCGCAGACCGCCGAACCGCCGCAGGATCCGCTCCGCCTCGGGAAAGACGGCGGGTGACGCCGGTAATCGAAGTTGGCCCCACACATCACGATCCGGGCGCCAACCGGCGAAATAGAGCTTGAGTCTCGTCATGAGCGGAATTCTCGGAGTTGCCATATCGCCCCAGACCCCGTACACGCCGACAGGCGGGGATATTGTGTTCCACGCGGCCGGTCTCAACCCTCTACGACTGGCCTCCCGAAGGAAACAGCGACCGGAGCGGCAGTTGGAAGCCTGGCAAGACGTCGCCGCCGTCGAGCGTGTCGGTCTCGTGGAGGAGAACGGACTGTTTGACGCCGGTGTAGAGGCGCAAGGTCCGCGCCTTGGGATCGATGTACCAAACCATCCGCACGTCGATCGCGAAATAGTCGCGCAGCTTGCGGGCCATCTCCGCCTTGGTGTTGCTTTTGCTGAGCACTTCGACGACGAGGTCGGGAGCCAGATGGGGGATCGGCTCCTTGGGCTCCTTGCGATCGGGGAGACGGTCCCAGGTGATGAATGCAACATCGGGGATGCGGATGAGCTTGGGCATCAAACGAATCGCGCCGTCGGCACCGGTGACCATCCCGAGATTACGAGGCTCGACGAACGCCATGAGGAGGTAAACGAGCCGGGCGGCAAGTCGCGATTCCTTGAAACCCATCGTCTTCTCCACCAGCGTGCCGTCGACGAGTTCGAAGAGCCGTTTGTCGGCGGCCTCGAGCGCCGCGATCACGTCCTTTTCGGTGGCAGTGCCGGGAAACGGCCGGAGGGGGATGCGACTGAGAGGGACGTCGCCG
>DAIDJG010000298.1 GCA_027451445.1 Singulisphaera sp.
GGGCTCTCGTCCGTGAATCAAGATCTGAACAATCAGTATCAGAAGAGCATGATGTGCGTGAACCCGCACAACAAGTTCTACGACGCGTCGATGAATGAAGTCGCGACTTCCGCTGTCCAACAGGTCTGCGACCTCGCCTTCTACAAGCGGCGCGACCGCTGGGTGGACAGCCGAATCGTCTCGAACGCGACCGAGGTCCAGCCCCATCGCGTGATTACGTTCGGCTCCGAGGAGTTTCGGTCGCTCGCGGCCAAGCTCGCCCGCGAGGGCCGTCAGGGGAGCATCGCTCTCCGTGGCGACATCCTCATGCTCATCGACGGGGAGCCGGTCTTGATCAAAGCTCCGGTCGAGCGACCGTAAAGCACATCGCAAATTAACATGATCAAATTTAATGTTTTTGCCCCAAGAGGGGCACCGACTGGCAATCGCCGTCCGGAATCGTGGAGCCCGTGCCGCAGAGTGTCACCCGGACACTCGCACTGAAGTGAGACCCTTATCAGGAGAAATTCCCATGCGTCGTCTCGCTCTGTTCTTCACATGCCTTGCGCTCGCGTTTGTTCCGAACTCGCGCAACACGGCGTGCGCCAAGGAGCCCGCGCCTCCGCCACGCCCGTCCGTGCAAATCGCCATCCTGCTCGACACCAGCAACAGCATGGACGGCCTGATCGCCCAGGCAAAGACGCAACTCTGGAGCATCGTCAACCAATTCGTCCAGGCGAAGAAGGACGGCCGGACACCGATGATCCAGGTGGCGTTGTTCGAGTACGGCAAGCAGTCCCTTCCCGCGTCAGAAGGGTACGTGCGACAGATCCTCCCACTCACCGACGATCTCGACCGCGTCTCCCAGGAACTCTTCGCACTCACAACGAACGGAGGCGATGAGTACTGCGGCTGGGTGATCCGCGAAGCGGTCAATCGCCTGGAGTGGAGCCGCTCGGGCGACATCTACAAGGCCATCTTCATCGCGGGAAATGAACCCTTTACCCAGGGGAGCGTCGACTTCCATAAGTCGTGCCGCGCCGCGATCGAACGAGGAATCGTCGTGAACACGATCTTCTGCGGCTCGAATACCCAAGGGGGACAGACGGGCTGGAGAGACGGCGCGGTTCTGGCTGATGGCAGTTACATGAGCATCGACCAAAATCAGAAATTGGTGGACATCGTTGCGCCGCAGGACAAGGAGATCGCCCAATTGGGCGTCGACCTGAACAAGACCTATTTGCCGTTCGGCAAGATGGGACGAGCGGGCCTGGCCAACCAGGCAACGCAGGACGCCAACGCCTTCAGTGCCTCGCCCAGCGCCCTCGTCGCCCGGTCGCACTCGAAGGCCAACGCGTTTTACTGCAACGACGCATGGGACCTTGTCGATGCAATTAAGAATGGCAAGTGCAAGCTCGAGGAGGTCAAGGACGAGGACCTGCCCGACGAATTTCGCAAGCTCAACAAGGCGGAGCGCAAGGCGAAAGTCGAGGCGGCCGCCCGAGAGCGCGATTCGATTCAGAAGAAGATCAACCTTCTGAGCCAGGAGCGACAGAAATACATCGAGGCCGAGCGAGCAAAGCAAACCGGTGCGAAGGACGATACACTGGAGAAGGCAATCGTCAAAACGATCCGGGAACAGGCGACCCGTCACCAGATCACATTCGAGTAAGCCCATGGACCGCAAGCGAATCCTGGTCGTCGAAGACGACGCGGCGATCCGGCGTGGGCTGGTCGACGCCTTGAGCTTCGCCGGTTATACCACCGTCGAAGCGAGCGAAGGGGCCGCCGGACTCGCGGCGGCCCTCGGCTCAGACTGCGACCTGCTGTTGCTGGACCTGGTGTTGCCGGGCCGCGATGGTCTCACGATCCTTCGTGAGATCAACGCGGCCCGCTCGCCCTTGCCCGTCATCGTCCTGACCGCACGCGGTTCCGAGGACGACCGCGTGCGAGGGCTTGGCCTTGGCGCCGACGACTACGTAGTCAAGCCGTTCAGCATCAAGGAGCTCCTCGCCCGCATCGAGGCGGTCCTCAGGCGCACGCCTCCTCGCCCTCCCGCGGTACGCAGGCTGGCGTTCGACGGAGGGCTCGCCGACCTCGAACGGCATGAGGTCCAGTTCGACGACGGCGCGCGCTGTGAACTGTCAGAGCGAGAGCGCGAGCTGCTTCAGTACCTCGCCCGACACGCTGGCCGGGCTATCTCGCGCGACGAGCTTCTCGCGCGAGTGTGGGGTCTGGACCCTTCGGGAATCACCACGAGAACGATCGACATGCATATCGCGCGGCTGCGCGAGAAGCTGCGAGAAGATCCCTCTCGGCCGCGGATCGTCCTGACCGTCCGGGGCCAAGGCTACATGCTCGCCCCTCAGGGCGCCTCGTAACATGAAACGACTCGGGTCCGTGTGGCTCATCTTCGGTCTCTGTGTCGCCCTTACGGCCGGGGCTATGGTCCGAATCGGATCGATGGCGCTGTCCCTTGAACGCGCTGAAGCGAAAGCACGGCGACAGGCCGAGCTCGAGGAGAGCCTCCAACTGGCACTCTGGCGCATGGACTCCGCGTTGGCGCCGTTGATGGCCGAGGAGAGCGCACGGCCCTACTTCTCTTACAGTCCCCTCTACCCGGCGGAGCGTGCGTTCACATGTATGTTCGCCGAAATCCAGCGCGGGGATGTGTTGGTGCCATCACCACTTTTAACGTTTATGTCGCCCCAGATTTGTCTTCATTTCCAATATGGCCCTGACGGGCGCCTCAGCTCGCCTCAGGTGCCGTCCGGGAACATGCGCGATCTCGCCGAAAGCCGCTACCTCGCGTCTGAGCGGATCGACCGGAGTGCCGAGCGGCTCGGCGAACTCGCGCACCTCGTGAGCCGAGAGTGCCTGGCGGCCGCCTTGACCACCGACGATCCATTGCTGGCAAACCAGATCATGAACCCCGCCGTAGCATTCGATCAGCAATCGCAATCGAAGCAATCCAACGAATATCAGATGCGCTCTCGGAGCACGAAAATCGCCCAGAATGCACCAACCGCCTTGGCCGTGCCGCTGTCGGCACACTCCAGCGTGCGGCAAGGCCCACTCCAGGCCATCTGGATCGGTAATGCGCTCTTGCTGGCGCGTCGAGTTCGCGTGGAGGAGGGGACATTCCTCCAGGGCTGCTGGCTCGACTGGGACGTGATCCGGAACGAACTGCTCGCAAGCACCACCGATCTTCTGCCCCAGGCCAGCTTGATACCGGTCCGCGTGCCCGATGGCCCTGCGCCGGCGCGAATGCTCGCGTCGTTGCCGGTGCGTCTGATTCCCGGCCCGATCGCCGAAGGGCCTGCGCCGGTCTGGTCGCCCGTCCGGCTCGCGCTCGGGATTGCCGGAGCCTGTCTTGCACTTGCTGCTGCGGCCATCGCCCTGTTGCTCCGAGGCGCTCTCGGCCTGAGCGAGCGGCGCGGGACGTTTGTTTCGGCCGTGACGCACGAGTTGCGCACACCACTCACGACGTTTCGCCTCTACACCGAGATGCTCGACGAGGGCATGATCGACAACCCCGACACGCAGCGCAGTTACCTCAAGACGCTCCGCTCTGAGGCCGATCGGCTTGGCCACCTGGTCGAGAATGTTCTCGCCTTCGCCCGTCTCGAACGTGGTCGAGCTGCGGACAATCGCGAGGTCGTGACCCCTTCCGAGTTGCTCGACCGACTCGTTCCCCGACTTTCTCAGCGCGCGGGGCAGGCGGGGATGGAGCTGGTGGTCGAGTCGATCGACAGGCCGGTGTCCGTGCGCGCTGACGTCTCTGTCGTCGATCAGATCCTCTCGAACCTGGTTGACAATGCGGTCAAGTACGCGCGCGACGCCGCCGATCGACGCATTCACCTGGCGGTCGGTACGTCCGGCGGCTGGCTCAGTCTGAACGTACGAGACCACGGACCGGGACTTCCGGCTCAGGCGATTCGCCGCCTCTTTCGCCCCTTTTCAAAATCCGCTCACGACGCCGCCCAATCCGCGCCAGGCGTCGGCCTCGGCCTGGCGCTGAGCCGCCGTCTCTCGCGAGCGCTGGGTGGAGACTTGCGGCTATCGGAAAATGGACCGCTCGGCGCTGAGTTTGTGCTCACGCTCCCCCTGGCATAACCCTGAAGCTGTCGCAACGACTTGCGAGCAGGCCCTCACGTCTCATCATCGCCGAGCGTCCGCTTCTTCCGGAGCATATGATGGTAGTGTTGCGCAAATCGATGGGCCTCGTCGCGTACGTACTGCAGAAGGCGTAACGCGAACGAGCGGCGACTCAGGACGATCGGGTCGGATTCGCCCGGTACGTAGATTTCTTCTTCGCGCTTTGCCAGCGAGATGAGCGTCGGCGGCGTGACTCCCAGGGCCTTGAAGGCGTCGAGTGCGGCGTTGAGCTGTCCTTTGCCGCCGTCGATGAGGAAGATGTCCGGAAATGGCTCGTCGCGCTCCTGGAGCCCCTGGATGCGACGGCTCACGACCTCGCGAATGGAGGCAAAGTCGTCGATGCCACCGACGCTCCGGATCTTGTAGCGGCGGTAGCCGGGCTTGAAGGGGAGGCCGTCGATAAAGGTGACGAGCGAGCCGACGGTCTCGGTGCCGCCGAGGTGGGCGATGTCCACGCCGTCAATCGAGCGCGGCGTAGACTCCAGATGGAGGACCTTTTTGAGCCCCTTCAGCCCCTTGCGAGGATCGACGTAGAAAACTTCGGGCTGAGCGTGCTTGGCAAGGTCGCCGCGGAGGTTCAAGGTCTCGAGCGCCTTGATTTCATCGCGCACGCGGGCGGCCTTTTCGTAGAGCCGGGCCTTGCTCGCTTCGGTCATCTCCTCACGGAGTTCGCGGAGGACCTCGTCTTTCTTGCCATCGAGAAAGAGGCGGAGGCGGCGAATGTCGGTGCGGTACGCATCCTGGTCGATCCGCAGGTTGCAGGGGGCCGTGCACTGGTTGATCGAATGGAGCAGGCAAGGCCGGAACCAGCGCCAGCGGGGGTCTCCTTCCTGGATGTCGAGCGAACAGGTCCGGAACTTGAAGATCTTCTGCAAGACCTGGATGGCGCCTCGCAGGCTCTTCGCACGCGGAAACGGACCGTACAGCTTTACGCCGTGGTCGAGAGGCTCGCGCGTAAAGTTCACGCGCGGGAAGTCGTCGCCAACCGTGATCTGGAGATAGGGGAATGTCTTGTCGTCCTTGAGATCCTGATTGTGCTTTGGCTGGATATCCTTGATCAGGCGCGCTTCCATGAGGAGCGCATCGACCTCGCTGTCGGCGACGAGGAAATCAATGTCGGCAACCTCGCCGATCCAGTCGCAGATGCGGCGGTCGTTCTCGGCGGTCTTGTGGAAGTACGAGCTCGCGCGGCTGCGCAGGCTCTTCGCTTTGCCGACGTAAATTACCCGGCCCTGGACGTCTTTCATGAGGTAGACGCCTGGGGACGTGGGGAACGTGCGCACTTTCTCAGCGGGCGTGTTTGCGGTATTCGACGGTGCCTCTGCCATGCGTCCCTCGCGGGGTCCCTCCCCGGAAAATCCTCATCGCGGTCACGTCATCGCGGGCATGCGCTGGACCTGTTCCTGACACTCGGTGAATGCAAACCTCAGCGCACCAGCGAGGGTGTCCAGCTCGCTGAGCGCGAACAGACGCAACTCCTGAGTAAACTCGGTCCCACGCAGGCGGCCGAACTGCCAGATCCGTCCGTTCGTCGCGATCCCGTACAGCGTTTGTTCGGGTAGGTCGTTGATTCGCTGCGCTGCGACCATCGCTGCCAGGCACTGGCCCCAGCCTCGGATGAAATCATCGCGCTTCGCTTCAACGATGATCAAGTAGGGCGCGTCGAACACGACGAATCCGAGCGGTGATCGGCGCGCCACGGTGTAGTCGGGAACTCCGCAGAGGTCGTCGTCGTATGTGATCGGCTGATTGCTCCACAACGTGAGACTTTGCCGAAAGGGCTTCCAGACTTCGCGCAAAAGAGGATAAATTAGAGTTTCGCGGATTATGGTCTCAGTCGCATCGAACGAGACTTCATCAAGCGTGAATTGCAGCTCTGAACGATACGCGTCGCCAAGCGTGCCGTCGATCGGTACGATGAAATCGCTTCGAACAAAGTGGATCCGATGGGCTCGAGCCACGTCACCGATCGTGGAATAAGACGCAAACGGCATGACCGTTCTCCAGAATCTATGATCCCTGACTCAGTGCCTGAGAGATGAATTGTTCGATGTCAGCGCTCATCGCGTCAAGTCTACGAGCCGTTTCCGTCTTGGCCTGAGCCAGCTTGTCCCGTCCCGCGACGTCGGTCCTCGCGAACAGGTAGAACTTGATTTTGGGCTCTGTCCCCGAAGGACGCGCGGCAAACCGAACGCCTGATGCGGTGGTCTGGAAGATCAGCAGGTCGCCCGAGGGGCGGGGCAGGGGGCGCACATTGCCCGAGGCAGTCACGGGACGGATCTCGTGCGTTCCGTAGTCGTGCACCTCGATCACGTCCAGGCCGGCGACCGTTCGGGGCGGACTGTTGCGGAACGCCGCCATAAGAGTCTTGATCTGGGCAACCCCTTCGCGGCCCTCGAGCGTCTTGTTGATCAGCCGCTCGCCGTAGTGACCGACCTCGATATAGAGATTGTCGAGGTATTCGAGGACCGTCTGCCCGCGCGCCTTGACTGCAGCCGCCAATTCAGCAAACAGGAACGCGGCGACCGCGGCGTCCTTGTCGCGAACGTGGGTCCCCTTCAGGTAGCCGTGCGATTCCTCGAAGCCGAACAGGAAGCTCTGGGGACCAGCCTGGTCGATGCGCTCGGCGATCCACTTGAAGCCCACAAGGAGGTCTCCCTCAACCCGAATCCCTTCACGCGCGGCGAGAGCGTGGCTCATGTCCGTCGAGACCAGCGTGGTGACCAGGTAGTGATCGGGCCGGAGTTTACCCTTCGCGCGGGTCTCGCGCATCACGAAGGCGGCGATCAACGCGCCAATCTGGTTGCCGGTTAGCGTGGTCCACTCGCCCTTCGGGTCTCCGGTGACGGGCAGGCCGACGCCAATGCGATCGGCGTCGGGGTCGCTGGCGAGCACCAGGTCAGCCCCGGTGGCCTGGGCTTCGGCGATCGAGGCGTCGAGGGTTTTGGGGATCTCAGGGTTCGAAACGTGGCCAGGAACGTTCGGGAAATCGCCGCTGGGCGTGCGTTGGGAGGCGAGGATGTTGACCTTGGCAAAACCACCAGCCGTCAACGCTGCGGCGACGGACGTCTCGCCCACGCCGTGCAACGGCGTGTAGACGATCGACAGGTCGCGGGCCTCGCTGACCGATTCGCCCACCACCGCAGCGATGTACGCGCGGTCCACGTCTTCACCGGCGAGGACGATCGAGCCGTCGTCGAGCCCGTCCTGGAGCGGCTTCTGAGGGATCTCGCGGTTGGAGGCGGCCACAACACACTCGATAATCCCGGAGTCATCGGGCGGGATCACCTGGCCGCCGGTGCCGGAATAGCATTTGAAGCCGTTGTCCGAGGGGGGGTTGTGCGACGCGGTGATCATGATGCCGGCATCACACTGAAAGTGGCGCACGGCGAACGAGAGCAGGGGAGTCGAACGCGGCTCGGGGAAGAGGTAGACCTTGAAACCCGCCGATGCGAGGACCCCCGCACAGAGCGCCGCGAACTCGGGGGAGTTGTGGCGGGTGTCGCGGGCGATCACGCACGACCGCGGGGCGGACTCGCCCTTGCGAGCGGTCACGTAGTCGGCGAGACCCCGGGCGCTCTCTCCGATCGTGCGCTCATTGAGGACGTTGGTCCCGACCGGATACATCTTGCCCCGACGGCCGCCGGTGCCAAATTCGAGGACCGTATAGAACGCATCGTCAAGCGCGCGCCAGCGCTCGGCCTCAATGTCGCGGACCAGTCGGTCGCGATAGGCCGCGAACGGGGTCTCCGTGAGCCACCGCTTGATGTTGGCCGCGGCTGGACTCGAAAGCTGTCCTCCCGCCACCGCGCGATCTACCTGCTTCAGAACGTCGTTGGCCGAGGACATGAATCCCTCTCGCTGTGTCGGGCCGGCACGTGTCAACCGTCCGGCGGCCGCAAGGCCCGGCCCTCCTTGGATGTGCATCTAAGCTATCCCGATCGCTCAGGGGTCGCAAGTCCGGGAATTATAGGCTCCTGCCAACGGTCCAGGGGCAGGGGGCAGTGACCACGGCCATCGGCCAGGTGCCTGCA
>DAIDJG010000299.1 GCA_027451445.1 Singulisphaera sp.
TCGGCCAAGAACGAAAGCAGACTGCGTCCCAGCGCTGCATCCATAGTTGCGCCTCCATGCGACAAATCGGCAAAAGCGGGCTACCATCGCCACGGCCAACTCTCTTATCTTCCCAGCGTGAAACTGTCAACAGCCCTGGGAGTCCCTTCGATCGGCTTGTGCGTCGCCTTCAGGCGGGCCCGAGTCGTTACCGGACTGCGCAACGTGGGACGGGGTTCGTCTGGCCCGGGGTCGCTTCGAAGATCATGGAATTCGGTGACATTGACCGCGATGGGATGCTGTCACCCGATGAAGCGGCCCGAGCCGCCAGGATTCTTGTCGGCAACTCGTCCGGTGATCAGGCCAAAGGTCTCGACGCGTCCGCGCTCGCGCGAGCTTGGTACGCAGTTCAGGCCGGTACTTCCGACCGCTGATCGGTTGAGGTAGGCCGATCGCCAGGTCGACGTGGGCCGCCCCAGGCGCGAGACTCGAGGCGAGGGCCGATCTCACAGCTTCTTGATGAGCTTGTGGTACTCGCTGGAAATCTTGCTGCCGAAGACCTTGAGCTCATGCGATATGCTGTGGCCGGCCGGTTTTGGCTTCGGTTTCGGTTTGTTCGTGCGGCGTGCCGATGACCTCGGCGGGGTTGTCGGCTGGGATGGTGTCGAGGGATTCGGTGTTGTTGTCGTCGGCGCCGGGGCGGAGGGCGTTGAAGCCGTGGTGGTCGAGGGGTTTTGGAACGTCAGGTTACCGGAAAATCCAATGTTCCCTGCGGTGCTTGTCTGAACGAGACTGTGTTCTGGATCGACCACCACAGCAATTCTGGCCACGCCCTGGCTATTGACCGTTCCTGGAGGGATCGAGGGGAGGGGGACGGTCCAAACGATGCCCGTGGAGGCACCCGCGGCGAGATTATTGATCTCGGTGTCACCGAGAAAGAGCCCATTCAGTGTGCCATCAGTGCCCACGAGTAGGTAGCGAATACGGATCGGTCCTGTGCCAGCAGTGCCCGTGTTTTGGAGCGTCGCGTTCATCTGCAGGTTCTGGCCCCACGAGATCGTCGTCGTGGGCGTAAATACGCCGGTGACCTGGAGTTGCGGGAGAGACGAAGGCAGCGATGATGCAAACGACGGTGTGGTGATCGCGATCTCAGCCTCATCGCGGCCGAGACCCTGGGTCGGTCGATGGGGATAAAGTGGATTCGTGAGGTAGTCGCCGTCCTGCACGATCGAGAGTGTGTACGTGCTATTTCCGGAACGCAACAACGGTGGCGGGGTGGCAGGGAGGTTGATCGATTGGGTCACCGTGGTGGATTGCCCGGCAGCGAGCGCCGGGACGTTGATGGCTCCCACCGTCACATCGGACGGCCCGCCCGGCGTCACCCCGGCCGGTGTGAGAACCACCAGGGCGGTGGTCGCCGGGGCGTTGGCGTTGCCCGTGTTCGCGATCTGCTCGGTCACGCCGAACGACCCGCCCCATTCTGTCTGGTTGGATGACAGTTGCAGACTCTTGCCCACGAGCGTTACGACTGGGGGTGTGTTCAGTGTGACCATCGCCGTGTCGACGCCCAATCCCACCCCGACGTTATTCTGCGTGTTGCCCTCCTGGATCAGGTGGCTGGGATCGATCGCCATTCCGACGTAGAACGTGCCGGAAGGACCAAGGCCGGCCAGTGTGGCGGGTAACGTGACGTGCTGCGACAGGTTCGCGGTCGTACCTGGCTGCAATCCTGCTGGGACGGACGCCAAGCCGATCGCCACCGCGTCCGAATTGACACCAGGACTGGGCGATGCGTAGAAGACGACTTGAATGGGGGCCGGCACTGAGGCTGTACCATCGTTTTTGATGACCGCGTTGACGGTGAACGACTGGCCGAGATTCAACGTCGTTGGAGCCTGAAAGGATTGACCGACAAGGTCGGGCAGCGGCTTGGCGGAGGCGAGCAGTTGCCGGCCTTCGAGCGGTTCGAATCGGAGAATGATCGGGCCTCGCCCCCAGACACGACGTCGGGCTGCGGCCCGCCGATCCTTGGTCGGCATGGAGGTTCGGCTCCCTTCCTTGAGAGATGACGCCCAAATTGCGGCGCAACACTTGACACGACGGACTCCTTCCTGGGGTCCGGACGGACCATAGCCCGCATGGTTGAAGCGGTCAAGAGGAACCACGGCGCTCGATCGGCGCGTCAGTCGCGGGACGTGTCGGAACTGGCGTTTCGAAACGAGCTAGCCGAATGGTGCCAGCTCAGGAATCAGTACAAGCGGAGATCTGTTGTGGTGCCCTCGAGAAGAAACAAAAAGTCCACCGCGTGGTGGTGCGCGGTGGACTTCGTAATTCGAGGGTCACGATCGAGCAGGATGTTCGCGAAGGAACGGAAAAGCTTCAAACTTGAGCCAAACGACGGCGCAGGCGCCGTCCCCACATGAGCCCGCCACCACCGAGACCGAGCAGAATCATACTCGACGGCTCGGGAACTGCGTTGGTGGGCGAGTAGACGTACTGAACCGTCACAGTGGCTCCGGCCATCGTCGTAGACGATCCGGTGCCGTTTCCGCTGGTCGATGAAAACGACGAGACGGCGGACGCGATTAACGGTAGGGCGATTGTCCCAGGGCCGGTGAATGCCGCAAGGTCGGATCCTGAAGTCAGAGCAACGGGCGACAGGCTCACGTGGTTGTTTTGCGGTCCGAAGTTGAGGGTGTGTGGAAACGTCGTTTCCCCTGGGGCGAAGCCATAGGTCACAGTCTCGCTAAAAGTCGGCGGAGTCGCGGAGAAGATCGATGTCGTGTCCGGGCGTTCCAACGCAATGAGGTTGTTGCCGGCGGTCACGGTGATCGTCGCCGGGTTGGCGAACGTCATGCTGATTTGCTGGTTGAAGTCGTACTGCATAGTCACGTTCACCTGTTGCAGCGTTCCGAGGGTCGGGTCGAACTGGTTGAACACCAACGGATCGTTCGGTGCTCCGTTGACGCCAAAGTTCGTCGCTGTCAAAGGAACCGTGATGGATTGGATTGCGGTTACGTCGGCGAATGCCTTGATCGGAACCGTCGCCATCGAAATCGCTACACACAGCAAGGCCAAGGCACGGAATCGGAAACCCATGAGATCACTCCTCGTCGAGGCCCACCATTGTTTACCTGGAGCACGTTTGTGCTTCCTGCCATCGCGACTGGCCCATGATAGTTGACGCCCTACGATTTACAAATCTACCCGGGGCAGCGGTGTCCGCATTCAACATCGCGCTGTCGATGCACATCGGTTCGTTGCGAAAACACAACGCTATTGAAGAATCGTGGGCCAATTGCCTGCTCCATACGTATTGAGATGGAGCGGCTTTTGCAAGCGTGCATCCAGGTGTCATGGAGGCCCGGGTGCCCGGATGATCGTGCCCGGTACGTTTGACAGTGAAAACCCCCTGACCTATCAACTTCAATTAGACGGCTGCAACTATTCGACTAGCCCGCACTTCGGGAAGCACGACCCATGAAAGCCGCTGTCCGACAGCGTCGGTTCCCGCGTCTGTGAGCAGTCGCAGCATCGAGCTTCGACACACGAGGTACGGCTCAGAGAAACAACCTGTGGGTTACCTCTCTCCAGGAAGATCGGCCATGAAAAACACTCGATTTGTCTTAGACGGCGATAATCCTGACTGCCATTGTGAAGTTCCCTGTCCGGAATGCGGCGATTATTTGAACGTGCACATGCCCGATCCCGAACTGGCCGATCGGCTCCTTGCGACGTGCGGCGAGTGCAAGTCGTGGTTCGTGATGGACTGCAATCGGGGCGAGTTGCTTCCGCTGCCCTTGCCGAAAAGCGCGCGCGTTTCGAGGGCGAGGCGAACGAGTCGTTGACGGCAGCCTTGGTCGGTACCGTCAACGGAGGCATCGGCCACGGAGATTTGGCCGCAATCGACTGGTAAAGCGAGCCTTCGCCCGAAGGCGCCGTTCGCGTTTGGTCGCCTGGTCATTGCTGAGCCGCGGAGGGAGCCCCAGCGTCAGGCGATGCTCACCGCTCCCGCCCCACAACCAAGCAAGCCAGGAATACGATGAGAACGATCAGCGTAACGGCTCCCATGGGAGACGTTGCGATGCTATGAGAGAACACCCGCACAACCTGCGTGACGATTTGCATAGCACACTCATCGCATTCCGCTCGTGGCAACGAACGTGTCGGACAGGCCCCGTCTGATCCATTGAGCCGTGGACGCACGCACAACGCTTCCGCCTCGGCGGCTCAACCAGTGAGAGGATTGCAGCGCTAACACGCGCTCCCCAACAGGAGGAGCGGCGCACCGTCGTTTCTATTCGTGGAAAAGCCAGCAGTCGCGACGCGAAACGTGATCTTTGAACAGGGAACCTTCGTAATTCGGTCTCGCCCGGCCCACACTTCCATCGCACCCGTCGTCAAGGAGCAATGAGGCGTAGCGCCGAATCCACTTCACTACGAAGACTCACTAAAGATGAGTCCAAGGATCGAGCAGGAAAGGGCGGGGGCGATCCGATCAAGATTTCTTGTAGCCCAGGTCCCTCAGGACTTCCAGGACTTCACTCCAAGTGGGAAACATGCGGCCGCTGCTTTGTTTATACTCCTGAATCGCTTGCATGAATTCCAACTCCGACGCCGAATACTCGCGCTCGCAGGTCGTCGGATCAACGTGACGACGACGCTGGCTCGCCTGGCGGGCGTGAGCGGCACGAATGGCCCGTTCGCGGGCCTGACGATTCGTCCACGACGGACGCTCCTCCGCTGGCTCAGAGACAGAATCCAACAGTTGCAGGACCGGTTGACAACGGCTCATAACACGATGCTCCTTCGTGGGGCATTGCCGCAAGGCGCCTTCACCTGCCGGCAGGATCAATCGTCCTCCAGACTCCTTTCCACCAACCGCACGACGCGTCGTTGCGTCATCATTGATGACTATAGGACACGGCAGTCTTCTTTGGCAACCAGCCCTGTATAAAAAATGCAACGTCGTTGCGTTTGACGGAAATGGATCGCGGGGTCAAGGGGAAATCGGGGATATCTAAGCTTTTTTAGAGTAAGACGGCGGGGCGTTCGGCTTAATTGGAAGGCGATGGGCGGCACGCGTGTGTGGTGGCATCAGCCGTCCCAGGTTGTCGCACTGTCTGATGAACCGCCTCTACCCAAACGAAAGAACAGACTTCCGTGTTTGTACCGTCGCATTGATGAGGTTCGGTCGATGCGGGATCGTGTTGGACCGTGAAATCAGTGAGTGAATTTCGCCGACACTTGGGAATCGATCGCTCCGAATGGCGGTTGGTGAAACCACTCCCGCCTTCTCTTACGAGAGGCGCCGTGGCCGCGTTGAATGACGCTGAATAACATTGCCGTGAGGCTTTGATGCGGGGCTGTCGAAGAACGCAACTCCTCTACGGCAAGCTAGAGTCCTTGAGAGCGCGTGTCCGAATCTCACCGGAGATCGCAATTACGATCTAAGGAATGCCGGCGCCGATGGTGGACGCTGGCTTTACGCTGCGCGGCTTTTCGCTGAGACGGCTGATTCGCGCATCGTCGGTCCCGGGCCTCGGGAAGTATCTGAAATCGCCGTTTCTCGCCGCGAAGCTTTGCTCGCTGCTGCTCCGTCTCAGACCTCGCCATGAGTGAACGTTCACCCCACGCCCTGTTTCGGTACGCGTTTGCCTTCATGGCGATCGCGTCGGCGGCGACGATCTTAAGGATCCCTGGGATCATCGAAGGTGACGACAACGGTACCTTTATCCTTGTGAGTTTCTTTGCGATCCTCGTATCGGCCTGGTACGGCGGGTTCGGACCGGGGTTAGTTGCAACGGGATTGATCGTGCTGTTAACGCTCCACCCGAACATGACGCCTGGCAGACTGGTGCGGCTGGTCCTCTTCCTGGCGTGCGGAGCGACAACGAGCACGCTCCTGGAAGCGCTTCACGGCGCCAAACGACGGGCCGAGACCATCGCCAAGGAAATCCAACAGCTTGTTGCCAGCATCACCGACCACGCGATTTTCACCACCGATCGGCAGGGACACGTCACAGGTTGGAGTCCCGGCGCCAAACACGTTCTTGGTTATCCGGAAGCCGACGTTCTCGGCCAGAATATGTCTCTCTTCGCGAGGCCGGCGAGCGACTGGCGCGATCCACCTCCAGCACTCGGGGTCGTGACTGATGATAGCCAGGAGCGTGAGCTGACTTGCTCGCGAAAGGACGGGACAAGGTTCTCTGCTTCGGCGGTGGTTACGCCACTGCCGCGGGAAGATGCGCCCGGGTTCACGTGGGTCGTGCGGGACGTCACGCCGCGGAAACAGGCGGAAGCCGGACTTCGCGCCGCGAAGGAGGCCGCGGAGCAGGCCGGCAGGGCGCGCGATCAATTCCTCGCGGCGTTGTCGCACGAGCTGCGTACTCCGCTCACGCCAGCGCTCGTTCATGTCTCGGCGCTGCTGGACGACCCCGATACACCGGAGTTGATGCTGCCGGGACTCGAGGTTGTGAGGCGGAACATTGCCCTCGAGGCGCGTTTGATCGACGACCTGCTCGACGTGACGCGAATCAGCCGGGGTAAGCTCGTCCTGAATCGCGAGACCGTCGATTCCCACGACCTGATCCGTCGTGCCCTGGAGATCTGCCACGATGATCTCGCGGCAGTGGGTCACGATGTCGAGCTGGAACTGGCCGCCCCATCATCGTGCGTTGATGGGGATCCCGCTCGCTTACTTCAGGTCTTCTGGAACTTGATCAAGAATGCCGTGAAGTTCACTCCCAAACCAGGGCTGATCGCGATCCGCTCACGAAATCGAGAAGGATCCTCCGGGACCAACCTGGTGGTCGAGGTGAATGACACGGGCCTTGGGATTGCTCCCGAAGTTTTGACCAAGGTCTTCGACGCGTTCGAGCAAGGGGGACCGAACATGACCCGACTCTTCGGCGGACTTGGTCTCGGTCTGGCAATCTGCCGCTCACTCGCCGAGGCGCATGGAGGCGTTCTGACTGCAACCAGCCCAGGACAGAACGAAGGAGCTACGTTCACGCTCGAACTTCCCACGGTGCCCCGTCCGGCCTCATCGCTTCCTCAAACGAGCGCATCGAGCCCTCTGGACCGAGCACCACGAGGCACTCTCCGCATTCTGCTGGTTGAGGATAATGCGGACACGCTGCGTGTCATGGCCCGTCTGCTTCGTGCTCGGGGCCATCGCGTGACAACGGCGGAGACGCTGACCGCGGCGCTGGACGCCGTTCAGGGCCAAACGATCGACTTGATCGTGAGCGACGTCGGTCTTCCCGACGGCACGGGACTCGATCTCATGCGCCACCTTCGTGCCCAGTCAACAGTACGAGGTATCGCACTGAGCGGTTATGGCACCGACGACGACCTGCGTAACAGCCGCGAGGCCGGTTTCGCGGCCCATCTGACCAAACCCATCGATTTCGGGGTGCTCGACGAGACCATTCAACGGGTGTCCCAAACGTCTGATCCCTGGATCGGACGGGAGGACAAAGACTGACTCGCCGCGGTACGAGTCGCGCGTTTTTTTACATTAACGCCAGAAACGCCGCGCCTTGAACTGAATTGCCTCACCGCGACCGATGTGGCGCGTTCTGATCGCGTGGGGCAGCCGACAGACTGGCATGGAACTGTCGCCGGTAGTCGTCTAACTCTTGTTGGAGTTTGTTGAACTTCGCGTCGAATTCGTCCATCCCAGCGTCAGCGGGCCTTGACTGTTGTGGGGCAAACGAACGAACGACGTGCACGAGGGCTTGCGATTGCTCACTCGAGAGCCTGTCCCGAAATGCGGGCATGTGGCTTCTCTTGCCGTCGAGGATGCTCACGGTCAACTGGGACCGGGTCCGAAGGCGCTGCCAGGAGACGAGTGAAAAGTCCGGTATCTCTGGCATCGTCTCTCGAATCAAGCTCCCCTTGCCGTCGGGACCATGGCACGCGACGCACGACTTTTGATACACCTGCCGCTCCCCACGCTCAACCTGTACGCGTCGGTCGGGCTCGCGAAAGGGGCCAAGCGGCTGGAGGAACTTGGTTGACTCGCTCGTGTTTTTCGCGGTGTCGTCGTCGGCGATCACGAGTCCGCGGCCTGCAAACGCGCGGACGAGCCGGATCATCGGGGCCATGTCGGCTTGACGTAGCTTTGCCTTCATCGGCGGCATCGATTTTCCCGAGCCTTCGAGAATAGCGTGGCGTAGTCGGTCGTCAGTTTGAGAGTTTTGCCAGCGCGCGTCCGTAAAGTCAGGAATCTTCGGGAAGAGTTCCCTGCCGATTTCGCCGCGTCCATCCTGATCGTGGCAATTGATGCAGAATCTGCGGTACACGGTGGCGTCAAGCTCGGTGAATTCTGACTTTGGCGTCCTGATTTTTTCCTTCAACGAGTTGGGCGGTCGTCCGGAACCCGACGGCTCGATCGCGAACAATCTCGGTGGAAGCAGGTCGGACGCCAGCAACAGGATCGACACGATTCCCGCTCCGCGCACCATCATCCAGAGCCCGACCCTTCGGGTCGCCACCGGTCGCTCATCACCGCTCTCTCCGCCAAACCAAGAAACCTCAAACCGCTCCAGTCGATATCATCTAAGTTCGGGTTTCGCGGATTTTAATAGAAAAGATATAAATATTCAAATTAATTTAATATTCGATTTGTTGCGGATTGCGTCCGATCCAAGCGGGCTCTTTCCGCCCGGAGAGACGATCCCGCAACGGCTTCGGTATGAGCAG